>JAZRYI010000063.1:0-27139 GCA_045600665.1 Bacteroidaceae bacterium
TTGACACGGTCATACAATTCACGTGCCCCCTTGTGGTCAGAGCAAGAGGCAATGGCAAGCACCACAATCAGCCCCACCACGCAATAAAACAGTTTTCTCATATTATTCTTGCGATTATTTTTGATGCAAATATACACTTTTGTTCTCAAATAAGCCTATTGAAACACGATAAAATAATACACCAAAAATACACCATCGCATAAAAGTTGTTGGTTTACTTCTGGTTACTGTACACAATACATAAAACAGAAAAGGTAGCCATGTTGCAAAATTAATGGTAAAGGTCAGTCCTTCCTCGCAAAGGACTGCTGTCCTTTGCCGTCAAGGACTCCAGTCCTTTGCAGGGAAGGACTCGGGTGGCAAGCGGTGGAGAAACAATAAAAAACAACGGTTCCCAAGCGAGTGGCTTGGAAACCGTTGTTGTCTTTCTTTGCAATAGGGGAGTGTGTGCCCCCTTTGTGATTACTTGTTTGTTACGCGTGTTACGTATGATCCGTCGCGTGTGTCAACCTCTACCATGTCGCCTTCGTTGATGAAGAGTGGCACGCGGATTTCAACGCCTGTCTCGAGTGTAGCTGGCTTTGATGCGTTTGTAGCTGTGTTGCCTGCGAAGCCTGGCTCTGTGTATGTTACCTCAAGGACAATCTTAACTGGTGCCTCAGCTGTGAGGATAGCACCTGTCTGGTCATCGATGGATGCCATTACGATTGTCTCGCCTTCCTTGAGGAAGTCACCGCCTGTGATGAGGTCCTTGTTGATGTTGATCTGCTCGAATGACTCCATGTTCATGAATACCATATCCTCGCCCTCCTTGTAGAGGTACTGGAACTGCTGGTGTGATACTGTCACGTCGTCGAGCTTTGCTGATACGATCCATGTGCGCTCAAGCACGCGGCCGTCTTCTACGTTGCGAAGCTTTGTCTTCATCACAGTGTTGCCCTTACCTGGCTTGATGTGGAGGAAGTCGATTACTACCCAAATCTTGTTGTCGTCGAGACGAAGGCATACGCCCTTCTTGATGTCACCTGCTAAAATAGCCATATTGTTCTGTTTAGTGTTGAGAGGTTAGAGTTGAGAGGCTCCTGATTTGTGTCGATTGGCGAGAACTCTCAATCTGCACTCTAATTATTAATAATTGTTTCTTGTCTTATCGAAATCGGGTGCAAAATTACGCTTTTTCATTAAAATGACAAAAAAAGTTGTGGATTTTTGGTGTTTTCCTTTGCGGATTTGTGGAAAATACCTAATTTTGCACTCCGAATCGTGAGTTGTTGCGGCAACTCGTGTTCGTTATGCTTCTAAATTAATGCTCGATGAGAGAATAAGAACAATAACAATAAAAACTAAATAGAACAATGAAAAGAACATTCCAGCCACACAACAGAAAGAGAATCAACAAGCATGGTTTCCGCCTTCGTATGCAGACTGCTAATGGCCGTCGCGTTTTGGCAGCTCGCCGCAAGAAGGGTCGCAAGTCTCTTACTGTATCAAGCGAGCACCACGGAAAATAATCCTTGCTGGACTCGAAGATGCAAAAAGCAGAAGTTTTCATGGAACTTCTGCTTTTTTTGTGCTCTGTGAGGTGCTCTTGCTATGAAAAACCTGAAATAATTTTGTTTTTCGTTGGCTTATTCGTAACTTTGCAACTGTTTTACATTAATAAAATAAAGGAATTATGGCATTGAAGACATACTTTACTGGCAAGACGGGCGCCAAGTTCTGGGGCAGCCTCGTTCTGATGGTGCTCATCATCCTGGCTGTGCCTGTGGTGACTTTCTATTTGCTCGACACGTTCACTCACCATGGCGAGAAGATTGAGGTGCCGAGCGTGGTGGGCAAGCCTGCGTTCGAGGCGGAGCAGATGCTGAAGGAGAGGGATCTGGTGAGCATCATATCGGACTCGACCTACGACAAGGCGGCTGCGCCTGGCTCGGTGCTGGATCAGTCGCCTAAGGCTGGATGCGAGGTGAAGGGCGGCAGAGTGGTGTATCTGACCGTGAACCTGAAGGGCGAGCCTATGGTGAGGCTGCCGAGAGTGGATGGCTCGCTGCGCGAGGTGCAGGCTGCGCTGTCTGCGCTGGGATTCAAGTTCACTGCCAACGAGGTGGTGTATGATCGCGACAAGGATCTGGTGATTGGAGTGAAGCAGGGAGTGAAGATGCTGCACGCGGGCGAGAATGTGTCGCGCGACCGTGCTGTGACAATCATTGTGGGTGGCGGTGAAACGCCTGACTCGCTGAAGGTGCATGAGGTGGAGGATGAAGAAGGGGAAGAGGTGAGCAATGATTTTGACATTGAGCTTTGATGGTTAGTGGTTAATGGTTAAAGTTTAATGGTTAATGGTTAAAGAAATTATGGCTGAGGACGAGGAGTTGGTGGAGGGCTTGGAGCTGGAGGGCTTTGCGTCTGACGATGAGATGGAGGATGACGAGACGGGGCAGCTGTATGAGCATCACCGTTTTGTTGCAGACAAGAAGCAGAAGCTCCTGAGAGTGGATAAGTTCTTGCTTATCCATTTGAGTAACACGTCGCGCAACAGGGTGCAGAAGGCTGCCGACTCGGGATTCATCATGTGCAATGGCAAGCCGGTGAAGCGCAGCTACAAGGTGAAGCCTGATGATGTGATTCAGGTGATGCTGGATCGTCCTCATTTCGAGAATAAGATTACACCTGAGGATATTCCGCTGAACATAGTGTATGAGGATGAAGACTTGATGGTGGTGAACAAGCCTGCGGGGCTTGTGGTGCACCCGGGGTTTGGCAACTGGCATGGCACGCTGCTGAATGCCATTGCTTGGCACTTGAAGGATATGCCTCAGTATGACATCAACGACCCAGAGATAGGTCTCGTGCACCGCATAGACAAGGACACGAGCGGTCTGCTTGTGGTGGCTAAGACGGCTGTGGCGAAGACGCATCTGGGCTTGCAGTTTTTCAACAAGACTACGAAGCGTGAGTATAATGCCTTGGTGTGGGGCAACTTCACCGAGGATGGCGGTCGCATAGAGGGCAACATCGGACGCGACCTGAAGGACAGGATGCGAATGGCGGTTTTCCCACCGGGAAGCGAGTTTGGCAAGCATGCAGTGACGCACTACATGGTGCTGGAGCGGTACGGCTACACGACACTGGTGAAGTGCGTGCTTGAGACTGGACGCACGCATCAGATTCGTGCACACATGAGGCACATCGGGCATCCGCTGTTCAGCGACGAGCGATACGGCGGCGACCAGATACTGAAGGGCACGACAAGCTCGAAGTACAAGCAGTACATTGAGAACTGCTTCAAGCTTTGCCCTCGCCAGGTGCTGCATGCCAAGACGCTTGGCTTCGTGCATCCGACTACGGGCAAGGAGATGATGTTCGACAGTGAACTGCCAGAAGATATAACAAACTTATTAAACAAGTGGCGCGCATACGCCAAGGAAGAATGAAAAAGGTAATTGCAATTGTTGCTGGAGGTGATAGCTCCGAGCACGATGTGTCGCTGAGAAGTGCGGCAGGTATTGATTCTTGGATTGACAAAGAAAAGTATGACGTATATATAGTAGAGGTGTCGAGCGAGGCTTGGGAGGCTCATCTGCACAGTGGCAAGAAGTCGCCTGTGTATCGCCATAATTTCTCGTTCAAGGACGAATGGGGAAAGAATGTGCAGCCTGATTTTGCCTACATCACGATTCATGGCACTCCAGGCGAGGATGGTATCCTGCAGGGATATTTCGACTTGCTGAAGATTCCTTACAGCACGAGCAGCGCGCTCGTTGAGGCCATGACTTTCAACAAGTTCGTGCTGAACCAGTACTTGAAGGGCTTTGGCGTGAAGGTGGCGGAAGAGATTCTTGTTCGTCAGGGGCAGGACGTGGATGCGGCTGCAATCGCCGAGAAGGTGGGATTGCCTTGCTTCATCAAGCCTAATGCTGGCGGTTCGTCGTTTGGCGTGACCAAGTGCAAGACGGTGGAGGACATTGTGCCTGCTATAGAGAAGGCGATGAATGAGAGTCCTGAGGTGCTGATAGAGAGCTTGCTTTCTGGCACAGAGATAAGCAACGGCGTGTATAAGACAAAGAATGGAGGCGGACAGGTGCTGCCTATCACTGAGGTGGTGCCAAAGACGGAGTTCTTTGACTATGACGCTAAGTACAACGGATTGGTGGAAGAAATCACTCCAGCTCGCCTGAGCGACGACACAACCAAGCGCGTGCAGGCGCTGACGGGTGCAATATACGACATCCTCGGTGCAAGCGGCATCATTCGCATCGACTACATCATCTCGAAGAATGATGATGGGGCTGATGTGATAAATATGCTGGAAATAAATACAACGCCGGGCATGACTGCAACAAGCTTCATTCCTCAGCAGGTGCGTGCTGCAGGGCTGGAGATGAAGGACGTGCTGAGCGAGATAATTGAAGATAAACTATCTGAATAAATTATATGGATATTCACGATTTTGACGATATTCGCCCTCTCGGTGAAGGCGAGATGAAGGAAGCGTTTGAGGAGATGCTGCAGGATCGTCAGTTTGACAAGATCTTGCAAGGTATGATTCCTCTGCCAAAGAAGTTCCGCAACTGGCTGCTTCGCAAGCTGTTTATTGGCATAAAGACTCCACTTGATTTTCAGAAGAGATTCATGAAGCCATTGGTGTTCTATGCTCTGCACAAAGGGGCTTCTGGCTATTCCTACAATTTCCCGAAGTCGCTTGACCGCAAGGGCAATTACACATTCATGTCCAACCATCGTGATATAGTGCTTGATTCGGCTATTCTGGACGTGCTTCTCATCAAAGATGGATTCTCAACTTCGGTAGAGATTGCAATAGGCAACAATCTTTTGATTTATCCATGGATTAAGACTCTCGTCAGAATGAACAAGTCGTTTATAGTCAATCGTGGGCTTACTCCAAAGGAGATGCTGAAGAGCTCGATACACATGAGCCAGTATATGCATTTCGCTATCAATGAGAAGAATGAGAATATATGGATAGCGCAGCGAGAGGGGCGTGCTAAGGACAGCAACGATCTCACGCAGGAGTCGGTGCTGAAGATGCTGAACATGGGTGGTCCAACGCCTGGCAAGACTACGGAGGATATCATCACAAATCTTCGCCACATGAATATCGTGCCGCTTGCCATCAGCTATGAGTATGATCCTTGCGACTATCTTAAGGCTAAGGAGTTTCAGTGCAAGCGCGATGTGCCAGGGTGGAAGAAGACTAAGCAGGATGACCTGGACAACATGAAGATTGGCATCTGGGGCAAGAAGGGACATGTGCACTATCAGGCTGCCGACTGCATCAACGACTGGCTCGACACGCTTGATCCTGCTGCCATCGAGAAGTCTGACATCTTCCACATAGTGGCGGAGCATATCGACCACGAGATTCATAAGAACTACAAGATATACGATATCAACCGCGATGCTCTTGCTGGTCGCGAGAATGCATACATCGAGTCGCGCATCAAGATGGTGGATGTGGAGAACCCTGACACTGAGTTCCTGCGCGAAAAGCTTGTGGCTATGTATGCTAATCCGCTGCGCAACCATGAGAAGGCATTGTGGAACAAATAAATAGGTGAGAACGGTATGAAAGGCGTGACGAGCAAGTTGGCTGCTCTTCTTTTTCCTTTGTCTGCTTTTCTATTCTCGGTGTCGTCATGCTCTGACGATGATGCGTTTGTGCCAGCCTACATCACTGATTTTGTCATGGCAGAGACGGACAGCGCAGGAAAGGTGAGAAGCATCGTGCTGGAGGATGGCAGGAGGATGGAACTGAAGGAGCCGGAATTGAAAGCGCAAGCTAAGGATTCGGCGTATCGCTGCATAGCCACTTACACGTTTGAGGGCGATGGCGTGGCGATTCACGATATATCTTCTGTTGTGTCTTCGTTTCCGCATCCTGCCGATAGCTTTGGCGTGAGCAGAGATGAGTTGCCGCACGACCCAGTGGAGCTTACGAGCATCTGGAAGGGCAGGGGTTTTGTAAATATGAAGCTTGGCGTGCGTACGATGGGCTACGGCAGGCATTTCTATGCTTTCTGCATCGACAGTGTGGTGGGCGGAAAGGAATTCATCTCCCTTGTTCACCAGCGCTCAAAACAAGACATAGAGTCCTATACCAGCAACGTGTATCTCTCTTTGCCAACCTACCAGAAGCCTGACAGCATCACCCACGTCGTCTTCAGCCTCAAGACTTACGATGGCTGGAAGACTTACACATTTGAATAGAATTGTATAGCATAAAAAAAATCGGTTAGAAGCAGGCGCTTCTAACCGATTCCTTTTTATGATGATAAGAGCTTTGTGGGATTAAAGCTTGATTTTGAGCATTGTGAATGAGTATGGAGCGATTTCGAGCTCCATAGTCTTTGCAACCTTGATCTGCTCTGTCTTAGGAGCGATTGGCTGCTGGTCGTAGTTGTTCTCATCCTGTGGCTGGCCAGAGAGAGTGACCTTTGTTGCGTTTGGCTTCAATGACTTGAAGCGAGAGAGGTCAACCTTAGCCTTCTTTGTGTTGGCAGTAGCGTTGGCAACCTTGACAAAGAGCTCGCTTGTCTTTGTGTTGAGCACAACTGACTGCTCCTGGAGCATGCCCTCACCCTGCGACTTGTCTTGGTTCTCGATTGTGACACAGTCGCCATAGTAGTAGTTGCCTGATGACTGGCCGAACATCTGCTGAACGTAGTATGAGCAAGTGAGGTATGGACGCTCGTTGTCGAAGTAGATGAGGTCTGGGTTCCAGCTTGTGCCGTTCTTGCGAGCGAAGAGTGGTGCGTATGATGTCATAGTGACAACGTCAGCGTTGCGTTCTACGTGGATGAGGTAGAGAGCCTCTGCCAGTGCATCGATGAGCTTCTTGTCCTTTGCTGCATACTCGCCAAGGTAAACCTTAGTTTTGCGGTCGCGTGGGTAGCTGTCGTACTGGCGAGACTTGAGGAAGTATTCGTTCTGCTCGTAGTAGTGCTCGTCGAGCACAGGGATGCCGAGTTCCTCTGCAAGCTTCCATCCGTTTTCGTAGTCAGGGTTGCCTGGGTGTGAGCCTGGACCGTCAGTGCCTACGATGACGATTTCTGGGTGAGCCTTAGTGACGATGTCGTACATGTACTTGAAGCGCTCGTTGAACTCTGGAGAAATCTTCTCTTCGTTGCCGATGCCGAGGTACTTGAGGTTGAATGGCTTAGGGTGACCTGCTGCTGCACGCACCTTGCCCCACTTGGTTGTCTCGTCGCCGTTAGCCCATTCGATGAGGTCGAGAGCGTCCTGCACCCACTCGTCCATGTCGTTCATAGATACAACGTCCTGAGCCTGTGTAGGCCACATGTTCCAACCGCCATTTGTGCCCTGGCAGCTAACGCCGCATGGGAGGATTGGCACTGGCTGCATGCCCATGTCTTCGCAGAACTGGAAGTACTCGAAGTAGCCGAGAGCCATTGACTGATGATAGCCCCATGTGTTCTTCTGGCCCTTGCGAGTCTCCTTTGGTCCAACTGTTTCCTTCCAGCGATATGTGTTCCAGAAACCATCGCCGCCACCGTGAACCACGCAACCGCCAGGGAAGCGCATGAACTTAGGCTGGAGTGCTTCGAGCGACTCTGCGAGATCCTTGCGGAGACCGTGTCCCTTGTATGTGTCCTGTGGGAGGAGAGATACCATATCTACGTCCATCACGCCTGTAGTGAGGGAGATGACCTGAAGGATAGCGTTCTTGCAGTCGGCGTTAGACTCGAGTGTGCATGCATATTTCTGCCAGTCCTCTGAGTCGACCTTGATTGTCTGCTCTGCAAGTACCTTAGGATCTTTGCCCCAGCCCTGTGGCTGACCGAGCACGATACGGATAGACTTTGAACCTGACTTCACGTTGCGTGCGAACATAGAGAAGTCGTATTTAGCGCCAGCCTTCACGCTGATGCCATCGAAACCATCGTTCTGGATGCCGAATCCTGCCCAGCCATTGTAGTCGTGGAAATGGCGTGTGCGCTCGATGATGAGACGCATGTAGTTAGGGTTGTTTGGGTGGATTGGCTCCTGCTGGTGAACCTCGATTGTGCCGAGGGAATGGCCAGGGCGAGTGATCTTCCATGCTGTGCCAGGTCCCCATCCGTCGCGTTCTGCAAGGCTGTACTCGAACGAGCCGTTCTGTACGAGCTCTGCGTTCAAGCCGCCATCGGCTGATGAACTGATGTCCTCGAAGAAGATGCCGATGAGCTCGTCGCTAATCTGCTTGCCTCCTTCTGGTGCTGTCATTGGTTTTTGAGCGTTGAGCCCAAGTGCTGAAGCCAACATGAGGGCTCCAAGTGTGCTACGTTTTACCATAGGTTAATATTGATTAGTTATTAATTTGGTTTTATTACTTATTTTTGCAATAGTTTTTCGTTATCGTTTTTGTTTTCGTTATCGTTTTTGTTATCGTTATCGTTATCGTTTTCGTCCTCATTCTCACCCCCTCAATGGATTCCATCCCTGTGCCTTCAACTCAAATTCCGAACCGTCGCGAGTGATGAGTGCGCAACCAAGGTCAGGTTTTGTGATGTGTCCGATGAGCTTTACATCTTTCATTTGCTCTATCTTCTCATGGTCAGTGATTGGAACAGTGAAGAGAAGCTCGTAGTCCTCGCCGCCGTTGAGGGCGCAAGTGGTGAGATTCATATTCATCTCTTCCGCCATAACGGCTGTCTGGTAGTCAATAGGAATGCGCTCTTCATACACGCGGCATCCGCATTTTGACTGAGTGCAGATGTGAAGGAGTTCGGATGAGAGTCCGTCGCTGACGTCCATCATGGATGTTGGCTGTATGCCAGCCTCGCGGAGAGCGAGGATGATGTCGCGTCGTGCTTCTGGCTTCATCTGGCGTTCGAGGAGATATTCGCGTCCGGAGAAGTCTGGCTGCTCGATTGCCATTCGCTCGGCATCGCTCTTAGCATTCTCTATCTGCTGGTAATAGACTTCCTTCTCACGTTCAAGCAATTGGAAACCCATATAGGCTCCGCCAAGATCGCCAGACACGCAAATGAGGTCGGTCTCTTTTGCTCCATTCCTGTAGATGGCTTTGCCTCGCTCCACTTCGCCGATGGCAGTGATGGAGATGGCAAGGCCAGTGCGTGAGCTTGTTGTGTCGCCGCCAACGATGTCCACTCCGTGTGCATCGCAGGCGAGACGCAGTCCTTCGTAGAAGTCTTCCATGTCTTCAATGCAGAATCGCTTGCTGAGCGCAAGGCTAACTGTGATCTGCTTTGGCATGCCACCCATTGCGTAGATGTCGGATAGGTTCACCATTGCCGACTTGTAGCCAAGGTGCTTGAGTGGAAGGTATGTGAGGTCGAAGTGCACGCCTTCCATGAGAAGGTCGGTTGTGACGAGCACTTCCTTGTCGTCTGAGTATGAAAGTACTGCACAGTCATCGCCTATGCCAACCTTTGTTTCTGGGTTCTTTATTTCAATGTTCTTGGTGAGGTGATTGATAAGTCCAAATTCACCAAGAGTGGATATCTCAGTTCTTTGCATTACTAAATGTTTTTAATCAGTTCTCTCATCAATGCTGTCATCTTTGGCTGAGCAGAGTCAGCTGCTTCTTGTACTTCTTCGTGACTGACTTCCACGATGTCGCCAAAACCGCCAAGGTCGGTGATGACAGACATGCCGAACACCTTGATGCCGCAATGAACGGCAACGATTACTTCTGGCACAGTGCTCATGCCTACTGCGTCTGCACCCCATGAACGGAACATGCGATATTCGGAAGGAGTCTCGAAGGTTGGTCCTGCTGTGCCTACGTACACGCCTTTCTGTACTTTGATGCCAAGGCGCTGAGCTGCATCTTCCACAATCTGGATGAAACCTTTGTCGTATGCCTCGTGCATGGAAGGGAAGCGTGGGCCTGGCTCAATGTTCTTGCCACGAAGAGGATTCTCAGGGAAGCTGTTGATGTGGTCGGTGATAATCATAAGGTCTCCGATGCTGAACTGTGGATTCATGCCTCCTGCTGCATTGCTGACAATCAGGTTCTTGATGCCGATTGCATACATGACGCGGATTGGGAATGTTACCTCCTTCATCGAATAACCTTCATAGTAGTGGAAGCGTCCCTGCATGGCGAGGATGTTCTTGCCTCCGAGCTTGCCAAAGAGAAGCTTGCCTGCATGCCCCTCCACTGTAGAAACAGGCATGTTAGGAATTTCTGAGTAAGGAATCTCACTTTCGATTTCGATTTCATCGACGAGTTTGCCAAGTCCTGAGCCGAGTATGATGGCTGTTTCAGGAGCTGCTTGCATTCTTTCCTTTAAAAAGGATGCTGTTTCTTGAATTTTTTCTAACATAGCTTGTTATTATTTGATTGAATTCTTCTTGATTGTTGCCGATGAATGACACTTCGATAGGCAGAACGTAGATGTTGCTCGCAATTTCCTTGCTGAATGCATCCTTGCCGAGACCTAAAAGGCGAGAAGCGTCTTTCTCGGTGGTGATTATTGTTTTGCCTTGTCCTTTGGCTTCGATTTCTGCGATATCCTTGCGTGTGAAGTTGTGATGGTCGCCGAAATGGAGTGATGTGAACTTGGCTATTTTTGAAAGGTCGTATTCCAGTTGCTCTGGCGATGCAATGCCTGAGAGGAGCAGTATGTCGCGATCTTTGAGAGAGGCTGTGGGCATTGTCTCTGACTTGTTGCCAAAGAGGGGATAGAGGTCGCCGTAGGTGAAAGTGGTGAAGAAGATTTTCTGCCAGTTCGCCAAATTGAGGCTTCGCTCTATGCCTCGCCTATCCATTGGGGTGATGTAGAGTGGGCATTTGGTGATGATGACGATGTCTGCTCTTTTCTTGGCAGATTTCGGTTCTCGTAGTCTGCCAGCCGGAAGGAGCTTGTCGAAGTAGATGAGGCGATGGTAGTCCATCAGCATTATGTTCACTCCTGGCTGCACGTACCTGTGCTGGTAGGCATCATCGAGGATGATTACGTCTGTCTCTGGCGTCACCTCGGAATTGGTGAGCTTCTCGATGCCATGACATCTGTTCTTGTCCACAGCCATGTGGATGAATGGAAACTTCTGCTTCATCTGGAAAGGCTCATCGCCAATGTCTTGCATCGGTGTGTTGGAATTGGCAAGGAGATAGCCTTTAGTCTTGCGCTTGTAGCCTCGGCTGAGCACTGCTACTTGATTGTCTTTGTGTAGCAGTCGGATGAGGTACTCTGTATGAGGTGTTTTGCCTGTTCCTCCGACGGTGATGTTGCCCACACAAATGATTGGCACATTGAACGCCCTTGACTTCAGCATTCCGCAATCGAACATGAGATTGCGAATGCCGACTCCAAAGCCATACAGCCACGATAGTGGCGTGAGCCATTCGTATGTTTTTATGTGGTCACCTTCCATCTGAATTATGATTCATGAAATGAGAATTACTTTGTGGATATGCGCATTGTATGATGCAAAGCGCTATTCTTCATTTCTGATTCTTTATTTGATATACTTTGTGTATTCGCATGCTGCCAACAGCCAAGCGCCTGTACCGAATGGAGCCTGTGACTTTGAGTCAACTGTGCGAGTTGGGTCTGGCTTTTCACCGATAGGCTGAACATAGCCAATGCTTCCGTCAGGCTGGAGTGCGACTTCCGTGAGATACTTCCATGCTTTATTGATGGTGACTTCGTACTGCTTTGCAGGGAGAATGCCATTGTTCACACCCCAGAGGATGCCATAAGTGAAGAATGCTGTGCCACTTGTTTCGTAGCCAGGAGCATCGTCTTCGCAAAGCATAGAGCGAGACCAGTAGCCTCCTTCTTGCTGGCACTTAGCTACGCCTTCAGCGAGTTTCTTGAAACGGTCAATATAGAATGGACGGTATTTGCTGTCCTTTGGAAGGTCCTGGAGAACTTTAGCCAAGCCTGCAAGAACCCATCCGTCGCCACGAGCCCAGAAACTCTTGCCGCCATTGCAAGCTGTCTTCACCTTTGGGAAAACGTACTTGCCGTCGCGATAGTAGAGCTGATCTTCTGTGTCGAAAAGAAGAGAGTCTGTCCATTTGAAGCATTCATACTGCTTGTCAAGCAATTTCTGATCGTGAGTGACTGTGTAGAGCTTGGTGAAGATAGGCAAGCCCATGTAGAGAGCATCTGACCACCACCAGTAGTCCTTCTCCGCTGTCTTTGCCTGATAGCACATCACTTCGAGAGCGCGCTCGATGCGTTCTGCTCTGTGCTCAAGCTTGTAGAGATCTATATATACTTGGAAGCAGATTTGCCAGTCGGCAAAGAGAACGTGGTTCATGCCTTCGCCATACTGCTTGTATTCCCATTTGCTTTTATCTGTCTGCGTTGCTCCTTTCCAGTGGTTGTATTCTGCCCAATTGATGGCATAGTCGAGGTACTTCTGCTTGCCTGTGAGCTCATACACCATCTGGTTGCCTGTGAAGTAAGCGGCATTGTCCCAGAAACCGCGGCATTTAGCGCTGTTGTGGTCTTGCCAGTAGTCGTTTACTTTCTCGATTGTTGACACAACGTCCTGTTTTGTCTGTGCAAAGGCTGTCTGTGCGAAAAGCGCAGTGCCAAGCATAAGTGTTGTTAGCAGTTTCATATAGTATATTGTTTATTTTGTTAGTAACCCAAGTTTCTCTGCTTCCGCAATAAGGAAGGCTTTGGCTGACTCGTATGTGCCGTCTATCTTCATGTCCAGCACTGCATCCTTGAGGGCATTCTTTAGCAAGCCAACTTCGCGAGATGGGCGCAGATTGAACATCTCCATTATCTCTTCTCCATTGATGATTGGCTGGAATAGGCGTATGCGATCCTCCTCCGACACTTTGTATATCTTCTCTTTCACTAATCGGAAATTTTCGATGAAGCGAGCTTTCTTTATTTCGTTCTTTGAAGTGATGTCTGCTGTGCAGAGAATCATCAGGTCGTCAATATCGCCGCTTGCATCGAAAATCAGTCGTCGTACGGCTGAGTCTGTCACTTCCTCGTCGGCAATCACGCTTGGGCGCATGTGCAGTTCCACAAGCTTCTGTACAAACTTCATCTTCTCGTTCATCGGCAGTTTCATCTTTCTGAAGATGTCTGGAATCATCCTTGCTCCGATGCTGTTGTGGTTGTGGAACGTCCATCCTAAAACTGGGTCGAATCGTTTTGATTTTGGCTTGCCTATGTCGTGAAGCAGGGCTGCCCATCTTAGCCAAAGCAAGTGATCTTTCTCGGAATCCCATCTTGTGGCAAGTTCATTCTCTTCAGTTTTATCCTTATGCTTTCTTTCTTCTTTTGCTGGAACGGGATAGCTCTTTGCCACATTGTCGAGCACTTCAAGCGTGTGGTAGAAATTATCCTTGTGTGCTTTGCCATTCTTGGTCTCGATTCCTTGCAGGTTTGCCAACTCAGGGAAAATTAGCGGAAGGAGGCCGCAGCGGTCGAGATCAACGATTCCGCGTGATGGGGCAGGGGAGAGGAGAATCTTGTTGAACTCCTCTGCTATGCGCTCTCCAGAGATAATCTTGATGCGCTCTTTGTTGCGGCTGAGTGCTTCGAATGTTTCTTCCTCAATATGAAAGTTAAGTTGTGTGGCGAAGCGAATGCATCTCATCATTCGCAAAGGATCATCGCTGAATGTTATATCTGGGTCGAGAGGTGTTGCGATTATCTTGTCTTCGATGTCGAGGAGTCCTCCGAATGGATCGACAAGTTCTCCGAATCGTTCCTTGTTAAGGCAGATTGCCATTGCGTTTATTGTGAAATCGCGTCTGTCTTGATCGTCTTCAAGCGTGCCGTCCTCTACAATAGGTTTGCGTGAGTCGCGGGTGTAGCTTTCTTTTCTTGCTCCTACAAATTCAAGTTCCATATTGTGAAACTTGACTTGAGCAGTGCCAAAGTTCTTGAATATACTTACGTGTGCCTTCTTGCCCAATTTACTCCCTAATGCTTTTGCAATGGCAATGCCAGGGCGCTCTGTGCGCTGCTGTTTGTCTACCACCACAACGTCGATGTCGTTGGAAAGACGTTCAAGGTAGAGGTCGCGCACCCAGCCACCTATCACGTAGCATTCAAGCTGCAGCTCTTCGGCTGTTTCTGCTATGAGTGTGAAAATGGGGTTTGATACGGAATTCTTAAGTTCTATGTCGGTAAGTTTCTTCATCTTGTTTTGTCTACCGTTATTTTACTGACCGAAAAACACTTCGGCATTATCGTAATTAATGCAAATATATCAATAAAATTTGAAAGTTTTTCATTTTGAGATGAAAAGTTGCTAAATGTTGTCTTATTTTGTTTATCTTTGCAGTGATAATCTATGTTTTTAACAAAATACAAAGACTCATGCATAAGTTTTATAAATATATGCTTTCATGCTCAATTGGCGTTGCTGCATTCGGTTTCTGCTCCAGCTGCAACTCCTCCAATGATTCAGCAAAGGAGGTGCTTGCTAAAGCAAGAATGGCAATGTCAGAGGATAAATTTGATGATGCGCGCAGGATGATTGACTCTTTGCGAACTACATTTCCAAAAGAATTTGACGTGCGATTAGAGGCTATGGCTTTTGCAGATAGCGTTGAATTGATAGAAGCAAAGAAAGGGGTTGTGGCTGCTGACAGCATGCTTACTTTTAAGGAATTTGAATTGGCGGATATGAAGTCGCTGTTTGTGTTGGAGAAGAATGAAAAGTATCAGTCGCAAGGATTTTATGTATTGCCTAAGTATGCTGGCAATAAGACAAAATTTTCTTTCTTCCCTGAGGTTGAAGAATCTGGCAAGATGTTGCTGGTTGCAATTGATTCTAATCGAAAGTATTTGTTCACTGAAGTGCCTGTTGCTGCTGATGGCTATGAAAGTATATTGAAGCAGTTTGCAGTGTCAGAGGAGACAAAGAAGGATGTTGCAGAGTGCTACAAGCTGGCTGTTGCCTTCAAAGAGTATAGTGACGCTAAAGAACTGAAGGAAAAACTTGATTTGAAGATTCGTTTCTTCGAGAAGAAATTGAAGGAAAGAGAATTGTAGCCAATGCCGCAAATACATGATAGTTTAAAACAAAAAAAAGGAAGCCCGAAAGCTTCCTTTTGTATTTGTTTGATTTGTTGTCAAATGATTACTCAGCAGAGAGAGTGAAACGCTTGAAGTCAACAACAGTGAGGTCTTTGTCTGCACCCTTGAGGTACTGAGCAACTGTGATCTTGTTGTCGTCGATGTAAGCCTGCTCAAGGAGACAGCTCTCCTTGAAGAACTTGTTAACCATACCCTTTGCAATGTTCTCAATCATCTCTGGCTTGAGGTTAGCGAGAGCCTGCTCAGCAACTGTAGCCTTGATTTCGCGTGCCTTAGCAGCATCCTCAGCAGTGATCCAGCCCTTAGCCTGGTTAGACTCGATGTGATCCTCGCTGTCAACGTGAGCTGGGTTGATACCTGCCTTCTTGAGAGCGTTCTCAACAGCCTTGCCAACTTGGTTCTGCTTTGCCTTCTCGATAGAGTTTGAAAGCTCCTTGTCCTTAACGTCCTGTGGGACTGCATCAGCGTTAAGAGCGATTGGAGACATAGCTGCAACCTGCATTGCTACGCCCTTGCCCTGCTCCTCAAAGCCCTTCTTGTTGAGAACAACGAGTGTGCAGAGTGTGTTCTTGCTCATGTGGTTGTATGAAACGATGTCTTCGCCCTCTACATAGCAGAAGCCGTCGAGCTCCATCTTCTCACCAGTCACACCTGAACGCTCTGTTACAGCGTCAAGCACGTTCATGCCGTTGATAGTAAGAGCGTTAACCTCTTCCATGCTCTTGCACTTGTTTGCAACAACTGCGTTGATGATGTCAGTAGCGAGAGCAACGAAGTCTGCATTCTTAGCAACGAAGTCAGTTTCGCACTTGAGGGCGATGATAGCACCGTAGTTGCCATCAACCTTAGCGAGTACGCAACCCTCAGCAGCCTCACGGTCAGAACGCTTAGCAGCGATGAGCTGACCCTTCTTGCGAAGAATCTCCATAGCAGCCTCCATGTCGCCATTAGCCTCTGTGAGAGCCTTCTTGCAGTCCATGAGACCTGCCTGAGTCTTCTTGCGAAGATCGTTGATTTCCTTTATAGTAATTGCCATAATTGTCTGATTGTTTTTGGAAAAGCTAAAAGTTATGCAACTGTCTTGAGCCCATAACTTTTAACTATTAACTTTTGTTTTTAACTTAATTAAGCCTCTGCTGGTGCTTCCTCAGCCTTCTTCTCGCCTGCTGCTTCCATGTCAACCTTCTCAGCCTTGCGCTCCTCGAGACCCTCGTTGATAGCCTCACAAATTGCGCTGAGGATTACGTCAACTGACTTTGTAGCGTCGTCATTTGCTGGGATAACGAAGTCGATGTTCTTAGGATCTGAGTTTGTGTCAACGATAGCGAATACAGGGATGCCGAGACGGTTAGCCTCGCTAACTGCGATGTGCTCCTTCATTACGTCAACTACGAAGAGTGCAGATGGGAGACGAGTAAGGTCTGCGATAGAACCGAGGTTCTTCTCCAACTTAGCACGCTTGCGCTGAATCTGAAGGTTCTCACGCTTAGAAAGCTTGTCGTATGTACCATCAGCCATGAGCTTGTCGATGTTGCTCATCTTCTTAACTGCCTTGCGGATAGTTGGGAAGTTTGTGAGCATACCACCTGGCCAGCGCTCGATTACGTATGGCATGCCAACTGATGCAGCCTTCTCAGCTACAACGTCCTTAGCCTGCTTCTTTGTTGCAACGAAGAGGATGCGCTTGCCGCTCTTTGCAATCTGCTTGAGAGCGTCAGCTGCCTGGTCAACCTTAGCAACTGTCTTGTGGAGGTCGATGATGTGGATGCCGTTGCGCTCCATGAAGATGTAAGGAGCCATTGATGGGTTCCACTTGCGCTTGAGGTGACCGAAGTGCGCACCTGCTGCGAGCAATGAGTCAAAATCTGTTCTTGCCATAATTGTTCTTTTTGTTTACGTTCTTTTGAGTTAATTAATTTGATAGTTAACCAACCAAGAAGTAGCCGGCACTCGGACTGAGTGCCGAATCTCCTCAGTTTAGATGCTAAACTATATATCTGCGTTCTCCAAATATTAACGCTTAGAGAACTGGAATCTACGACGTGCCTTTGGCTGACCTGGCTTCTTACGTTCAACAGAGCGTGGGTCGCGAGTGATGAAGCCTTCTGCACGAAGAGCCTTCTTGTCTTCTGCATTAACCTTCACGAGTGCACGAGCAATAGCGAGGCGAAGTGCCTGGCTCTGACCTGTGTAGCCACCGCCTGTGAGGTTAGCCTTGATGTCATACTTCTCAACTACGCCGAGGAGGTTGAGAGGCTGCTTTACAACGAACTGAACGAGTTCAGATGGGAAATAGTCCTTGAGATCACGCTTGTTGATGATGATCTTACCAGTACCTTCTGTAAGGTACACGCGGGCAACTGCGCTCTTGCGACGGCCCAATGCATTAATTACTTCTGCCATATACCTTATTTATTATTTAAGGAGGTTAATATCAAGTGTTTCTGGCTGCTGAGCCTGCTTGTCGTGCTCTGCGCCTTCGAAGATGTAGAGGTTGCGGAGAACCTTAGCACCGAGGATGCCCTTTGGAAGCATACCCTTTACTGCGTGACGAAGGATCTTCTCATAACCATTTGCACGCTTTGTCATCTCTGCATAAGTTGCCTTGTGCTGACCACCTGGATAACCTGAGAAAGTGATGTAAAGCTTCTCACTTTCCTTCTTGCCAGATACAACGATCTTGTTTGCATTGATTACGATTACGTTGTCGCCACAATCCATGTTTGGAGTGAAGCATGGCTTGTACTTACCACGAAGTACTTTTGCTACTTTTGAAGCAAGACGACCAAGAGTCTGGCCTTCTGCGTCAACTACCACCCACTTCTTGCCTGCTGCCTCAGGAGTGATGTAGCTTGTCTTGAAACTTAAAGTGTTCATTTAATTGTTTAGTTTGTTTGATTAATAAATGTGTTCGCTGTTTGTTACCCGTCATTGCTGACGAGCCAAACGTACTGTGCCCACAAGTTGCCCTATGGGTTTTCTGCGTTACCGGACCATGCTCCCGACCAATTGGGATACACTATCCACACACAGATTCGGGGCCGTTTTTACGGTCCCTGAATAATAATCGGCGTGCAAAGTTACGCATTTTCCTAAATTCAGCAAAGAAAATGTAACTTTTTTTCTTCTTTTACAAAGAAAAGAGTCTCTTTTTGTCATTTTAGTAATGACGGATTGTGAATCATGGCAGAACAAGTGGCAAAACAAACACAAACCTTGCTCCTTTCGTGTAGCTTGTGTCGCAATACACTTTGCCACCCATTTTCTTTGAGATGAGTCGGCAGATATTGAGTCCCAAGCCAGTGCCTTGCTTGAAATCATTCAGTTTTGTGAAGCGGTCAAAGATGTTCTCTGCTTGTTCTTTTGGAATGCCGCAGCCAGTGTCGGCTACAGAGAATGTGAGCTTGTCTGGGTTTTCTGTCAGCGATAGATGCAGGTGGATGGTTCCGGCATCAGTATGCTTGCAAGCGTTTGTGAGGAAGTTGATGAGTACCTGCTGGGTGCGTCGTGGATCTGTCACAACCACGAAATCGTCTGTCGCTTCTGAAGTATAGTATATCTTCACACCGTCCTGTGCACGGTATTCCGCAGTGGAAATTGCTGCTGCCAAGATTTCATTCACGCAGCATTCAACCATTTTTATGCTGTAGTTACCTTTCTCAATTTCAGCAGTATTGAGAATATCATCCACAAGCATGGTAAGCATCTTGGCATTGTTGAGAATGTGCTCAGCATACTCCACTTTCTCTTCTTCGCTAAGAGGCAATCCGGGAATCGTCATCAGCTGCGAGAATCCCATTACGGCATTGAGGGGTGTGCGGATCTCATGACTCATATTCTGAATGAAGATATTCTTCATTGCAGATGCCTCCTGTGCCTCGTTGCGCGCTTTGTGCAGTATCTTTGCATAGCGAAGCATGCGTATGCCTGTGTATCGGTAGTAAAGCAAGAAGGCTACGATGATAGCAGTCAATATGGCAAGCACACTGATCACCACCACAAGCGTGTAGCTCATGTAGTCTTGTTCTTTCTCCAGCTCTGCTTGTATTCTGTATTCCTTTTCCTTCTCCGCATTTTTCAACTCTTCTTCCTTTCGTTTATTATTATCCTCTGCCAACTTGTTCTGATGCTCCATCTGTAGGTCGAGGCGAGAGAGGGCAGATGTTTCTTCCACGAGCGCGAGCCTGCTTTGTTCCATATTCTGACTCTCCAGAAGCAGAATTGCACGATTGCGATCCTGCTCTGCCTTCTGCGATTGTAGATTCTCGTTCTCTATCAGGTCATTCAGTTCTGCAAACTCCAATCCACGATGATTGTTGAACTTGACAGAGTTGTTTCTGCCACGCTCCATAGCGTAATGTACCGCTCTCTCGCCATCTTTTGCCCAAAGCGCAATCTTCTCTCCTGCAATGAGGGCATCGTTATTATCTGTGCTATTGGTTTTGAGCGTATTGTCTATGATGCTGTAAGCCTCTTCGTAGTTTTTGTCAAACCCAGCTTTGTACGCAGTTGCGATGCTCTGTCTGTCAATGCCACGTTCAACACGCTTCAACATGTCTTCTGCAAGGGCATTGTATTTTCGGAAGTCCTTTTCCTTCTCATACATTCCACATGTTATACACATGGCTTCCAGCGTGTTGAGTGAATCCCTGGTTTCCATGGCTTCATTCATCGCTTTCTCGTAATAAGTCATCCTGTCATTAAGATTTTTCGATAGGCTTGCAAGAGAGATGTAAATCTCTGTCGTTCGCTGCTTCGGAACAAGGTGTGGGGCGATTTCCAACGCTTTTTTATAGTATTCTGTGCTTAGTCTATTGTTGTGCCTTGCCTTGTAGATGTTTCCAAGCTCTTGATAACAAGAGAATTTTCCGAATACATAAGAATCGTTATTGGCGTCTTTAAGCATTTTCTTTGCAATCTGAAGGCTTGATTCTACATCTTCATTCTCCAGCAAATCCTCAATCTCGCGAGCGTATGCAAAATAGTAGTATTGCTTATGTCCCGTCTTTTGAGCTTCTTGTCTTAACTTCTCAGCTTGCTCTCTCATCTTGGCGAGCATCTTGTTGTTGTCGTAAAACACCAGTCGCTGGCTTATTGCAATCGTTTGAGCTTTAGTGTCACCTTTTTTTCTCGCAAGATTGTACATCTCTTCCGTTTTCTTCAGATAGTCGCTTTCGCTATCCTTGAAACTCATCGACAACATGATTTTATAACACTCATCATCAATCTTGTAAAGGTTGTTTTGAGCACGACATATTCTTGCTGGCATCATGTATGCCAACATCAGTACGAAGTAGATAATATGTCTGTACAACCTTATTTTCATTAGCCTTTACTCTTCATCTTCTCAAGATTATCACTCTTTCTGCAGTTGTCCAATATATCGTCAATCAGGGAGTTGAGAATTTGGGCGTTCTTTGTGATGTGTTTGCCGTATTCCAAGCGTTCTTCTTCGCTCACCACGATGTCTTTCGAACTTAGAATCTGAGCGAAGCCTGTTACGTTGTTAAGTTGCGTACGAATCTCATGATTCATGTTCTGAATGAAGACTGTCTTGATCATGTTAGTCTTCAGTGCCTCATTTCTTGCCTCTGTAAGTTCTTGAGTCAGCATGGCGAGTTTCTTGTTTGTCTTCCTGCTTCGCCTAATCCAGAAAAATGTAACAATGATGGCGCCTAAGAACAGGAATATGAACAAACCCATTATTGTGTTGACGAAGTGCATGCGCTTCGTGTTTTCTGTGATTACCTGTTGTGCCTGTTCTTGTATGATGCGTTTCATCTGCATCTCATTCAGCAGTGCCTGCGATTTCAGAGAATCCTCTCTTGCTTGCTTTCTCTCCGCTTCTTCTTGTAACTTCGAGGCTTCTGCTCTCATCAGCATCTGCTCGTTCTCTTTCTGGATACTCATGATTTGCATGTGAAGCAATTCTGCCGCTTGTTTTTCGGCTTTATGCTTCAGTTCGTTGTTGTTCAGTTGCTTGTTTAGCTGCGCAATGTCCTTGTTGGTCAATGAAGTATATACAGAATCTTTCATCTCCACCAAGAATGTCTCATACTCGTATGCCTTCTGGAAATCCTTCTTGCCCATATAGATGTTTCGCAGCAAGCGTATTCTGTACTCCTCATACTCCACTCCATTCGCGTATTCCTCTGCTTTGTCATATTGACCTTCAAATGCACACTTGTATCCATTTAGCAAGTTGAGAGTTGTGGTGTACCATTTCTCATTCTTGCCCACAGCTTTTTTCATCAGCATATACTTGTCCATGAAATTGTTCTTCTCTCCGATTTCGCCCAGTAGTTGAGTGTAAGGGAACAGAACAGTCAATGAGTCGGTGCTGTTTGTTGCGAAACGCAGACCAATTTCGTATGTGTCTTTCGCCTTGTTTATGTTTCGCATGTGCATATACGATGCCGCAATCACAGAATAAATGCTAGTGGTCTTCAAGTCAGGCTTCTCCACTTGCGCGCTCTCCACGAATAACAAGGCGGAGTCAAGCAGTTCTATGGTTTTCTTGTAGTCTTTGCGTGCATAGTACACGCTGCCCACTGACTGCAGAGTGGCGTATCTACCATATGCCGAGCCAGCCTTCTTTGCATATTCTGCCATTTCTTTTGCGTATTTCAGTGCATCAAGAGTGTGGTCGTATATCAATCTATTCTGAATTTCAAGGCTGTACGCATAGAAATAAGTACGGAACTCTTCGTTCGCTTGCGCTTCCTTGCGCAAAGCCTCAGCCTCTTCGTGCAGTTTCTTTATGTCATCAAAGTGGGAATAGTGAAGCACGCGTATCTCTTTCGATTTGAGTATAGCCGCATGGTCGTGTATCATAGTGCCTCGCTTGTACATTGAATCTGCATACGCCAGGCATTGTGTGCTCCTCACGGATTTGCTTGCTTGCGCATACCATTCACTGCATTTCTTGTCCATCTCACTTACGTTGTTTTGGGCATGCGCTGATGTGCATGCCATCCAGGCAAGTGAGATGAAAAAAATCATGTATGTCGCAAAACTTTTCATTATGTTGAAAATGCTGCTTAATAAAAAAGTAGGTAAATGATTGTTATCGCAAACAAAATTAATGCAAATGTAAGGAATATACTTTATGATTGCAAATTTTTTCTTACATTTGTACCAAGAAAAGGAATTTGTTTGCAAACTTTCAGTTTATTACCTTTTTTTGTAAGATATATGCAGCGTTATAACGAATACGGTCCCTGGCTGAAATCCCAGCTCGGCATTAAGGTGCAGAAGATATCCCTTAATGCGGGTTTTACTTGCCCTAATCGTGATGGTAGCATTGGGGTGGGAGGGTGTACGTATTGTAACAATCAGACATTTAATCCAGAGTACTGTGACAACTCCAAATCCATCACTCAGCAATTGGAAGAAGGCAAGCGTTTCTTTGCTAAGAAGTATCCAGGGATGAAGTTTCTTGCTTATTTTCAAGCTTATACCAATACTTATGCGTCTCTTGAAAAACTGAAACAAAAATATGAAGAAGCACTTATGGTTCCTGATGTTGTTGGCATAGTCATTGGTACGCGTCCTGATTGTATGCCAGACGAGCTTCTCGACTATCTTGAGGACTTGAATCGCCGCACATTTCTCATCGTGGAGTATGGGATAGAATCTGTATATGATTCCACCTTGCTGCGCATTAACCGAGGTCATACCCATTCTCAAACTGTTGATGCCATTCTGCGCACGGCGTCTCGCAATATCTGTGTGGGAGCGCACATCATACTTGGACTTCCTGGCGAGAACCGAGCATCACTGCTGGCAGAGGCATCTGTGCTATCTTCTCTGCCAATTTCCTTGCTTAAATTGCATCAGCTTCAGTTGATTAAAGGTACTAAAATGGCGGAGGAGTATGTGGAAAAACCTTCGGATTTTCATTTGTTCACCTCCGACGAATACATCGACCTTGTCATTGATTTCATCGAGCGCTTGCGTCCTGACATCGTTCTCGAACGCTTTGTGTCTCAGTCTCCTGCCAGCCTCCTTGCCATCCCTGGTTGGGGGTTGAAGAACTATGAGTTTGTAGACAAGGTGCGATGTCGCCTCCAAGAACGCCAGACAGTTCAAGGACGCTTGTACGCAGACTGATCCTATTCGTTTTTCTTCTCAATCTTCCTTACGAACTCCACCTCGTACCCCATCTTCTCCAATATCTCGCTGACAGCATCCTCGGCAAATCGTTCACTCTTCCTTCTATTGGATGGAGTGTCAAATCGTTTTCTGATTTGGTCTCTCACTTTTTCTTTTAGTTTATCAGTGCTTGGCAATTCTCTCTTCCAGAATTCCTCATCGTCCGACATGAAAGGCGAGTCTTGCAGGTTATCTACATATTCCAGTTCTGGCAATTTCACCCATACCACATTGCTTGAATCTTCTTTTGTGTATTCCACCTTGTCCAGATCAACTTTGAAACTGCACTTCATTTTCAGTATTTGTACACAGGTGTGCTCTTCTGGAATTAAAGCCATGTGTCTCTGTGTCTTTTTCATTGTGGCAAAGTCCTCAATCAAGGCGCTGCTCACCACTATCTCGCCCTTAGGCATGATGTCGGCTATCTCTATAGGAGTGTCCTCTATTTCAATAGCTGTATCTCTGTCTTCGCCTTTGAATGTCAATATGACTATCAATATCACGCTGATAATCAATGCTACACAAATTATGATAAGTCGCTTCACAAATTTCATGTTCAGCAATATGAACTGCATGAACAGTTTTAATATGCTTTTTATCTTCTCTTTCATATCGCTCATTTATTGCTAATTACTACGACAGCTACATCCTTATAACCTAAACTCTTCACTATCGATTCGAACACGCTCTTGGCGTTCATCTCCACATCATTGCCCACCAATTTGCTGATGTCCTCTTTCATCACAGTCTCATATCCTTTGCGCCTTATCTCCTCTTCCACCTCATGACCAATTTCGTCGCGCAGTCCTGTCGAGATGCTCACCACCGATTCTTCTTCTACTTTCAGATTGTAGCCCGCATCAACTATCTTTGCCTTTGGCAACTGTATAATGACTGCAGTGCTGTCATCCGTCAACTTTATGTTGTCGGCACTCATCTCTCTAAGGTCATATCCGTACTTTATTTTCACCTCGATTGGTACGATACACATTCTCTTGCCATACTTCCACGTATGTAGATCTGTGAATATATATTTTTCATGTTTGCTCGAGTCATATATGCAGATTTTCCTCACCGTTACCTCTGTCGTCACCAAGTCTGCATTCTGTTTGATGCTAGACAGAATGGCTCTTGAGTCAGGTAGCACATACTCGTTCTCCATTTTCTCCACAGAGTTTTCTCCTTCCTTGCTTCCGCATGAAAAGATGGAAGCGATGCATCCTATCAATCCTATATATATAATAATGTGTAAAATCCTGCTTTTATTCATATAACGTCAGTTACTTATATTTTTTTGCAAATATAGCTATTTTTCTTCTTCCAACCACCCATCTCGCTCTAAATACCTCTCTTTTTATTTGCCTATCTCAAAAACTTACCCTAAATTTGTCCTCAAATTCAAAAAAAGTAAAACAAAACAATTATGAAAAGAACTCAGACAATACTTGTGTCTCTTCTCGTTGCTCTGCTTTCGGCTGTTAGTCCGCAGAGCATCACAGCACAGCAGATATCTCTTTCTGATATCGCATCATATAGCTACTATCCGCGATCCATACGTGATGTGAATCCGCTTGCGGATGGCGAGTCATATTCGCGCATCTCCGATGATGGCAAACAGATTCAACGATGCTCATTCCGTACTGGCGAGGTTATTTCCACCATTTTCGATGTTTCAAAGGCTAGAGGTGCATCGTCTATTCGTGGCATTGATGGCTACATCGTTTCTCCTGACGAGAAAAATATTCTCATTGAGACCAACCGCACTCCTATCTATCGTCACTCAGCCACTTCTACATATTATATTTATAATGTGAAGAATGGCACAACAGTTCCTCTTTCCATGGGAGGTCCACAGGAGTGTCCTAAGTTTTCTCCTGATGGTAATCAGATTGCTTTCGTACGCAACAACAACATCTTCCTTGTCAAGCTGCTCTTCAACAATTCCGAATCGCAGATTACCAAGGATGGTGAATTCAACAAAGTTATAAACGGTAAGCCTGACTGGGTGTATGAAGAGGAGTTTGCTTTCAATTGTGCATTCGACTTCTCAGCCGACAGCGAGATGCTTGCTTGGATCCGCTTTGACGAGTCAGAGGTTAAGACTTTCTCTTTCCCTTGGTACCAAGGTGCAGCTCCTGCCATGAGACAGTATTCGCTCTATCCTGGCTCTTATGAGTATAAATATCCTAAGGCCGGAGAGGCAAACTCTAAGGTTTCAGTTCTCACTTACGACATCAAATCGCGTGTCACTCGCACTATGAAGGTCCCTCTCGATGCTGATGGCTACATTCCACGCATACAGTTCACTGGCGACAAGGATAATCTCATGGTGCTCACTCTCAATCGTCATCAAGATCGCCTTGACTTTTATTCTGTAAATCCTCGCAGCACGAATGCAAAACTCATCCTTCGCGAGGAGAACAAGAAGTACATTGACGAAGGCGCATACGCAAGCATCGATTTCTCACGCAACCAGTTCGTCCTCCTTTCTGAGCGTGATGGCTACCAGCACATGTATCTCTACAGCATCAATGGCAACCTCATCAAGAAACTCACCTCTGGCAATTATGAGGTATGCTCATACTATGGCACTGATACTACTGGCAAGGTTTTCTACTATGCCAGCAACGAAGGTTCGCCGCTTGAACAATATATATATAAGTTAGATGCATCTGGCAAGAAGACTAAGCTTTCTTCTGAAATTGGCTTCCATTCTGCTGTATTCAGCAAAAACTGCCAGTACTATCTCGATTCATATTCCAGCATCAGCACTCCTCCTGTATATACTCTTTGCAATAACTCAGGCAAAGCAATCAAGGTGGTTGAAGATAATTCTGTACTCAAGTTCAAACTCAAGAATCTCCAGCTTGGCACTCCAGAAATCATATCATTCAATACTGCTGACAATGTCACTCTCAACGGATGGATGCTCAAACCCCATAACTTCGACGCTTCAAAGAAGTATCCAGTACTTATGTATCAGTACTCTGGCCCTGGCAGTCAGCAGGTGCACAATTCTTATTCTAATGGATTTGTCGGCGGACTTATATGGGAACAGCGTCTCGCTCAAAAGGGGTACATCGTCGTATGTGTCGATGGTCGTGGCACAGGCGGTCGTGGTTCGGAGTTCAAGCGATGTACATATCTGAAGCTTGGTGAGCTCGAATCGCATGATCAAGTAGAGACAGCCATATACCTCTCATCACTTCCTTACGTTGACAAGTCGAGAATTGCCATCTGGGGATGGAGCTTTGGCGGTTTCAATACGCTCATGTCACTTTGCGAGGGTAGGGGAGTGTTCAATTGCGGAGTGGCAGTTGCTCCAGTCACAGATTGGCGTTTCTACGATACGGTTTACACCGAACGCTTCATGCGTACTCCGCAGGAAAATCCATCAGGCTATGATTGTTCACCGCTTCATCGCTACCAGAAGATCAAGGGTGACCTCCTGCTCATTCACGGGCTTGCAGACGACAATGTCCATTTCCAGAACACGGCCGAACTTTCCGAAGCACTCACTCAGTTCGACTATCAGTTCGATATGCAGACATACACTAACCGCAATCACAGTATCTATGGAGGTAATACCCGCCATCACCTCCTTACTCGCATTGAAAACTACCTCGATGACCGCCTCTTGAAATAAGGAAAGAGTGATATATAACCTCTCTTTCTTCGTGTCCTTCCCCCGAGACCCGGTCTCGGGGGCTTTTTTCCCCAATATTTATGTCTTCTTTAATGTATTACTCTTTTTGTGTGCGAAAATCCATCCATATTGTCAAAAATAAATCTTTTTCGCAAAAAAGTCTCCAAATATTTTGTCAGTAATAAAAAACTCCCTACCTTTGCACTCGCTTTCGGGAAGCAACCGAGGTTCTCGCCCCGGACGGCTATTTATGCCGCTATCCGAAATGACAGAAATCGATCTTTGACAGACTGCTTACAGGTTGAAGAATGACAAGGCAGCGGCG
>JAZRYI010000064.1:0-29521 GCA_045600665.1 Bacteroidaceae bacterium
CTAAAATGAAAGTAAGCGGGCAGTTCAAATCAATAGAAGGAGCACAGGCATATGCGAACATTCATTCTATAGTGCAGACTGCCATCAAGAACAAACAGAATCCGCTTGATGCACTTGTGGAAGTCGCAAGGTATAAGATAGAGAAATAATCAACAGGTTTATTAAAACAGCACCTTAGCTCTCAACTTTTGAGTTGAGAGCTAAGGGCGTGTACCCCTACCTGAGTAGTTACCGTACTGTATAGCAACGATTTATCACCACATGATTCAAGAAACAAAAGATATAAGTATTCAAGAGAATACAAATCAACAATTCAGCATTGAGGTGCTGAAGGTGCTTCTTGTTGACCATACCATGAGCAATGCTGAGAGGAAGCCGAACTGGCAATGCTGATGCAAGTGTCAATATAATGTGGGGAACAAACGACTACGAGCATTTTGGTAAAGGCTATGAATGCCACTCGCAAATCATGCCAGAACTTGTGACTGATGATAATGCCAACATCGTGATGCCACGAGTGATGAAATCCAAACTGAGCCAGACGGAGCGAAGTAAGGGAATGGCAGAGGTGTTCACTTAAAAGTTGATATTAGGAAATTAATTCGCTATCCAATACAGAAAACCGTATGAAACCAATGATAAAATATCGTGGAGGTAAATCTAAGGAAATTACCCACATCATGGAACATGTTCCAGAGTTTAATGGAAGATACATAGAACCATTTTTAGGTGGTGGTGCTGTATTTTTCCATCTTGAACCACAACATGCAATCATCAATGACATTAATACTCCGCTGATGTCGTTTTACAGAGGAGTTCGCGACAATTATCCAGCATTACGACATGAATTAGATGCAATAGAAGCGTTGTATACACAAAACCGAGCAGCTTTTGATGCTCTCAAAGCACTGCATCCAAACGAACGTGTAGAAGACCATAATGAAGATTTGTACTATGCTATCAGAGATATGTTCAATAATCTTGCAGAAAGAGAGTATTCTGATGCTCTATTGTATTATTTCATTAATAAGACTGCATATTCTGGCATGATACGATATAATGCCAAGGGAGAGTTCAGCGTGCCTTTTGGACGGTATAAGAGCATTAATACGAGATTAATAACCGAACAACACTCAGAGTTGCTCCAAAGAGCAGAATTATTTAATGGAGATTATTCTGACATCTTCAATATGAGTCAACAAGGAGATTTTATGTTTTTGGATCCTCCGTACGATTGCATATTCTCCGACTATGGTAATGAAGAATATCGAGATGGCTTCAATGAAGATTCTCATCGCCAGTTAGCGCATGATTTTAGAAATCTTGGATGTATGGCAATGATGGTTATTGGCAGAACACCTTTAACGGAAGAATTGTATAATGGCATGATTGTTGATGAATACGGAAAGCAATATGCGGTTAATATTAGGAATAGATTCAAGTCCGTTGCAAATCATATCGTTGTGACTAATTATTAATGAGAAATATGGCAACTATAGACAGTCAAGTGTTGTTTATCACGACCTCTCCAAGAACCCCAATAAAGATGGTTCCTGAGATTGACTTACTTATCAAAAATTTTGAGGGTAAAGTCTGGAATAAAGAATCTCAATGTGATTTTATGGAGATTCTTCGAGATGAAGATTTTTACAATGGAAAAGGTGCAAATGACCCTTCGTTTAGTGCAAGAGATAGAATTAACCGAGCGCCAAAATCACTTGGTTTTGTAACGCTTAGCCCAACCATCCAGATAACACCTGCTGGCGAAGCACTTATAAAAGCAAGGAATAAAGAAGAAGTTTTTTTGCGTCAGATGTTGAAATTCCAAATACCTTCACCTTTTCATAAGCCTACAGCCAAAGCTGCCAATTTCTGTGTGAAGCCTTATTTGGAAATGCTTAGATTGGTGCGGCATTTTGGAACGCTCAAATTTGATGAGTTACAGATATTTGGAATGCAACTCACTGATTATCATGAGTTCGGCAATATAGTGAGAAAAATAGAAATGTTCCGTACACTCAAAGCCAAAAATGTTGGAAAATACAAAGCCTTCAAAGATGAATATTTGAAAAAAGAGTTGAAGAATATATATTCTGCTCGTATAGCAAATGGAGAAACCAAAACAAGAGAAAGTAATGACGCATCTTTGAAGAAGTTCTTGAATACCCAATCGAGCAATATGCGAGACTATGCAGATGCTTGTTTTAGATATCTCAGGGCTACTGGGCTTGTAAACGTTTCTCATATTGGCAAATCATTGAGTATTGTGCCTTCACGAACAGAAGATGTTGACTACATACTTCATACAGTTGATAGAAATCCTTGTTATGTTGATGATGAATATCATTATGTAGCATATTTAGGGAATGCGGAAACACCTCGTTTGTTGACTGATAACCGAGAAATGATTATGGCTCGCATCGAGCAAGAGTTCCCAGAGTTTGCACATCAAGGTCAGTATCAGTTTGATGATGACACGCCTATGCTCGAACTTAAAGAAATGCTTTCTGATTTAGTGCAGCTAAGAAAGGATTATAATATCAATAAAGAGGTCAAGGAAATTAAAGATTTCCTACAGTATGATGAAATCAACAGTACATTTGACCAAATTGCAGGAAAAGAGATTTATGATGCGCCTTTGATGCTTGAATATAACACATGGCGAGCAATGACAATGCTTGATGGTGGTAATATCCAAGCCAATCTGAACTTTGACGATTTTGGCAAACCTTTAAGTACAGCTGCTGGCAATATGGCAGATATTGTTTGTGACTACGATGAATTCAAACTTACTGTTGAAGTAACGATGGCAACAGGGCAAAAACAATATGACATGGAAGGTGAACCAGTAAGTAGGCATCTGGGTAAACTTAAAAAGACTACAGACAAACCTTGTTATTGTCTTTTTATTGCACCTTCAATAAATGAAGCATGTGTAGCTCATTTCTATGCTCTTCATCAGATGAATATTACTTACTATGGTGGTAAGTCTGTAATTATACCACTTCCTTTAGAAGTGTTTAGGAAAATGGTAGATGATAGTTATCGTGCATCATATAAGCCACGGCCTTCGCAAGTTATGAGGTTGTTTGAGTATTCAGAATCGCTTGCCAAGCAATGTTCTTCCGAGTCTGAGTGGTATGAGAAAATTCAGCATCGAGCCATGAACTGGCTTTCTGTATATAACTTTGAAGAACCTCCAATGGGAATGGTTGCCGAGAGTAACGAAATAGAAGTTTATAGGACATTACGCAAGTAAGGAATAAGTGTCTAATTTACAGGATTGCAAGTGTGGGCGTATCCCTTCTTACAAACCCTACAAGAAAGTTCCCAAAGACCGCCAATATTTGGGAACTTTTCTTTTTCTCTTATCTCAAATGTAAGCGCAGCGCTCTAATGTCCTCAAATGGCGGATGAAACAAAAAATATGCTTTTCTTTGATGGATTGAAAATAAATGTGTTACTTTATTGCAACAAGTTCAAGGACTACCTTCTTACAGCTCCAAGGGAAGATGAAGTTGAGTTCATCATCTATAACATCATTCTTCTCGTATTAATCTTTGTCTGCGTTATACGTGTGGCAAGGATAGTCGGTTACATTTGATTCTTATTCTCGTGAATTCCCCCAGACAGAAAAATGCCGGTTTCTTTTTCATTTTTCATTGGTATGTTATGATTGATACTCGCCCGCAGAGGCACAGAGAACACAGAAAGAAGCCGTGCGGAGAGTGGGAGGTCACAGAGTGCCTTGGCGGCATTACTGTGCTATCTGAATGGTTCTGTGTCCTCCACATTCGTGAAGCGACATCTGTGTCTTCAAAAATCATAGCATCGGAAAACTTTGTGAAACTCTGTACCTTCCTCAATTTTCAATGTTAGGTATGTGTTAGGTATGTGTTAGGTGTTTGTTAGGTGTTGTGTTAGGTGTTTGAGCAACACCTAACACAGTTAAGGTGGTGAAATTAAGTGAGTTGCAAGCTCGATGTTAGGTGTTTGGCCAAAATTAGAAAAAACACCTTTTTTTGATAATTCAGTGGTTCTTGTGATTTTGTCAAAAATAGTATTGATATGAAAGCAAAAGAGCCTATTATGACTTATATGACAATGCCTTCCTCTTCCATCATGCGAGGTAGGCTGATTGAAGCTTTAGCGAATGAAAATGATGCAAGTTTCATTCAAACGATGTATGTAATGATGGTTCAAATAAAAAATGAGTCGTATACAGAGGAACCTGCAAAGTATTCCTTGTCAGAGCTTAAGGGCATTCTTGCCCATAGTGACAGCGATGAATTGTCGTATGATGAAATGCGTATGGCGTACATGAAGGATAAGTTTTCGCTATGAAGATATTTCTTGATACAAATGTAGTGATGGATTATCTTGCATCACGTGGAGATGTTGAGTCCGTAAGCAGAATCTTCAAACAGATAGAAGAGGGGGCGCATTCGGCGTTCATTTCAATATGCTCTTTCTATACGATAACTTATCTTACGGAGATTTTTCTCAAAAACAAAGGTTTTGAAAAAACAGAAAGGATAAAGATGCTCCGTGCCACATTGGAATCCTTGCTAGTGTATCTTAATGTAGCTGGACACACCAAAGCACAATTGTTGAAAGGTGTGAAAGATGTGGAATTTCAGGATATTGAAGATTCGTATCAGTATCAAGCCGCATTGTCTGCTAAATGTGAATGTTTGATTACAAGTAATATAAAGGATTTTCGTGAATTAGAAAATCCATTGATAGATATTATATTGCCGAAAGATTTCTGTAATTGATTTTTTTGTTTTCAGTATGTTATTATCTTGTTTTTTGCTGCTCTTTACTCATTAGACGCAAAAGTAGTCATGTTTACTACACAAATCCATGTTTTTTTTGAAATTTATAAGAAATTACCAAGCCAGCAAGTAAATTCTTGCTAATTACCATTGAACCATTTTTCAATCCTACACAATGAAAGCGCATGAATTAAGCCCTATATAATTCCCTATTTATACACAAAATTACGTTTTTGCATCTACATACCGTACAAAAAACATCATTTATTCAAAAAAAATGCCTCAAAGCTTTGCCATTTCTGTAAAATGTACTAACTTTGCACTCGCAAAACAAAAAACAACCGGTGCGTTGGATGAGTGGCTTAGTCACTGGTCTGCAAAACCAGTTACACCCGTTCGAATCGGGTACGCACCTCACGAAAAGATGAACATCAATTGATGCTCATCTTTTTTTTGTGTTGCATTTCATGAACATAGTCAGAAAGCCATAATGTCGCAAAGTGAATCAGTGGAGACGCTGATTCACTTTTGCATGATTCCGTTGATGATTCTGCCAGGGCAGTGGCGACGTGCTGAGTGAAAGCGGTCGTAGTATTGGAAGGTGTCTATGCCAGCTACGTGGATGTTGGCAGGGTTAAGTCCTTTGGCGATAAGTTGCTGACGATTGCATTCCCAAAGATCGATGTGCCATTTCTCTGGTTGTAATGGGGTTGGCTTTGTGTTGGGGTAGCGTCGGGCAAGAAGGGACATGTCGAATCCGTGAGAGGCAAAATCTTCATACACTTCATCGCCAATCTCGAAGGATTCCGGTCCAATGCCAGGACCGATGATTGCATGGAGATTTGATGCGTCTATATTATATGTGGAACGTAGGCAGTCGATGTTTGCCTCCACGATGCGGAGGCGTGTGCCTTTCCACCCTGCATGAACAGCAGAAATAACATTGGTGCTTTCGTCCCAGAGGAGGACAGGGATGCAATCAGCAGTTTTCACGCATACGCACACGTGTGGCAGATTGGTGCACAGGGCATCAACTCCATCCAGGAGCAAGGTTTGCTCAAGGGCGTTGAGGTTGATGAAGTCTTGGTCGATGATGCGCGTAGTGATGCCATGCACCTGATGGTGAGGCAGGAACAGCTTGGCATCGCTTGGGAATGAAACACCGCCATCTCTTGTGGTAGAGAAGGCGGTGATATTGTTAGGTGTATTGTATATATGCATTCTATTTGTTGTCAGAATCTGTATATTCAAAATCGTCAAGGTCTTCAATCTCTGATGCGTCAAGGTACTCGATTTCGTCGTCACCGAAGTCCTCGATGAGGTCTTCGTCGCTGATGCCGTCCTCGTAGTATGGCTCTGGCTCATCGCCCCAGCCTTCGTCATCGTCGGCGCTGAAGTCGTCGAGATAGGCGAATGTCTTGTTGGCGTGAACCACGCTGTCCTGCGTGGTGATGGCAGCGAGCTTGTTGCTCTCGCTGTTCATCTCCTGCCAGAGGGTGTCCTTGAGCGGCTGGAGGTTGTAGTTGGAAACAGAGCTGATGAACACAACAGGGAGGTCTGTTGGGAGGTTCTCGCGCAGCATGTCGAAAAGTTCCTCATCTTGTCCAAGAAGGTCGCACTTCGTGATGGCAAGCACTCGTCCTTTCTCAAGCAGCTCAGGGTTGAACTGAGCCAGCTCGTTGAGAAGTATCTCATACTCCTTCTTTATGTCATCGGTGTCAGCAGGCACCATGAACAGCAAGAGCGTGTTGCGCTCGATGTGTCGGAGGAAACGGAGTCCTAAGCCTCGTCCCTCGCTTGCTCCCTCGATGATGCCAGGTATGTCGGCAATGACGAATGAGCGACCGTCGCGATAAGGCACGATGCCAAGCGATGGCTCGAGAGTGGTGAACGGATAGTTGCCTATCTTTGGCTTTGCTGATGACAAAGCATTGACAAGTGTTGACTTTCCTGCATTTGGGAAGCCCACAAGACCGACGTCTGCCAGAAGCTTGAGCTCCAGGATGACAGCCAGCTCTTGCATAGGCTCGCCTGGCTGCGCATAGCGCGGAGCACGGTTGGTGGGGGTGGCGAAGTTGAAGTTGCCAAGTCCGCCGCGACCTCCCTTGAGGAGGATCACTTCCTGTCCGTGCTCTGTCACGTCGCAGATGTATTCACCTGTCTCTGCATTATATACTACAGTGCCGCAAGGAACCTCGATGTATTTGTCAGCTCCTTGCTTGCCTGTACTTTTGCTCTTCGATCCATTGCCTCCATGCTCAGCGCGGATGTGGCGATCGTAGCGAAGATGGAGGAGAGTCCAGTAGTTGCGATTGCCTCGCAGAATGATGTGGCCTCCGCGTCCTCCATTGCCTCCATCAGGTCCGCCTTTAGGCAGGTACTTGGCTCTGTGCATGTGCGTGGAGCCTCGACCGCCTCGTCCTGAACGGCAGAAGATCTTTACGTAGTCAATGAAATTTGATTCTAATGCCATGTATTTTTATGCGTTCTTTGCATCGATAACGGCGAAGATAGCTTCGAGCATCTTCTCCTTCGATCCATTCCAAGTGAAGGTGTTGCGCATGCCTTCCTTCTCAAACCACTCAGCGAGAGGAGCAGTCTGGCTGTGATAAACCTCGAAGCGCTTCTTGATAGTCACCTCGTTGTCGTCTGCACGACCTTCGAGCTTTGCACGGTTGAGGAGGCGAGCCATGAGAGTCTCGTCGTCAACAACGAGCTCAATCATCATGCCCATTTCGTCGCCACGCTCAGCAAGCATCTTCTTGAGAGCGTCAGCCTGTGGGATTGTGCGTGGGAATCCGTCGAAGATAACGCCCTGTCCCTTTGGAAGAGCATCGTAAGTCTTTGCGAGGATGTCAATCATGAGCTCGTCTGGGATGAGCTGACCATTGTCGATATAGCCCTTAGCAATCTTGCCGAGCTCTGTGCCATTCTTGATTTCGCCGCGGAGCACATCGCCTGTTGAAATGTGACCCATATTGTACTTAGCAACGATTTCGCTGCTGTAAGTGCCCTTGCCTGAGCCTGGAGCACCAAAGATGATGATATTCTTCATTTTCTATGTAATTATTGAATTAGTTTTTACCAAATGATCTATTAAGTGTTGTGTCTTCTGTCTGTGAAAAAGAGTGGGGGAGCCGCCTGTGCTATTTGACAACGTAGATGTCCTTGTAGTTCCTGCCCAGGTTGTCGTAGTCGAGTCCGTAGCCAACGATGAATTCGTTAGGAATCTCCATGGCGCAGTACTTCACGTCGAGTGGGACGCTGAGCTTGCCGGGCTTCATGAGCAGGCATGCTATCTCCACGCTCTTGGCGCCCTTTGCCTTGAACTTAGGCACGAGTTCGCTCATGGTGATTCCCGTGTCAACGATGTCTTCCACTATGATCACGTCGCGGCCAGTGATATCTACGCTTAGGCCTATCAGCTCCTTCACCTTGCCTGTGGTGTCCATGCCCTGGTAGGAGGAGAATTTGCCGAAGTGGATCTCATGAGGGAAGGTGAGGTGGCGCACAAGGTCAGCAGCAAAGATGAAGGCTCCGTTGAGTATGCCAATGAGCAATGGAGTGCTGCCAGCATAGTCTTTGTTCATCTTTTCAGCCAAGGCTGCCACTTTCTCTTCTATCTGCTCGCAAGAAATGAACAGATCGAACTGTTTATCTTTTATAGTAATCATGACAGGATACGAAATGCATAATTTTAATGCAAAGTTATTCAAAAAATCGCGATTTTTATACAAAAACAAGCATAAATGTGTGAAAAAGAGAGTCGCTTGCCAACATTTTGGTGTGAAATTGCTGTTTTGTAATGTCTTTTTACTATTTTTGCATCATGAAGATATTATCCGCATCACAATTAAAAGAATTGGATTCATATACGATCAAGCACGAACCTATCAGTTCAATAGATCTGATGGAGCGTGCATCGCGTGCTGTGGCTGACAAGATCTGCAGCATGTGGAGTGCTGATACACCGATAAAGATATTTGCTGGTCCTGGCAACAATGGAGGAGATGCTCTGGCGGTGGCGCGGATGCTTGCCGACAGCAAGTACAAGGTGTATGTGTATCTGTTCAACACTGGTGCGAAGCTCTCGGGTGATTGCCAAACGAACAAGCAGCGCTTGCTTGAATACCAATCTGCCCATGCCGCAATGATGGGCAGCAAGAATATAGAATTTGTAGAGATAACAAATACATTCACGCCTCCAGTGCTGGAGGATACGGACCTCGTCATTGATGGACTGTTCGGCACAGGTTTGTCGCGTCCGCTCAATGGCGGTTTTGCGTCGGTGGTTAAGTACATCAATGGTTCGCCAGCCACTGTGCTTGCCATCGATGTGCCTTCGGGACTGATGTGCGACGACAACACGTACAATGTGATGAACCATGTGATACAGGCTGACTACACTTTCACGTTTCAATTTCCTAAGCTGGCGTTCCTCTTCCCAGAGAACGAGCCGCTGGTGGGAGAATGGACGGTTCTGGACATCGGCATCCGTGATCCTGAGACAGAGCTCACGCAGACTCCGTATTTCTTCACAGAGAAGAAGAACCTGAAAGGATGGCTGAGGCAGCGATCGAAGTTTGCTCACAAGGGCTCGATGGGACATGCTGCGCTGGTAGCTGGCAAGAAGGGCATGGCTGGAGCGGCGATACTGTCGGCAAAGGCATGCCTGCGAAGCGGAGTGGGGAAGATCACGGTGCACACCCCAGAGGCTAATGCTCACATACTGCAGATTGCTGTTCCGGAAGCAGTGCTGGACGTGGACAGTGACAGCGCATGCTTCAGTCAGGCGTTTGACGCACAGGACTTTGATGCTCTGGCTATTGGTCCAGGCATTGGCACGGAGCCGTACACAGTGCAGGCTTTCATTGAGCAGGTGACGATGTCGAAGTGCCCAATCGTGGTTGACGCCGATGCTCTGAACATCCTCGGCTCGCATCGCGGATGGATCAACCAGCTGCCTCGCAAGAGCATTCTCACGCCGCACAAGAAGGAGCTGTTTGGACTGATAAGCACCACACGCAACTCGTATGAAGAGCTGGAGCGCACTCGCGAACTGTGCGTTCGCCAGCAGATATACATTGTGATAAAGGGCGCATACTCGGCAGTTGTCACTCCTGAGGGAGCCGTGTACTTCAACCCAACGGGCAACCCGGGCATGGCTACGGCAGGCAGCGGCGACGTGCTGACAGGCATCATACTGGCTCTGCTGGCACAGGGCTATGGCTGTGAGCAAGCAGTGAGGCTGGGCGTGTATCTGCATGGCTTGGCTGGCGACATCGCAGCAGAGAAGCTGTGCTGCGAGAGCATGGTGTCGAGCGATATAATAGATTGCCTGTCGCATGCATTCAAAGACTTACGAAAATAACATTTATGAAAAAGATATATTCAATCCTCTTGGCAATGCTGCCTCTGATGGCTGCGGCTCAGACTCAGGTGACGGAGTTCATCCCTGGCGCTGTGGCGAATGGGGTGAACTATGCATTGCCAAAGACCGCCGTTGTGGCGGATGTGTATGCTCAGAAGGTTGTTTACACTCCAGGAGAGTTTGCAAGATATGCAGAACGATTCCTGCATAGGAACGACGCGATAAAGGAGCAGATGACGGAGTGGACTGTGACGAAGCTCAACATCCGTCAGGTGGGTGTGCCCGACACGCTCAAGTATTACACTGTGAAGCTGAAGGACAAGAGCACCGCGCCTTTCGTGCATCTGAGCAATGAGGGCATCTTGCTGGCTGTGAACACGAACGTGGACCAGACAGAGGTGTCGCTGCCTGCCGACAGGAAGTCGGCACCGCACGTGGATGCGATGCAGTACCTGACAGAGGAAATTCTGATGGCGACATCGAAGGTGAAGATGGCAGAGCTGGTGGCAGAGGAGATTCTCGCCATTCGCGAGAGCAAGAATGAGATCAAGCGCGGGCAGGTGGATGCAATGCCTAAGGATGGCGAGTCGCTCAGGATCGTGCTTGACGAACTGAACCGTCAGGAGGAGGCGCTGACAAGCATGTTCATAGGATATGCAGATACGGTCAGCACAGCGAAGACCATCACATACCTGCCCGATGGCGAGGCAGAGAATGATGTGCTGTTCCGCTTCTCGTCTAAGCTTGGATTCGTGGATGCGGATGACCTGGCTGGCGCGCCTTACTACATCAGCATCAAGGACAAGCACACGGTGAATCAGCCTACAGAGCAGGAAGCTGCAAAGCGCAAAGTGGTGGGCTTGATATACAATATGCCTGGCATAGCTCATGTGACAGTGTCGGCTATGGATGCCACGGTGTTGTATGAGCACGACCTGCCGTTTGCGCAGTTTGGCACGGTGGATGCGCTTAGCCCTACGTTGTTCAACAAGGGCGCTACGACAAAGGTGACTCTGAACCCTGCCACGGGTGGCATCTTGCATCTGGACCAATGAAGCACCCCTTCACAAACTCCATGTGAAAATAGATAATTTATTATTAACATTCAAAAAACACTTACTATTATGAAAAAGTATCTTGCGGAGATGGTAGGAACAATGGTTCTCACACTCCTTGGCTGCGGCACAGCGGTTTCGCTCAACTGCGGCAGCGACACAGCATCAGTAGTTGGCACAGCAGTTGCCTTTGGTCTTGCAGTAGTAGCAATGGCTTACACAATCGGCGGCATCTCAGGTTGCCACATCAATCCAGCAATCACTCTCGGATGCTTCCTCACTAAGCGTATCAGCGGCAAAGATGCTGGCATGTATATGGTGTTCCAGACAATAGGCGCAATTCTCGGTGCTGCAGTGCTCTTCGCGCTCACATCTACCGACCAGGCTCTGGCTGGCGGCACAACAACAGGCGCTAACGCATGTGGCAATCATGGCATCGTGGCAGGTCTCATCGCTGAGATTGTCCTCACTTGCATCTTCGTGCTCGTGGTGCTCGGCACTACCGATGCAAAGAAGGGCGCAGGCAATTTCGCTGGCCTTGCAATCGGCCTCTCGCTCATCCTCATCCACCTTGTAGGCATTCACTACACAGGCACTTCTGTCAACCCAGCTCGCTCCATCGGTCCAGCTCTCTTCGAGGGTGGCCAGGCACTCAGCGACCTTTGGGTGTTCATCGTAGGCCCATTCGCCGGTGCTGCTATCGCTGCTGGCATTTGGAAGATTATTGGCGAGGAAAAGTAGCAAAGTGAGTCGCTTTGCGGCATTCTCAAAACATAAGAATCAGTTTAGAGACGCATCTTTTTGAGATGTGTCTCTTTTTTTTTACCTTTGCCGTAAATAAATAAGCATTCTTTTATGGCACAGAAATGGACTCTGCTCATAGCTATGCTGACGGTGTGCTTGCGCATCGCAGGACAAGCTGGCAATATGCAATACATAGATACTCGCGTGGGAACGGCAGCAAGCGAGACGCGCACAGCTGGGCTCTTCGGCAAGGGCACTGAGGAGTATGCCCACACGCTGCCTGCTGTGCTTGAGCCGAATGGCATGAACTTCTGGACACCGCAGACGGCTGAGGCTACGGAGGCGAAGGGCGTGTGTCCGTATCTGTACAAGCACGACCGCTTCCGAGGCATACGCTGCTCGCACTGGATTGTGGGCGGATGCACGCAGGACTATGGCTCTTTCACTGTCATGCCTGTCAACTTCCAGCCTGATACGCTTGCCGATTTCTCTTCCCATTTCTCGCACGAGAAGGAGGTGGCAACGCCGTCGTACTATTCGGCTTTCCTCGACGACACGCACACCCAGGTGGAGCTGACAGGCAAGAGCCGCAGCGCGATTTTCCGCTTCACGTATGCTGACCCTGATTCGGCTTATCTCATTGTCACGGTCAATAGCGATGAGGGCGAGGGCGAGATTGGCATCGATGTGGAGAGCTGCGTGCTGTGGGGCAAGAATCCTGTTCATCGCATATATCAGGGATGGGGCGAGCCTGCAGGCTTCAGCGGATGGTTTGTGATGAAGTTCGAGAACAATGATATTGCTGCTTGCGGGCGAATCGACAAGCAGACCATTTGGGTGAAGTTCAAAACTGCCGTTCCGCAGGTGGTGTTCAAGGCTGCTTCGTCGTTCACGTCTGTTGACAATGCACTGATAAATCTCGAGTCGGAGATTCCTCATTTCGATTTCACCAAGACGCACATGGAGCTGACCGACATCTGGAACAAGCACTTGTCGCGCATCAATGTGCAGTCGTCTGATGCTGACGAGCTGGGCAAGTTCTATGGCTCGATGTACCGTGCGTCGTTCTTGCCCCATGTCATCAATGATGCTAATGGCGAATATCCGCGCTTTGCAGATGGGGCGAAGACGCAGAACGACAACACGCTCGTCGATTTCTCCACTATGCTGACGATGTATGACTACTACGACGATTTCTCGATGTGGGACACGTACCGAGCTCTTCATCCTCTGCTCACCATCATCAGTCCGCAGAAGGATGGCGAGATGATGCAGTCGCTGGTGACGAAGTATCGCCAGGGCGGATGGCTGCCTATTTTCCCTTGCTGGAACAGCTACACGGCAGCAATGATTGGCGACCATTGCACGGCCACCATAGCAGATGCGTATGTGAAGGGCATTCGCAACTTCGATGTGAAGACGGCATACGAAGCTATGCGCAAGAACGCATTTGAGAGTCCTGCCACGCATGAGGAATATGCGAATGGCATGGGGCGCCGCGCGCTGGAGTCGTATCTGCAGCATGGCTACATCCCGCTCGAAGACAGCGTGAAGGAGGCGTTTCATCAGCATGAGCAGGTGTCGCGCACGCTTGAGTATGCTTTCGACGACTTCGCCCTTGCCCAGATGGCGAAGGGATTGGCTGACAACACATATATTAATGATATAGACCGCAATGCCATGCGCAGGGACTATGCCACGCTGATGAAGCGAAGCGGCAATTGGCGAAAGGTGATCGACCCGAAGACAGGGTGGGCGAATGGCAGGCATGCAGATGGCAGTTTCGTGACTCCTGCCGACACGCAGTACATCAAGGAGCCTGAGAAGCATCCCGAGGCGCACTCGCTCACGCCAGAGACATTCTCCACTTTCATCACCGAGGGCGTGCCTTGCCACTACACATGGTATGTGCCACACGATGTGCCGGGGCTTGTCAAGGCGATGGGCGGAAAGAAGAAGTTTGAGGCTAAGCTGGACAGGATGTTCGACGAGAACCTGTACTGGCATGGCAACGAGCCTTGCCATCAGATAGCCTATCTCTACGATTTCATTGGCAAGCCATGGAAGACGCAGCGCGCTGTGCGTCATATTCTTTCCACGGAGTATCTCAATTCGCCAGGCGGTCTTTCAGGCAACGACGATGCAGGTCAGATGTCTGCTTGGTACATCTTCTCGTCCCTTGGCTTCTATCCCGTATGCCCTGGCACGGTGGATTACTATCTTGCTTCTCCTGTGTTTCCGCATGCAGAGATTCAGCTTGAGAATGGCAGGACATTCACCATCATTGCTGAGAATGCGTCGCCAGAGAACATATATGTGAAATCTGTGAAGCTCAACGGATTGAAGCTCTATCGTCCTGTCATTTCCCATTGGGACATAATGAATGGCGGCACGCTGAGATTTGAAATGACTAATGTTCCTCCCCAAAAATAACATTCAATGATTATGAAACGTATTTACATATCCGCAATCTTGATTCTTTTGGCATTCGTTGCCAATGCACAGGTGTACAATGTGCTCGACTATGGCGCTAAAGGCGATGGCAAGGCAGACGATGCTGCAGCCATTCAGCGAGCCGTGGATAAGTGTTCGGCTGATGGTGGCGGTCAGGTGCTCTTGCCTGTTGGCCGCACATTCCTTGCTGGCCCTATCCAGCTGAAGTCTAATGTCGATTTCCATCTCTCTGTCAATTCCACGTTGAAATGCAATCCCGATGAATCCATCTATCACCTCAGCGCATTCGGTGCCAATGAGGGCGAAGGCATGAAGTGGATTTACACGCTTGGCGCAGAGAACCTCTCCATCTCTGGCAAGGGAACGATAGATGGCAGCGGCGTGGAATTCATGGGCAAGGAGCTTGACGACAGCTATGAACTGAAGCCGCTCAATGGTCCCTTCGATCCTCGCCCTCACGTTCTCACCCTTGAAGGAGTGAAGAACCTGCGCATTCATGATGTCACCATTCGCAACGGAGCGTATTGGACAGTGCACCTCATCGGTTGCTACGATGCTGTGATTGACGGCATCTCGCTCCTCAACAATCTGAAGATTCGCAATGGCGATGGCATCGATGTGGATCATTCTCGCAAGGTGCGCATCAGCAATTGCCTCATCGAGAGTGGCGATGATTGCATCTGCTTGAAGAATCGCAGAGAGTTTGAGAAGTATGGCCCTTGTCAGGACATTGTGGTGACAAACTGCGTCATGACTTCACGCTCATGCGCCATCAAGATTGGCTCGGAGAATATGGATAGCATCAGCCACATTCTTTTCGACAATTGCATCATTCGCGCGAGCAATCGCGGACTTGGCATTCAGAATCGCGACGAGGGCACTGTCACTAATGTCATGTTCAGCAATATGATAGTAGAGGGCAAGTTCTTCAGCGATGTGTGGTGGGGCAAGGCAGAGCCAATCTACATCACATCCTATCCTCGTGCCGTTGGCAATCACAAAGACGCAGGATGGCGTTTCCCTAAGGGCGCAACCGAGGGGCGATGCGGCGAGGTGAGCGACATAGCATTCTGCAATGTGCAGTGCTACAGCCCAAACGGCATCTTCTTGGGATGCGACACAGAGGGCAAAGTGAACAATATACGTTTCGACAATGTCGTGATGCACAAGACATCGTGCGTGTCGAATTCTGAGCAATCGCAGCCAGGCATTTATGACCGCCGTCCTTGCGTGGGCGAAGGCTTCGTGAGCGGCGATCCAAATATCTATATCGAAAAGACTGTCACAAAAGTAGATGTTTCAGGCATAAAGTAATTAAGGCTTATGGAACGGCTTTGGAATTCTAATTATACGAAGGTGTGGGCGGCAAACTTCATGATTTTCTTTTCGTTCATGCTCATCACACCTTTGCTGCCATTGTATCTGAGCGAGACTTATCAGGCTGACAAGGACACGATAGGCTTCGTCCTTTCCGGCTACACGCTCACAGCGCTTCTTGCGCGCCCCATCGCTGGCTATCTCGTGGATAGCTTTCCTCGGCGCATAGTGCTGCTCACTTGCTATTTCCTGTTCTTTGCCATGTTCGCTGGCTACCTCATTGCTGGCACAATGACGCTCTTTGCCATCATCCGCACCTTGCATGGCGCACCGATGGGGGCAGTCACTGTGGCAAACTCCACTTCGGCAATCGATGTGCTTCATCCCACTCGCCGCGCAGAAGGCATTGGCTATTATGGAATGAGCAACAACCTCGCAACAAGCATTGCGCCTACAGTCGGACTGCTCATCTACGACTATATCGGCAACTATGACGTCCTCTTCGTCCTCTGCCTCTGCACTGCGTGCTCTGGCTTCATCATCAATAGCACCGTCAAGTTTCCCGTAAAGGAAATCATACCAAACAAAGATCCATTGTCATTCGATCGCTTCTTCCTCGTCAAGGGGTGGAGCGAAGGTGTGGTGATGGCATGCATAGGCTTGAGCTATGGCGTTCTTTCCACCTATCTCGCCATCTATGGCAAGGAAGAGCTGGGCGTCACAACAGGCACTGGCGCTTGGTTTGCGGTGCTGAGTGCGGGCCTCATCCTCTCCCGTCTCATCGGCGCTCGCTCTCTGCGCAAAGGCAAGGTGGTGGAGAACGTGAACCACGGCATCCTCATCAGCGTCTTTGGCTATCTTCTTTTCGCCGCTCTCCACAATCCGATCGGATACTACGGCGCAGCCATCATCATTGGTCTTGGCAACGGTCACATCTGGCCTGGCATGCAAACCATGTTCATCAATCTTGCTCCCCACAACAAGCGAGGCACAGCCAACTCGTCCCAGCTCACTTGTTGGGATGTCGGCGTAGGTCTCGGCGTGATGCTTGGCGGCATGGCAGCCCATCATTTTGGCTATGGCTCAGCCTTCTGGCTCGCCTTTGGCGTCAATGTCATGGGCGTGCTCTTCTACTTCGCATACGTGAAGAACCATTTCATCAATAACAGGATTAGGTAGTGTTTATTACAAGTTACTGTGCAAAATGATTCGACCTGTACGGTAAAAGTGCCCTTTGGCCCATGTTAAGAAAAACAATATAGAAACAGTACAAAAAAAAGAAAAAACATAGTTATTAACTAAACTTTCCCATCCTATAATGAATTTTATTAAAACATTAATTATCATTAATTAGACATTAATTTTTCGTTAATTTTATATTGCAAGACATACAAAGTGATAAATTATTAATGACAAATTAATGTCTAATTAATGATAATTAATGTTGAAAATCAAATCATTAGAAAGGCGTAAAATGCACAATCAGAACGTAGCACGAATCTTAAACCTTATTCCCCACTTATTAATATTAGGATCAGAAAGATACGTGATACGGCGGATGTAGTCAATCTCCACAAGCTTGAAGATATTGTGAATGCCCACCTTGTATTCTATATAAGGCGTGCTCTTGTCCATTGTGACCGTGTTCTGCTCATAGCTTCCATCGGCTAAGAAATGCCCAGGGAAGTAAAACAGATTGCTGTCAGTGTAATGAGACGAAGCAGGATTGTTCTTGTCGGTGAGCGTGCCCCACAGCACGTTGCATCCCACAATCTCGCGCCACTTCAGCTTCTTCAGCAACGGTATGCGATTGAATATCTTGCCGTTCAGGTCCCACTCGTAGAGCATCGAGGCATAGCGGTCGTTCAGGAACTCGAGGTTCGAGATGAGGAAGAAAGTGTTGTCCTCGATCAGGTAGCTGGTGTTGGCAGCAGGGTGGATGAGCAGCGGATAAGGCACCTTGTTCCACTGCACGCCGCCTCTGATGTCGAAGTCCATCTTGCCGAACGAGCCGAACCAAAAGCGCTTGTAGATGCGGCCCTCGGTCACGTTGTAGTTGTACTGCCCGCCCAGGAATCCGTCTATGCCCATCGTGTGGCTGAGCGATAGGATAGGGGCATCCTTGTTCACCTTGATGCGGCGCTGCTTGGTGTTGAGATACGTTGCGCCAGGCTCGGCAGTTATGCCCAGCTTCACCTCGCTGAATCGTATGCCCGACAGCCAGCGCGAGGCATCGTTCACAGGCATTGGGCTTCCGTCCAGCCTCTGATAGAACAAGGCATCGACAGGGTGCATTCGCGTGTTGGAATACAGAGCCTCAAGCTTGAATCCGCTCTCATGCTCGTAGGTGTAGCTTGCGCGCCATTCGCGGATGTGGTTGTACTGGTCCACCACCGACGATTTCAGCGCTGTGAACATATTGTCCTTGTCGGTAGGCACAAACTTGTCGAATGGCGACTGAATGTCGTCCCAGAAGTAGAGGGACAGGTTGCGCTGAGGGAACTCGCGAGGCAGGTAAGCCTTCTTGTTGAACGAATACGTGAGCTGAGCCTTGCCATACACATTCTTCGTCTGAGTGCCGTATGCGATGTAGCCATTGGCAAAGAGATGCGGGTTGAGATGAGCTGTGGTCAGAGCCGACGCGCGGAATCGCATTCCGTCGTAGTGGTTGCCGCTTATCATCGTGTTGACAGGGCCGATGTCCACATAGCTTGGGTGGAGCGAGTCGCTCGTCTCCACGAAATTCTCCACCAGAGCCTTGAACCCGAACAGCGCCAGCTTGAAGCCCTTGATGTGCGTGAGGCGATCGAGGAACGAATCCATCTTGTTCTCCGTAGTGCTCAGTTCCACAGCACGATAGTTGCTCCAGAAGTCCTCGTCCTGCATGGCAGCGTCAGGCTCTTTGTAGATGCTGCCCTTGATGTGCTTGAACAGCGACTTCGGTATTGGGTCGAACGAGAAATTGCTCAGTCTCGTCACCCTCTGCACCTGGAACTTGCCCAGCCACTTCGTCACGGCAAGCTCGATGAGCATGTCGTTCACCATCGCCACTCGCTCGCCCGAAGGCAGCTGCTGATAGTCCTGGCTGATGATCATGCTCGTCACATAGTTCACCTCGCTGTGGCGCGGCAGATTCAGCTCCACGCGACGCACCTGGTAGGTGGAGTCGGCATCGAGCAGGATGTGCAGATGCCCAGAGAAAGCGAAGTCCTGCTGGTTGTTGGGCAGGAAACCCACATCCACGCATTTCTCGCCGTCTATCATTATCGTGTCCTGCAGATAGTAGCGATAGAACGAGATGGCGCTGTTCGCAATCGGCGACTTGAACCGGTGGAACAGCATGGTGCACTCCTCGTCGTAGATGTTCACCTCCTGAAACACATCCTTCAGCGTCGTGGTCAGAATGTCGCCCGTGCTCACCAGCTCCGTCACGCCCTTGCTGCTCTCGCCCTTTATCACGGTCTTCTCGCTCTTTGGGTCCTTGCGGAAATACACCTCCGACAGCGTCTCGTCCACCGTCAGCGGCAGAATCAGCTTGCCCGTCTGAGGCGAGCGCTCCACATGATCCTTGATGAAGGCAAACTGCTTGTATGCCCCCTCGTCGAAGACCTTGTCCGTCACCTCGTTGATGGATAGCGTCATCTTCTCATACTTCGAATGCGTGTAGTAGTCCTTCTCGCGCAGGTTGCTGATGCGCTTGTTGGCAATCACCTTCTTCATCAGCTCCACGGCAGGATTGTTCTTGCGGCTGTACCGAGCACGCTTGGCCTTCACCGTCACACCCTCCAGCGTCTTGTCCTCAGGCACGAGCTTGACAGTGATATTCCTGTTGTTGCCAAACTCCTTCAGCTTGACTTTCTGCGTCTTATACCCCATCGACGAAATCGTGATCTCATGCCAGAGGCTATCCTCCTTTATCACGAAGCGCCCATCCTCATCCGTCTGCTCGCCCACATTCTTGCCGTCGTAATACACGTTCACATAGTCCAAGGCCTCACGAGTCTTGGAGTCTATCACCTTGCCTGTCACCTGAGCCGATGTAGCCAAAGTCATCCCAAAAATAAATAAGATAGATAGTAATTCTCTCACCTGAAAACAATCGTAATTTGACTATATACTTGAATTTCGCTGCAAAGTTACGAAAAATCACACACATACATGTGTCCTATTTAGCAGAATATAGGTCCAAAAAGTTCAATCCATGCATCATCAAGGGGTCAGACCCCTTGATGATGCAGAATGACTGATACTTTTTCTATTTCTCGAACAAAGAATACATCATCAAGGGGGCAGACCCCTTGATGATGCACTGCACCCCGAGTAGCATAAATCGATGCTCAATCGATTTTTTACTCCTCGTCATCCAAAGCTGAGCTTGCACTATCGATGCTCATCTCCGAAAGCATCTCTCGGAAGTCCTTGCCAGGATAGAAGCGGATGATCTTCTTAGTCACCGTAGTGGCATCAGCATCCTCCATCTTCTTCGTAGTCTTGCAGCGGAAACCTGGCTTGAACGAGCCGAAGCTGCCCATGCGCACGCCGTGACCGATCTCCATGTAGTGGCGGATACGATCCTGCAGAGCAAGAATGACCGACTGAGTCTGGCTTGGGTTGATGCCGCATGAGAGCGAGCACTCCTTGACGAGCTGGTCGAACGACACAGCAGGGAAATTGACCTGAGCAATCTTATAGACCTCTGGCTTGTCCTCGCGGAAATTGAGGACCATCTTTGTCTTGCGATACTGTACTGACATAATAAATTAAGAATTTAAGTTGTTGAAAAAAATAAGAAAACTAACATCTCTTGACATCGCGCGAGCCTTCGGGTCTCGCCTCTGTCGGGTTATAACAAATTAAGGGTTTGTTGCTTTTTTGCCTACACGCACTCAATCTCATTTCTCACCACGAGCAGGATTCCCTCGCCATTCAAGAAAGCGGCATACACCAGCTTCTCAAACACGCGGAACGTATCCTCCTGTCCCGCGATGCGTCTCCACTTCGCCTTAGGATACTCGTCCGACACGCCCACCAGCACCTCATTGCACTTCTGCTGCGCCACATCGTGCCATCCTATTCTGCATCCCTTATGCCCAGGAGCGTCCGACACCACCACCGTCATAGGCGACAAGTCGGTCGATTTCACCTTGCAGCGAAACTCGCCCACAGGCAGGCACACCTTGCTGCATCCCTTGAAGCCCGACCCGTAATCGACAAACGTCGCCTCGCGAGCCTCGCACTCCAATCGCACGCATCCCGTGGCATCGTCCACCACCAGCATCCTGCTCTTCGCCGTGCGCTCATCGCCATAATAGCGTGTAATCAAGATCTTCATAGATTATCTCAAAATTAATAGTTCTGTATTTCAAAATCAAGGGCACTAAACATCCCAAAAAACAATCTCTTCACCACCACTTATCCTTTTCTCTTATTTCTCTACAAAGTTAGTGAATTTCTGCGACATACGCAAATATTTCCCCAACTTTTTTCACTAAAAAACAGCAATAAAAATCACCGCCTCGTTCTCTCTCGATGCATCATCAAGGGGTCAGACCCCTTGATGATGTAAACTCAACCTCGCTTCCTCTTGATGATGCATTTCACGCCCACTCGCATCCCTCACCGTGACAGCTGCGCAACTGTGTGGGTGAGGGCTGCGCAGCTGTGTGGGCAAAGGGAGATGAGGCATCATGGAGTCGCATGATTACGCATCGTGGTGTGTTTTTGGTGGTTTTTTTATTGCTGTGCGAGAGTGCTTAATATACATAAATTCAGTGAGATATGATGACGAACGTGGTTTTGTTGCCTTTTTTAGCTATAACTTTCTGTATTTTTATTTTTTTTTAGAATGTTTTGGAAGAAAAAGACCTAAAAGTCCACGAAAAGAAAAGCATCTATCTGAATAGCAATTGATTAAACTATTAGATAGATGCTTGAAAAGTCCACGAAAAGTCCTGAGGAATCTAATGCCGATCAGGCTTTGCTGGTGTTTTGAATACGCTTGCCAATGATGTAGTCTGCTATGTCGAATTTAGGAGAATCGGCTGGTGCATAGCGCTCGCAAAAATCGCTAACGTGGAAATTAGCAAATTCTCTGTTTTGGCTGATCACTGACTTCCAGTCGGCGATGGCGTCGCGGTCGGGAAACACGATGACTTGCCTGTTTCTGAGAGGAATGATAGCATGCTTCAGATTGCCTTTATTGCCTGCTGCCACCCAAACAAGCTGGGGATATTCAGCTGCGCCAATGAGCGCGTTCTTCGGACTCTCCACCAGCGCGACAACTGCATCGGGATAGTGAGGCAATAGGTGCTCTCCGAAAAGCGAAGAACTGCAGAAAGATGCATCTGCAGGCAATCCAAGTGTTTTTGCTACGCTCTTTGCAACCCAATAGCAGACCTTTCGGTCGGAATGAAAGAACGCAGAGGAACTTGCATCGGTGCAATAGCGCTGCACCTTGCCGTTGCACACATTTCCTTGTGCATCCACATTCCAGAAAATGATGTCGTCACACCCATCTCCTATCATGCCGAGATTGTACTCCTCTGCAATGAAATGAACTCTGTGCGAGGGGAACAGCATTCTCATGCACTGGCAGAAGCTGCTTTGCTCTGACAGCGTTGAATGCATATAGCTTGAAGGTATGTATGAATAGTGCGGAAGCATATCTGCATCGGGTGCTTTCTTCTGCTTTCGGATGTGAGTGACAGTGGGAGGATAATAGCCTCCGCCAGCCATTGGAATGCAAAACTCGCGAGAGATCCATTCGCAGGCGTACTTGAAATCACAGCCAAGCTTTGCCATCACATAATCGATGGCTGTGCCTCCTGTGCTGCAGGCAAAGCACCAGCAGCGGTTCTCGCTTTCAGTTTCATACAGATAGAGAGAGGGTCTTGCGTCGTCATGCCAAGGGCAGTGTGCAATGTGTCGGCAGCCAGACTTGTGCAGAGTGTCAAATCGCTCCACAACCTTGCTGATTGGCACATTTTTTATGCGCGATATGTCAAATTGATTTTTCATGATCTTATTCTGCCTTGATGTTTATATTGAACTGCAACTGTCCCTGATAGTCTGTGCCCAAGATGCCAAGGTCTGTCAATCTGTCGTAGAATCGGTTGCGACCCACAGGTCTGACCTCAATGCCAGAGCAGTACTCTCTGTACTTGACGAACAGCTGCTGGCCGCTCATTGGGTAGGATGAGCCGATTATGCAACGCTCGGCAAGGAACATGCGCACGCTGTCGCTCACGAGCTTATACTTGTCCAGGGCTTCCTTGCACATGGGGCTTTCGGTGAACTTTCCATTTGCCAGGAATCTCTTCATGCCTTCAAGCATCCAGTTGAGGATGCCAGGCAGCTCCTCGTGGATGATCCTCTCGGCAAGATGCACGTCAGCCTCTTTGTCGCTGATGGTCACTTGCCAAGGCATGAGGATGAAACGGCGATAGAAGCCATGTGTGTTCTCTGCTTTTGGCAGAATGTTGAACGATGTGATCAGCTTGGCATAATAGTACATCGTGTGAGGGCCAAGGTAATTGACATAGACTGTGACCGGCTCACATGACACAAGCTTTTTCATGACCGACGCATTGATGCCTTTGTCCGACTCATGCGAGATGTTCACTCGCTTGCCCTCAATCATGGCTCGCTTCTTGTCATCCTCAGTCAGCTCTGCCAGAGAGACGTTGCTGACATTGTCGGTGCCGAACAGTGCTTCAATCACGTCGAGGACAACTGACTTGCCATTGCTGCCGCTTCCGAAGAACACAAGCATCTTCTCCATCTTTATGCCTGTGGTCAGGCAGTAGGCGCAGTACTCAGCGAGCAGATGCTGTGCCTGTGTCTCGGGCAGCATTTGGTCCAGGAAGGCGCGCCATCTTGGGCATGACGCATCGGGCGAGTAGGAGAAGGGGAGCACGTAGGTGAAATTGTCTTTGCGCTGATGTGCTCTGAGATTGCAGCTCCCGTCATTGCCAATGACGAGCGTGCCGTTGAGCAGATTGACCCACACCTCGCCTCGATGCTTGGGCTCGATGCGTGCGCGAGCCACCTGAAACGCCACCTGCTCGAGCAGCGGCTTGACGAAGGTGGCATTGTCTGCATAGCTGTCTGGCATTCCCATCTTGCTTGCTGCGTCGCGCACGAAATCGTAATACTGCTGCTCGGGGCATTCCATCCAATGAGTGCCGACATGCATCCACACCTGCTGCTTCGCTCCTGCTCCAGGAGCGAAGAGCGGCGTGTTGAGGTTGCCGTCGCTCGCGCGCACAATCTCGTTGGCAGCAAGCTCGCGCAAGGCCTTGGCAGGGCTTTTCGATTGTGAGAGCACGGACATTATCTCGTCGGAGAGAGTCTGCACCTTGCCAAGCATGCATTGCAAGCTGTATTGCACGCCATCATGTCGTCTGTCGTCCTGAAGCTTTGCCAATTCGATTTTGCTGTTGGCAATGTCGAGAGAGAGGGGATCTAAGTGGCTGGAACCGCCTTGGATCTCTGGCATGTTTGTTGTATCCATAATGATGATCAAGGTGCGCGTTTATCCTACTTCTTCTTGGTGCCACCTTGTGCGGCCGCATTCTCCGAAATCAGTCAGAAGACACTGTCTCGTTGAATTTGACGGGTGCAAAGGTAAGTTTTGATATATTGATAAAAGAAATTGATTGAAATTGATAAAATCAATCCCAATCAAAATGAAAAATCAATAATCAATGTACATATAATAAGAAAAAACGCACACTCACATCATGCTGCGGTGTGCGTTTCCAGATAGTTCTCTATCCATTCGCTCACATCGGATGGAATGTCCACACCTTTCCTTCCCTTATACACATAGCGCTGCATCGAGACTGGCTGCACGCCGACAAACGGGAAATAGCCCGATATGCGTGGCACATCATCGACAAGGACATTGAGGTGTATCAGCTTGCCTATCACCATCAGGTATGAGCACGTGTCTATCTCGCCTTTAGGGGCAAGGAACTCTGCGGCAAGCTCGCTCTGCTCGAAGTCCTTCCAGAACTGCTCAAGCCATTCGATGCTGTATCCTCGCTGGAAACAGTCTTCCATGTTCTTCAGCGCCTTATTGCTCAATACTATGCAGCATGTGGCTATCGACTGCAGCACATCTTTATCTGCCACTTTCTTCACGTTTTTCACCAGTTTCTTCAAGCCAGTCTTCACCACCCGGCTTCCTTTTGTCTCAGCAGCAAGCAGCATCTTTGCCCTATACGCATCCTCAAGCTCGTTGCGTCGTTCACGATAAGCAAGTTCATAGGCAGCCTTCTCATTCTCAAACTCCTTGCGCTCATATTCCAGGTCAAGCTTCATCTGAAGCACATCTGTCTCTCTGCCTTCGAGCTTTGCAATCTGCGCCTTGTAGTTGCGAATGTCTGCATCCTTCGTCAGATGGGCATCCGACAGCGTCTTCACATTCTGCTTCAGCTGCGCCTTCTCGTCTTCACATTTTGCAACGGCATCCGTTTGCTCTGCCAGCTTATAGGCAAGGTCCACCAAGGCATTGTACGCCACAGGCGAATACTTCTTCATTCCGCTCAGCTCTGCATGCACATCATCCTCGGCACAGTCAAGCGACTTTGCCAAGATGGGCAATATGTAAGGAGGGAATGGTGCCATGGCAGCGAAGCAATTTTACTATGGGTTAAACAATCTTTTTAACTAGTCTCTGTGCGTATGGCAGTTCATTGCTTCGCTACCATTCGAGTTTCAAATAGCAAAATTAAATAAACTTTTGAGAAGTAGAAAGAAAAGTTGAGAAAAAGTTCTAATATTCTTCAGATTTGTTCCTTTCGTACCCATTCATGCAAGAATTTCCTATAGATTAATTGCAACTTTCTCCACAAAAGAATAGCACGGAAATCTTTTATGTTTTCTGAAAAATCTCCTTCCGTTTGCTTGCATATTTCAATCTTTTTTCGTAACTTTGTATCATTAAATAATGGTTCATCCCCAAATGTACCTTATTTATTATGACCCCATTTTATTCACTAACAATCAAAAAAAACTTAATTTATTATGGAAACAAACAAGAAAGATTGGAAGCTCTGGCTTCAGATTGTACTCACCATCCTCACAGCCCTCGCATCTGCGTTTGGCATCACAAGCTGTGCAATGAAGATGCTGTAGCCCCCCCGTGACTTCGCCAACAAGGCATGCCCCTGCTTCGATGTGAGGAAGGAGCTGTGAGAAGAAAGAAAGGAGGGTGTGTCAAAAGTAACTGACACTTCCTCCTTAAATTATGTATTGTGGTCAGTGATATTCCTGTCCCTATCACCAATGCCCTATCCTCAAAACTTATACAAATCGTTCAGTGTGATTGTTGCTTGAAAAATATCGGAATAGACATTCCTTTTTACTCCTTTGGTTGTGAAGAGCACAAGCCTTGTAGATTTACCTTCTGCGGTGGTATCAAAAGCCTCCTTACGTTTCAGTATCTTGTTGTATTCCGACTTGTCCAAAACAAATTCGTGCACACTGTATTTTGCTTCACAGATGTCCGTGATGCCGTCGGCACGATCTATCACCAGGTCAATCTGAGCACCTTGTTTCTTGTTCTCGCTTCGCCACGAATAGTACTCCGTGTGCATACGATCCAGATGCATGGCGGTCAAGGCCTGAGGAATGTGCCCGATCAGCAGGCGTTCAAAAGCCAACCCATACCAGGTGTTCTGCGTAGGTGTACCAAGTGTAAAAGCCCAATAGTGCTCGTCGCGAGTACGCAGAGAGTCAAAATAGTGGTAGAACAGAGAATACTGATCCACCAACTGATAAATCTGTCCGTTGTTCTTTGTTGACGAATTCTTGCCCAATACAACGTATGAACGTATGAAGTCGCAGTATTCCAAATCTTCCAGCGTCTTGGTCAGATGCCCATTATTGGCGGTTTTCAGTTTTTCGGCTATCTCGCCTCGCGTTAACCCTTTCTTGTTCTTGGCAAGCAGATTGACCACATCTTTGTATTGCTTCGGATTGGCGAACAGCGAAGAATACAACCTGCCATACTCCTGCTTCATTGTCGCATCCTTGGCAAAGAACAGATGGTCGATATTCTCCGCATACCCCTTGTCCGAATCCAGTAGGTCGAGATAATAAGGCACCCCACCCATAATCATATAGGTCTGAGCAACGAGCAGATTATCCCACTTCAGCCCTTTCTTCCACAGGAACTGTTTTGTCTCGCAGAGATTGAATGCGTGCAAGTGCATCTCGTGCGTGATTCGGTTGTGCAAACCGCCTTTATTGTTGATAATATTCCTCACCATCCACGACGTTGCACTACCGCACACTATCAGCTTTATGTTACTCTGCTTACTTGCCCACGTATTCCAGAAATAGTCAAGCGCCTTGACAAAACCTGAGCAACGAGTGTCGAAGCAAGGCAATTCGTCGATAAACACAACCTTTGCACCTCTCTTTTTGTTTACCTCCAGCACTTGCCGCAGTGCCACAAACATTTCCATCCATGTCTGTGGCTTCTTCCCTTTGTATCCGTATAGCATCAACGAGGTGTAGAAGGCTTCCATTTCATCCTTCTTTGTTCCACCGATGATGCCAGAAGTCTCAAAGGCGAAGTTCTTATTGAATTGCGATACAAGAAACGTCTTTCCGACCCTTCTTCGCCCGTATATTGCAACGAACTCAGACTTGTCAGAATTATTATATTTTGCCAAGGCATCCATTTCTGCCTTACGTCCGATGATAGCAGTCATAAAATCAATAAGTTATTTGATGGGCACAAAGATAATAAGATTTCTTTAAACATGCAAGAGTTTGGGCTAAACTTTATCGTTTTTTATTGTTTTTAGCCCAAACTCTCGCATTAAAAGGTAAAATAAATCCATTGTTTTTCCGCAAAATTACTCGCCATTTTCCTTGCACAATTCATTTATTTTTCGTAACTTTGTATCATTAAATAATGATTCATTCTTGAATGATCCTTATTTATTATGAACCCATTTTATTCACTAACAATCAAAAACTTAATTTATTATGGAAACAAACAAGAAAGATTGGAAGCTCTGGCTTCAGATTGTACTCACCATCCTCACAGCCCTCGCCTCTGCGTTTGGCATCACAAGCTGTGCAATGAAGATGCTCTAACCTCAACTCTCTAACCTCTAACCTCTAACCCCTAACCCCTAACCCCTAACCCCTAACCCCCAATCTCCCCACGCCGCACGGCACCCCCTCCCTTCAAGGGAGGGCTGGGGAGGGTTATCTTATGCGAACCATCACATCCATCATCATTCATTGCTCTGCCACTCCCGAAGGCAAGAACTTCACTGCCGCCGACATCGATCGCTGGCACCGCGCCCAAGGCTGGGCATGCATCGGCTACCACTTCGTCATCCGCATTGATGGCACAGTAGAGCCAGGACGCGCCATCGACAAGGCAGGCGCTCATTGCTCTGGCCACAACGCCAACTCCCTTGGCATCTGCTACATCGGCGGCCTTGCTTCCGATGGCAAGACGCCCAAGGACACTCGCACACCAGCCCAGCGCCAATCCATTCGCAACCTCATCACCATCCTTCGCCACATCTACCCCACCGCCACGATCCACGGCCACCGTGACTTCGCCAGCAAGGCTTGCCCTTGCTTCGATGTGAGGAAGGAGCTGTGAGAGTAAAGAAAGAGGACACCTGCATTTTGATGATGCTGGTGTCCTCTTTGCTCTTTGGCAATCGTGCGAGGCGTCTTTTGTTTATTTCCTTTGTTCATAAAACGAAAGCACAAATCGCAAATATTTGACATTTAACAAAAATGGAGTCTGTTTTGCTAAATTTAGCATCGCAGATTTGGAGTTTACAAAAGATACTTGTACTTTTGCACCGTCAAAAATGTATGACTATAGCATTTTGTGGCAACTATAAGTTGTAACAATATAACATCAGAAATACAATGGCAATACCAATCAGAGATATACCAGTACTGACAGGTCAGTCTGCTATCGACTTTGTGAACGAAGCCGACAAATATGCTGATCGTCCTGTTCCCCGTTTGTCGGAACAAAGGGAAATGGAACTTCGTAGAATCAAAGAGGCTCATAAACACTTTGTCTGGTAATTTCAATGAAATTCCCGATGACGAACCTCTACACACCAGAATGATGTATTTCGATTTGAAGAAAATGTAATTGTAAGGTACGTTTGACTTCTTCGAACTTCGGGGTTACCATGTACGCACTTATTGCAAGAACGAAACGTTCCCTTGTGTTTCAATAAAGAGGCGTTAAATCTGTGAATTTTGAATGATTGTATAAAAGAAACAGCCGTGGCGATGCGGTTCGCCACGGCTGTTGATATTTCGGAAAACCAACACATTGGTTACGTAAGCATTTGCACCCTTAAAGATGTCATTGACCATCATTTAGTAAAACTTTCGAACTCAGAGTATGTCATGTTCTTTATGGCAGAAGGAATTTCCTTATTTATAGCATTGTAAAATTTGGAGTATTTTTCGATTTGTTTGGTTTTGAAGTTTTCAAAGCCAGTACTCCTTTTTGTTTCGTCCGCATACACACTTAATAAGTATGACACTCTATTTGCTAACGCATCATACAAGCTATCATTCAATAGGCCAAAAGCTGGCGCATGTACATTTTTCCGTGGATAGCCCACTTCGCAGCCTAACTGATGAGGGATGGCAAAGATAGAGTTTGGTAGGTTGAGAATAAATGATTACCTTTGCAGCATCATTATCATACAAACGTTCCTATGACAGACTCTCAAGAGAAAGAATTACTCTACGGCATAGTATCGCTGATGCTTCCTGAAAGCATGCTTGAC
>JAZRYI010000065.1:0-19803 GCA_045600665.1 Bacteroidaceae bacterium
ACTCTGTGGTTTTATTTTGAACACGAACCTCGAAGAGCTCGACGAAGTCAATCTCACTAATTGCACGAATCCTTTTGCATTCGTGAGATTCGGGAAATTCGTGTTCTTTAATTATAAAAATAATTGTGTTCACTTACTTAATTGTCATCTTAATAAATTCAAACTATGGATATTCAATTAAAACCCAAGCCTTGGTACATCAAGTATCGCTATTATTTAATATGTGGCGTTCTCTTCCTCGCCTTCGCCATCTACGTCATCATCCTCGCTCTCGGTCCTCGCAAACTGAAGATCGATGCCGACGATTACAAGATTTTCACCGCCACCGACACCACCTTCATGGAATATGTTGATGTGGAAGGCGTGGTGCAGCCTATCCAAACCATACAGCTCAATGCTCTCGAAAGCGGTTTTGTGTCGGAGATTGTTGCCGAAGAGGGCGAGATGCTCAATGTGGGCGACACCATCCTTGTTCTTTCCAATCCCGAACTGCTGCGCTCCATCGACGACGAACGTGATGAATGGCAGAACAGCCAGCGCAACTATCGTGAGCAGGAGATCGAGATGGAGCAGCGCAGCATCACTCTGCGTCAGCAGGCACTCGACGCACAGCATCAAATGTCAAGTCTTGATAAGTCGCTGAAACAGAGCCGTGACGAATACCGCATGGGCATAAAAAGCAAGGCTGAGCTTGAGGTGTTGGAAGAGAACTATGAGTATCAGCGCAAGCGTGCTCAGTTGCAGATGCAGAGCTTGAGGCACGACTCAGTTGCCACAGCCCTAAAACATGAGATAGTGCGCGCCAATCGTGAGGCAACAAACAAGAAACTATCTCGCTCGGCTCTTCGCACATCAAACCTTGTGGTTCGTGCCACAGTGGCAGGTCAGCTCAGTTTCCTCAATGTCACCATCGGTCAGCAAGTGTCGGCTGGCTCCAGCATCGGTGCCATCAAGGTGCTCAGCCAGTACAAGGTACACGCCTCGCTCTCAGAGTATTACATCGACCGCATCACCACAGGTCTTCCTGCCAGCATTCAGTATCAAGACCATAAGTTCCCACTCCGCATCAGCAAGGTTGTGCCCGAAGTGAAGGAGCGCTCATTCCCGTGCGACCTCGTCTTCACAGGCAAGAAGCCATCCAACATCCGTCTTGGCAAGAGCTACCGTGTGCAGATAGAGCTCGGCAGCCCTGAGCGAGCCCTCATCATCCCTCGCGGTGACTTCTATCAAGCCACCTCTGGCCGCTGGATCTATCGTCTCTCGCCCGATGGCAAAACAGCTCGCAAGGTAGAGATAGAGATTGGCCGTCAGAACCCACAGCAGTACGAAATCCTCTCAGGTCTTAACCCTGGCGACAAGGTCATCGTAAGTGGGTATGACAAGTTCGGCGATATAGAAGAATTAGTGATGAAATAGCATGAAAGCGAGCGTGCAGAGAGAAAAACTGCACGCTCGCTTTCGGGTTATCTTTATTTATGTGAATGAATCACGTTAGAATCGGTATCCTATTGTTGCCGACACCGAAGAAGCGCCTTCGAGGAAAACGACATGTGGGGTGAAAGCATCTATGTTTGCTATGAAGTCGCCTTTGCCGAGATGATAGTCAAAGCCTACGCCTGCATAAGCAGCACAAAGGCAAGCGTCAAAATACGTCTTGTCGTGCAGCACTCTTGACTCGTAGTCGTGCTTGAAAGCATTGTATTTGAGATCATAAGCTTTTTCTTTAGCCACATTCACCAACGCAGACACACCTCCCCTGACCGTAAACTTCATTTTGCTGTTATTGCCAAACCTGTATTGCGGACCAACTCTGAGGCAGAATATATGTGCCTTTGCATTGGCAATGGTAGTGTAGTTGAAAGCCTCAATCTCAGTATGTCCTTTGCCGTAGGCATAGTCCAATGTGACCTGATACAGCAGATCCTTCTTCCTTCTGCTTCCGTTCAGTTCAATGCTCACGCCAACCGTCGGCACGTCGTAGATTTTGGCATAGTTGCATTCCAAGCCGAAGTAGTGAGTCCAGCCAGCATGAACATTGTACGACATTTTTGCCTTCTCGCTTTTCTGGTCGTACTCAAATTTTATGCAATCCTCGTTCGATGTGCAAACATCCTCATGATACAGGTTGGCAATCTTCAGGATTGTAGGCACAGGCATGTAGCCAACCTTCACTTCTTTTATTGCCTTCTCTGATTTCTGCAGATGTGCCGTGAGGCTTCTAGCTTCTGCCATCGTGATAGATCTAATTGTCTCGTCTGCTACCTCTCTGTTTCTGTAACTTACAATCTTGTTGTCTTCATTCTCGAAGAAGAACACATCGTCGCTGCACAGTCCTACCACACGATACACATTCAATGTGCCCTTGACCATGTATTCTGCAAAGACATTGTGAGTTGTTCCTTCATACTCAAAAGGATGGCTGACGTAGAATTTGCCATTACGCATGAAGCGGTAGCCTATGATGTCGCCAGGCATGTAGGTCTTGTACCCATCCATGCCATCGGCTTTGAACGAGCATTGCTTGCAGTTAATCTTGTTTGTGCGGAAATCTATTGTTCCATACAGCGTGTCTTTCTCGTTTGTGATGATGAATCCGCGCTCAGGGTTCTCTTGTGCTTTCATTGCTACGGATGTAAGGGCAATGATCAAAAGTAATATGACTCTTTTCATTTTTTCTTCTATAAAGCTAAGTGCTTATGTTCAACTTATTGTTATTTGTTCACAAAAGTACGACATTTATTTAAAAGGACAATAGAAAATTGACAAAATATGATTGCAGAGACGAAAAACAATTTGTCTGCGAGATAAATGTTCTTCTACAAGTCCAATCACGCAGGGCTGTGAAGTCCTGCGTGATTATTGAATGGCAGAACATTTGCTGTTTTGTGGTTTCGCCAAAGTGAAATGTTACTTATCTTATAAAAAATGAGACAATAATTATAAGGGCGAATTGGATTTTTTGCTTAACTTTGCAAACAAATCAATTTTGTACTAACCAGAAATGAAGATCAAGTTTTATTTACTAACATTGGCTTTGCTGACAACTGTGTCGTTATGGGCGAAGTCGGGCGACAAAGCCGATGGAGAGAATAGTGTGCTTTGGTATGATGCTCCTGCTAAAATTTGGCTGGAGGCATTGCCGATAGGCAACAGCAGATTGGGTGCCATGGTGTATGGCGGCACTGAAGTGGAAGAATTACAGCTGAACGAAGAAACGTTCTGGAGTGGCGGACCTCACAACAACAATAGTCCTCGTTCGCTTGGCAAACTTGACGAGGTGCGCCAGCTCATCTTTGCAGGAAAAGAGGATGAGGCAGCTAAGGTCATTGACAAGGACTTCATCGTGGGGCCTCACGGCATGAAATATCTCACGTTGGGTTCGCTGAAGATGAATTTCGGTCATAAGAATGTGGCTGACTATCGCCGAGAACTGGATCTGAACAATGCCATTTCGAAAGTAGCATACAGCGTGGATGGCGTGAGCTATGTGCGCGAGACCTATGCTTCGCTGGCTGATGGCGTGGTGTCGATGCGAATAGTTGCTTCCAAGAAGGGCAAACTTTCTTTCTCCGTAGGTCATGAGGCAGAGCTGAAGTCGTCGAGCAAGAGCGAGATGATGGGCATGTCGGGAAAGAAGGGCAAGAATGGAAGCATGGCAAAGCTGACGGCTGTGATTGAAGGCGTGGGACACGAAGGCATCAACCCTGCTCTCAATGCTGAGATGCAGGTGGTGGTGACAAGCGATGGCAAGATGAACGCTGCTGACGGCAAGGTGAATGTGGAAGGCGCAACTGCGGCAACTATCATCATCTCTGCTGCTACCAACTTTGTGAATTATAGCGACGTGAGCGGTGATGCTTCGGCAAAGAACAATGCTACGCTGGACGCCGTGCTGAAGATGAATGGCGATGAATTGAGAAAGCGACACATTGCAAAATATTCGGAACAGTTCAAGCGCGTGAAGCTCGATTTGCCAGCAGGCGCAAATGCTTCATTGCCTACAAATCAGCGACTTGACAAGTTCTATGGCTCTGACGATATGGGCATGGTGGCTCTTCTGTTCAACTATGGTCGCTACCTCCTCATCTCTTCTTCGCAGAAGGGGGGACAGGCTGCAAACCTGCAGGGCGTGTGGAACAGCAGCACGAATGCTCCTTGGGATAGCAAATACACTATCAACATCAATGCAGAGATGAACTACTGGCCTGCAGAAGTGGCTAATCTTCAGGAAAACGCAGAGCCTCTCTTCTCTATGATTCGCGACTTGAGCGTGACTGGTGCCAAGACTGCCAAGGACATGTATGCATGTCGTGGCTGGATGGCGCATCACAACACAGATATTTGGCGCATCGCTGGTCCTATTGATGGTGCTGCATGGGGCATGTTCCCTAATGGCGGTGCATGGCTTACGACTCACTTGTGGCAGCATTACCTCTATTCTGGCGATAAGCAATTCTTGGCAGAATGGTATCCTGTGATTCGTGATGCTGCCGTGTTCTACCTCGACTATATGCAGAAGCATCCTAAGTATGGATGGTTGGTGACTGTGCCATCAGTAAGTCCAGAGCAGGGGCCTATGGGCAAGTCAACTCCTGTGACAGCAGGCTGCACAATGGACAATCAGATTGCTTTTGATGCTCTGTCTCAAGCTCTTAGCGCAGCAAAGGTATTGAGCAAAGACGCAGATTTGCGAGCTCAGTTCAGTGAAGCTTTGGCTCAGCTCCCTCCTATGCAGGTTGGTCAGTATGGACAGTTGCAGGAATGGATTCAGGATGCTGACGATCCTCGCAATGAGCACCGCCACATCTCGCATCTGTATGGTCTCTATCCAAGCAATCAGATTTCTCCTTTCTCTCATCCAGAGTTGTTCCGTGCCGCTGCTACAACATTGAAGCACCGTGGCGACCAGGCAACAGGCTGGAGCCTTGGCTGGAAAACTAATTTCTGGGCTCGTATGCTCGATGGCAACCATGCTTTCACCATCATCAGCAATATGCTTCGCTTGCTTCCAAGCGATCGTGCTGCCCGTGAATACCCTAACGGACGCACATATCCAAACCTCTTCGATGCTCATCCACCATTCCAGATTGATGGCAACTTTGGTGTGACAGCGGGCATAGCAGAGATGCTGCTGCAGAGTCACGATGGCGCTGTGCACTTGCTCCCAGCATTGCCAGACGCATGGAAGGACGGCAGCGTGAGCGGTCTTTTGGCTCGTGGCGGTTTTGAAGTGAAAGATATGGAGTGGAAGGATGGCAAGCTTGTGAGCGCAAAGATTAAGTCGAACGCTGGTGGCGTGCTCCGCATCCGCTCATACGTGCCTCTCACAGGCAAGGGCATCAAGCAGGCGAGTGGCGCTTGTCCTAATGCTCTTTATGCTCCGGCAGACATCAAGACTCCTATTGTGAATGAGAAAGGCAGAAGCGAAAGCGTGAATGCTGTGGTTCCACAGGTGTATGAGTATGACGTGGAGACAGTGGCAGGACAGGTAGTAGAAATTACACATTATATATAATATGAAGAAAATACTTACAACAATCATGATGCTCGGTGCTTGTGCAGCTATGCAGGCACAGGAGATCACAAGCCCTGACGGACACTTGAAGGTGAACGTGGGCTGCGACAATGGAGTGGCAAACTATAGCGTGGTGCTTGACCAAGACACATTGGTGTGCAAGTCGCCTCTCGGCATGGCAACAACCCTATCGTGGCGCACACGAGACCGCAAGAGCTACTCTGGCGATTTCACAAAAAATGTGAAGCTCGCAAAAATGTCAGAGGTTAAGTCTGTTAGCGAGAGCTACTCGCTCCCTCAGACAAAGAAGGCAAACATCTCATACACAGCTAATGAGGCTGTTTATACGTTCCAGAACCAGGATGGGGTGCCTGTATTTGACGTAGTGATGCACGTTGACAACAGCAACGTTGCATTCAAGTATGTCATCTTCGCTCAAGGCGACCGCAAGGCAACTCTTGTGGAGAGCGAGGCAACAAGCTATGTGTTCCCAGAGGGCACTACAACCTTCATCTGCCCTCAGATGACTCCTCAGACAGGCTTTGCCCGCACAGCTCCAAGCTATGAGACATTCTATGACTATGATGCTGAAATGGGTAAGAACGGACACGGACGTGGCTACACCTTCCCAGCACTCTTCAAGGTCACAACTGCAGCGGCAACAAAGAAAGCTGCAGCAAAGACAGCTTGGGTGATGCTCAACGAGACAAACATCGGTGGCAACTATTGCGGCAGCCGCATTGAATCAACAGGTTCACGCAGCTACGGCATCAAGTATCCTGAGCCAACAGAGTTTGGTGGCGTAGGCTCATCTGCTCCCGGCATTATGCTCGATGGCAAGGGCGGTGAGACTCCTTGGCGCACAATCACTGTGGGCCGTGACTTGAAGCCAATCGCTGAGACTACAATCCAGTGGGACCTCGTCAAGCCACAGTATGAGGCAAAGTACGATTATAAGTATGGCCGCTCGGCATGGAGCTGGATCATCCGCATGGATGCAAGCTGCAACTACGACGAGCAGAAGGAATACGTTGACTTTGCTTCGGCAATGGGTTGGGAATATCTCCTCGTCGATGCTCTTTGGGATACAAACATCGGCTATGACCGTATGGAAGAGCTCTCTAAGTATGCTCAGAGCAAGGGTGTGAGCCTCTTCCTCTGGTACAACTCTAACGGCTATTGGAACGATGCTCCTCAGGGTCCTCGTGGCAAGATGCACCGCATGATTGACCGCCGCAAGGAAATGGCGTGGATGCAGAAGGCTGGCATCAAGGGCATCAAGGTTGACTTTGTTGGCTCAGACAAGCAGCAGACAATGCAGATGTATGAAGACATCCTCGCTGACGCTAACGAATATGGCATCATGGTCATCTTCCACGGCTGCACATTGCAGAGAGGCTGGGAGCGCATGTACCCTAACTTCATCTCTTGCGAGGCTGTACGTGCCAGCGAGAATCTTGCCTTTGGACAGAACGACAACGACATCGAGGCTCTTGCAGGCACTATCCACCCAATCCTCCGCAATGCTGTGGGCAATATGGACTTCGGTGGTTCTGCCCTCAACAAGCATTACTCGAAGAACAATGAGCGCGGCACAACACGTAAGACAAGTGACGTCTATGCTCTTGCCACAGCCATCCTCTTCCAGACTCCAGTGCAGAACTTCGCTGTTGCGCCTAACAACATGACTGATGCTCCAGCATGGGCTATCGACTTCATGAAGAGCGTGCCTGTCACTTGGGAAGACATGAAGTTCATTGACGGTTATCCTGGCAAGTATGTGGTGATGGCTCGCAAGAGCAGCACTGGCAAGTGGTATGTTGCAGCTATCAATGCTGAAGACAAGCCTCTCACTCTCTCACTCAACCTTCTTGACTACTTCGAGGGTGGCGAGATTGTCAATATCTACACTGACGACGCTAATCTGCAGGGCAGCGTAAAGCCAACTAAGATTGGAAAGAAAGCTCTCAAGATTATCGTACCTAAAAATGGTGGCGTGGTCATCAAGTAACATTTTGTATTCTATCAATGATACATATAATGCCTGAGCGAAAGCTTGGGCATTTTTTATGTGTTGCGTAACTTGTTGAGGATTAATAATCTTTAACAGTCATTACAAATTTGATAGTTTATGTTACATTTTTGCAATTGTCTTTGTTTCTTTTTTATTTACTTTGCACTCGAAACAATAGTGCTGAGCCTCTCCTTGCGCGTGTTCCTTATAAATGGACAGAGAACGATGTAGGTATCGAAAGCACAGGTTAACCTAAGACACCTAAAATTAAAAAGAGATAATTACATAATTTTTTAACATCTTTTATTTAACTATTTTACCTTATGAAGAAACTTTTTACCTTAGCTATGGCTGCATGCTTCGGCTTGGCAGCTAATGCCCAGGACACTTCTTCTTGGACACATGGTCAGGATGTGACTAATTTGATCCAGTGGAAGGCTTATGAGGCAAGCGAAGAGAATCCTGCAAGCCCAGCTTGGCAGGGCTTCAACTATGGTGGACCTGGTGAATGGGAGTTCCGCCCAGCAGATTCTACAGAGTCTGGTCTTCAGGTTGACGACGCAAACGACAACAAGTACTTCATCTGCTGGGGTGTTTACAACCTCCCTCCACTCGACATCTATCAGGAGTTCGAGATGCCAGCAGGTGTATATACTGTTTCCGTTTCTGGTTGCTACCGTGACGGTAATGACGACCCAACACTCGAGCTCTACAAGAGCGGCAAGGAGACACAGAACTGCTTCGTGTATGTTCAGGTAGGCAATGACGTCTATCAGACACCAATACAATACAAGTTCAGCTCTTCAATCACAGAGCCAGTTATGCCACAGGGCTTCGCTAAAAACGACTGGGGCAACGAGAAGGCATACAATTTCAATGGCACAACAATCTATAGCCCTCAGAGCCACTGCTCTGCTGACTGGTACTTGGAGAATGGCCACTTCGCTGGCAACAGCGTTCAGTTCGCTGTTCCTGAGAAGACAATCGTACGCGTAGGTATCTCAAAGCCAGTCGCTGTCCCACAGGACCAGATTTGGTGGAACCACTGGACAATGACTTACGACTCAGAGTTCAACGATGGCGCTCGCGCAATGATTGCAAAGAAGAAGTTTGACAAGATGAAGGAAGAGGCTGAGCAGTTCGTTGCTGCAGTTTGCGACAAGTACTCTGCTCTTGGTGCACTCCTCGGCGATGAAATCATGGAAGTTGGTGATGAGCTCGAGAACGACTCTCCACTCGAAATGATTCAGGCTGCTATAGCTAAGCTCGAAGAGGTAAGCGCTTCTAACAAGGCTATCTTCGCTAAGGCTGAGGCTTTGGACAAGAACTTCGACATCTGCAAGGGTATCATGGCTGCTACAGACTATGCAGGCAAGGAGGCATTCCAGGTTGCTATTGATGCAGCAACAGCTCTTCTCTACTCAGATGAGCTTGGTGACGACACTACTCTTGAGACATACGAGCAGGCTGCTGAGAACCTCATGCAGGCTCGTATGGACTACCTCCTCACTCAGGAGAAGGCAGCTGACGGTTCTTACAACTTCACTCACGCTCTCTCATTCCCTTGGTGGGTGAACCAGGAGAACACTGGTACTCACGATGCTGAAGGCTACCACTATCCACAGAATGTACAGGACGCTCTCAATTCTTGTGATGACGGTGGCGATGGTAACCTTGAAACAGGTATTGGCAAGCAGAGTGGCAACGATGTAACATTCGAGGCAGTTGCAAGCAAGGCACACTGGTCAATCGAGCCAGATGCTGAGAACACTTGGGTATATGACGACAAGTGGAACGGCTGGCACGGTGGTATGCAGGCATTCATCCAGAAGCTCAAGGGCTACGCTGGTATCAACTCTGACTGGTCTAACGGTGCTAACAAGCAAGGCGGTATGTGGGTTTACCAGAACCTCACGCACCTCCCTGACGGCTACTACACTCTCGAAGGCAACGTATGGCACAACGCAAACTCAGACGGTAGCACTGCAGGTTGGGAAGATAACAACAACTACCTGTTTGTAAACGACGGCGAGGGCAACGAGCTCGCTAAGGTTATGCAGGAGAACGAGTCAAGAGGCTACTGGGATGCATGGGATCCAAGCATGTACACAGTTCTTAAGACTGACTTCTTCTACCTCCAGGGTGGCAAGGCTCGCATGGGCTACCACAACAACACATGGATGCTCAACTCTATCATTGAGTTGAAGTACTACGGCACTGAGATTGACTACTCTGGTCTCGTTCAGCAGAAGATTGCTGATAACGCTCCTGCAGAGGGTGACCTCTGGGGTGGTGACCAGAAGGCATACGACGCTTTGATTGCTAAGGTTGTATTCCCAATCGCTGGCGCAGACGCATACTCTGAGGCTATGGCAATCGTTAATGAGGCTAACAACCTCAAGAAGGCTGCTATCGCTGGCAAGAATGCTTACAATACTCCAGACAAGTACCTCAACCTCGAGGCTAACTACGCTGACGACAGCAACCAGGTAGAGATCCTCAACCAGGGCTGGCTCGTGGCTATGGAACTTGGCAATGGCGAGAATGACTCATACAAGGACGCTGAAGCTATCAACGAAGTTTACGCTGCATACGAGTCTTACATGCGCACTTACGACAAGGCTCTCACATTCAACACTGAGAAGATCACTGCTGTAATCAAGGAGCAGACTTCTGACCTCAAGGCTAACTACGCTACAGTAGAGAAGCTCATAGGCTACGAGAAGGATCTTGCTACTCCTATCAACATGGCTATCTTCGACGAGCGTGGCGCTGCTAACGCTTCTGAGGCTAATCCAATGAACATCACTGACATGCTCACTAACCCTTCATTCGAGGACGGTCCTAAGACAGGCTGGACTTGCGAGGGCTCTGATGTAAATCCAAGCGTGAACACTTATGGTCGTCAGCTCGCTGAGTGCTGGAACCAGCAGCCATTCGAAATCTCACAGACTCTCCGCAGCCTCCCTGCAGGTAAGTATGAGGTTCGCGTACGTGCTTGCTACCGTGACGGTGCTGCAGTAGATCAGGCTATGGTTGACCGCTTCGCAGCTTGTGGTGGTGACTACTCTGCATGGGAGAACAACAACGCTATCCTCTTCGCTAACGATGAGTTCTCTTACGTTAAGTCAACTGCTGACACAGGCTGGACAACACCTTCATTCACAGAATGGTGGAACATGGCTGACGTTTCTGAAGAGTATGTTAACATGGGCTTCATGAAGGATTGGGACAACACAGTATGTATCCTTCCTGGTGAGCCAATCATCGACGATGATGCTGCATTCGAAAACCACAAGGAGATGAACCTTGAGCAGGCAGGTGAGCAGTATCCATTCGACACTAAGGTAGGTGACAAGTACTACCCATCTTCAATGGCAGGCTTCAAGTATGTTATCACAAACAATGCTGATGCTTACTGCAACAAGGTTCAGGTTATCGTTAAGGAAGGTGGCGACCTCAAGCTCGGTTTCCGCAAGACTGCTGCTATCGGCTCTGACTGGCTCATCTACGACGACTTCGAACTCTACTACCTCGGTGGTGCTGAACTTGGCGTTTCTGAAATCAACTCAGAGAATGGCAACAAGGTTATCTACAATGTTGCTGGTCAGAAGTTGAACACTCTCCAGAAGGGTATCAACATCGTAAACGGCAAGAAGGTTCTTGTTAAGTAATTACATACTTAATTACATATTTCTAAAAGGGCGACTCGCACATGAGTCGCCCTTTTTCTTTCTCTATTTGCTTGTTTTTCAGTGCATGTTACAAACGTGCTAATAATTGTAACGTGAAGTTAAACTATTTATTATTTAAAATGTCTAACTTCGCAGCAGAATTGATCTAAAAACTATTTACTAACTAATTAATATCACAAACTAAGATGAAAAAACTACTAACTCTCGCTGCAGTTGGTTTGATGTCACTCTCTGCTTTCGCACAGTTTGGCCGTCAGCAGCGCGACAATTCTTACGGTCTTAAGGACACGTACAAGGATTATTTCAAGGTTGGTGTAGCCCTCAACAACCGCAACCTTGACGAGGCTTCTCAGAAGATCATCCTCACAAACTACAACAGCGTGACATGCGAGAACGCAATGAAGTCAGGCGAGCTCCACCCACAGGAAGATGTTTGGAAGTGGGAGCAGGCTGACGAAATCGCTAACTTCTGCCGCAAGAACAACATCAAGATGCGTGGCCACTGCCTTGTTTGGCACTCACAGTTCTGCGACTGGATGTTCACAGACAAGAAAGGCAAGGAAGTGTCGAAGGAAGTGTTCTACAAGCGTCTTCGCGACCACATTCACACTGTTGTAAATCGCTATAAGGACATCGTTTACTGCTGGGACGTAGTGAACGAGGCTATGGCAGACGGCAACGGCGGCGGTGGTCGTGGTTGGGGCAACCGTCAGGAACCAAGCCCTTACCGTCAGTCACGTCTCTTCCAGAAGTTCGGCGACGAGTTCATCGCAAAGGCATTCGAGTTTGCTCATGAGGCTGACCCTAATGCCATCCTCTTCTACAACGACTATAACGCTGCTGACCCAGCTAAGCGCGACCGCATCTACAACATGGTCAAGAAGATGAAGGATGCAGGTGTGCCAATCACAGGTATCGGTATGCAGGGACACTACAACATCTACGGTCCTACTATGGAGGATGTAGAGGCTGCTATCGTTAAGTATTCTGAGCTTGTTGACAACATCCACTTCACAGAGCTCGACATCCGTGCTAACCAGGAAATGGGCGGTCAGCTTCAGTTCTCTCGCGAGGGTGTTGCTATCAAGGATCACGTTAAGGCTATGCACACTGACCAGTACGTACAGCTCTTCAAGGTTCTCCGCAAGCATAAGGACGTTGTTAAGGTTGTTACATTCTGGAACCTCTCAGACAAGGACTCATGGGTAGGCACTGCAAACTATCCTCTCCTCGTCGATAAGGATCTCAAGTACAAGGATGGCTACTACGCTGTTCGTGACTTCGATGCTAAGCTCGACAATGTAGCTCCAAAGGAGGACTTCGTTCCTAACCCACTCAACCAGCCAGGCAAGCAGTACCCAATGGTAAACTCTGAGGGCTATGCTCGTTTCCGCGTTGAGGCTCCAGACGCTAAGTCTGTAGTAGTTAGCCTCGGTCTCGGTGGTCGTGGCGGCACAGTTCTCCGCAAGGACAAGGACGGCGTATGGGTAGGCACAACAGATGGTCCTATGGACGAAGGCTTCCACTACTATCACCTCACTATCGACGGTGGCGTTGTTAACGACCCAGGCACAGGCAACTACTTCGGCTCATGCCGTTGGGAGAGCGGTATCGAGATTCCTGCACACGATCAGGACTTCTACCAGGTCAAGAACGTTCCTCACGGACAGATTTCAGAAATCCTCTTCCACTCAGAGAGCACAAAGGCTGAGCGCGTAGCATACGTATATACTCCTGCAGAGTACGCTGCAAATCCTAAGAAGAAGTATCCAGTTCTTTACCTCCAGCACGGTTGGGGCGAGAACGAGACAACTTGGCCAATTCAGGGTTGCGCAGGCACAATCATGGATAACCTCATCGCTGAAGGCAAGTGCAAGCCATTCATCATCGTCATGACTTACGGCATGACAAACGAGGCTCGCTTCGGTTCTATCGGCTCATTCTCTGCTAAGGACTTCGAGACAGTTCTCTGCGACGAGCTCATCCCATACGTTGACTCACACTTCCGCACTATCGCAAAGAAGGAAAGCCGTGCAATGGCTGGTCTCTCAATGGGTGGCATGGAGACTCACTCTATCACACTCTCACGTCCTGACACATTCGACTACTGGGCACTCTTCTCAGGTGGCACATACAATGTTAAGGAACTTGAAGGCAAGAAGGCTCCAAAGCTCATGTTCATGACTTGCGGCTCGAAGGAGAACCCTGACGGTGTGAACAAGGCTGCTGCCGACCTCAAGGCTGCTGGCTTCAACGCTGGCTCATTCGTGTCAGAAGGCACAGCACACGAGTTCCTCACATGGCGTCGTTCCCTCAAGGAACTTGCTCCACAGCTTTTCGTGAAGTAAAATAAGAACAAATCAATATAGAGTGGCGATTGGTCGTGATGACCAATCGCCACTTGTTGTTTTCTTGCTCTAAAGCAAATCACATAAGTTTCTCGCTTGTGGCATCATTTCGTACATTGAAATGGGGAGTTCGTACAGTGTAGGCTGTAGAATTTGGTCAATTGGAATAGTTGTTCTACTTTTGCAGCAGATTTCTAACAAACTAAAATGATTAAAGTATGAGAAGAGCATTAGGTGCCATGTTTATGGCTGCTGGAATAGCACTGAGCGGCTATTTCGTTTACATGGGTATCAGCAAGTACACAGAGAAGGATCGTTGTGTGACAGTGAAAGGCCTGTCCGAGCGAGAAGTGCTTGCAAACAGCGTAGTGTGGCCTATTGAGATTGGGCTGTGCGGAAATGATGAGGATGACCTGGACGAGATGCTGAACGTGCAGAAGGATAAGGTCATCGCATTCCTGAAGGAATACAAGATTAAGGATAGCGACATCACCGTGTCATCAGTGAGCACCAACGACCGCTGGGAATATGAGTCGGGACAAAAGAACTATGCGCTGAGATACAGCTCGTCTATCAGCGTCACAGTGTGCTCTCATGACGTGCCTCTGATTCTGGAACTGAAGAAGAAGGACAAAGAGCTGAGAAATAGGGGAGTGGTGGCAGAACTGAATAGCAGCAGCACGGAGTATGAATATGTAGATCTGTCGAGCCTGAAGCCAGAGATGGTGGAGGAGGCAACGAAAGATGCCAGAAGGGTGGCTGCTAAGTTTGCCGAGGATGCCGATTGCGAGTTGGGCAGCATTGTGAATGCCACTCAGGGCTCATTCTCGATAGATGACATATACTATAAGCCACAGTACAAGAAAATACGTGTCGTGACGACAATTGCATACTATCTGAAATAGGAATAATCAGGAGGAACGTTAATAAATTGGGGAATAATAAGACAATTATATCAAGAATGTTTCTTTTTGTCTGTGAAAAAGCATAACTTTGCAAATCAGTAAAAGAATGAACGGAAATGGCAGAGCCACTGATAATAAGCAATTCGACAGATCTGTTGCGGATAATGCCGTGCGACATCCTGTGCATCAAGGCAGAAGGCAACTACTCCAGCCTGGTGACATCGGATGGGGACAATCTGCTTGTGTCGTTTCAGCTTGGTCAGGTGGAGCGGATGATGGACGAGCAGCTTGGGATAGAGGCGCAAGCCTTCATCCGCATCGGTCGCGGAGTAATCATCAACCGCAACTACATCTTTATGATCAGCATTCCGCGTCAGCAACTGTGCATGCGCTCTGCTCAGGGGCATCGTGTTTCGCTTGAGGCTTCGAAAGAGTCGCTGAAGCAGCTGAAGCACCTGATAGAGCAGGATGCAGAAAAAAGGAGGATACAATGAAGACAGACAAGAACGACTATTACAACAGCATCACGGACGATGAGATACGCGTGGTGGGCAATGCCAACACGGTAGCCCCATCGCCCATGAAGCAGCCAAAACCGAAACACCGACGCTATGTATGGTGGATCATCATTGCGGCAGCGATAGCCATTGCAGTGGTGGGTGTCTTAGTGTGGCTGCTGCCTAAGGACACTCCAGAGATGGAGCCAGAGATCGAAGCGGAATCGGAAGTGAACGTGACGATAGAGGAGCCAGAGGCGACGCCAGACGAGCCAGCCTATGTGCAGGTGAAATCCGACACCATCAACGACCTCTCTCTGCGCATCTACATTCCGCACGGAGGCAAGCCAGAGCTGAGGATTGGCAATGTGTATAGCGACAGCACTGAGTATGTGTTTGCTGCGCAGGCTGCCGATGTGCGAGGCGACAATGGCGAGATTGCAGGTGCTTTCATCCTGCAAGGCGAACTGATATCGAAAGGCTTGTCGAAGTTAGGTTTTTGCTCTATCATAGACAACGAGATAACGCTCGGTCGTCAGAGCGAGACACCGCTGTTTGAACGAGCAATAGAGGAAAATGGCTATTTCTTCCGCCAGTATTCGCTTGTGTCTAACGGCAACATGATAGAAATCAAGCCTAAGGGCAAGGCCGTTCGCCGCGCGCTCTGCTATCTGGAAGGTACGATCTGCGTCATCGAAAGTGTGGAACGTGAATCGTTCCACGACTTTGCCCAAGCTCTTGCCGACTATGGAGTGGAAGAGGCTGTCGCTCTTGTTGGTGGCGATGCGCTGCTTATCTACAGAACGGAGTCGGGAGAAACTGTTACTGTTGGCAAATCGGTAGAAAAGGTATATCAGAATGCAAACTATATAGTTTGGAAATGAGTAATGCTTACGAATTTAAAACACTCTTCACTCTTCACAAACAAGGAGAAACTTACTGATATTCATGTCCTTAAAAGGGTGAAGAGTGGGTGAAGAGTGGGTGAAGAGTTGATAAGCACTCTTCATACACCCAATAATCTGTTGTTCAAACATTTATCCCCAAAAGATGAAGAGTGAAGAGTTTTCGCGAGTATTCATTTTTCTTGAGAATACGAGTGATGAATACACTGAATGTGTCAACTAAAAATCCGTACACAGCACTGCGTTCACATATTCAGAAAAAGCGTTCCAGTGAATACAGTTATTCATGCCGTGTGAATACCGTTATTCGTGCCGTGCGACTGCCATTATTCATGCCGCATGAATAGATGTATCCACAAGAAAGGAATAGACAACAAATGTACTACTTGCAAGAAGTAACAAAAACATAAACTATTTTTTAGCACCGACAAGCAACTTTTTTGTCTGTCGGTGCTTTTGTTTTGAACCTTTTTGCTATCTTTGCAATGTATTTAAGGTTTTATTAATGCGTTATGGTGATGTCAGAAATTTTCGAAACAGTAGTAAGCAAGATTAAGAGTGTTGCAGAATCTACGATGCCAAAAGGTACAACCGTTGTACTTTATGGTTCAAGGGCTCGTGGAGAAGCTAATATGGATTCTGACTGGGACGTGTTGATATTGCTTGACAAAGACAAGGTGGAAGTGCAGGATTATGATGATATTGCTTTTCCCTTCACTGATTTGGGCTGGGAACTTGGGCAAGCAATAATTCCAATAATGTACACAAAGAAGAATTGGAGTTCTCTGTCTTACTTGCCTTTCCACAAGAATGTTGAACATGATAAATATGTGATTTATGAGTCTTAATGATGAAGAACGTAGAATCATAGTATGAACTTCCAAAGGATGTGCTTATTGAGCCATACTGCTTGAAGATGTTCAAGCAGAGATGGTATGTAGTTGGGCATTGCAAGGGAGGCGAGTATAAGATTTATTCTCTGGATAGAATAGTGATGATAATTGTTGATAAGGCAACTTTCAAGATGGATCAGACATTTGATGCTCATTCGTTCTTCAGTGAATACTTTGGTATTCTTCGTATGGAAACGGTGAAATGTGAGAAGGTTGTGCTTCGTGCTTTTGGCAAGGAGCGTTTCTATCTGCGTGACCTGCCTATGCACAGTTCACAGCGTGAGAGATTCGAGTGCGAGGAATATGCCGATTTTCATTACCGCTTACGTCCAACGTCTGATTTTTGCAGTCATCTGCTCAGTCGAGCTGCTCAAATCAAAGTCGTTGAGCCACAGTGGCTTGCTGACAAGTGAGGGATACGGCAAGGGGTGTTGCGGAACTGTATTCGTAAGAGTTACAAGTTGATTGATAATTATTTGCAGAACGAATATGACTTGCTTCTAATCCTAAAAATTTCGTAAAAACAAAAGGAAATAAGTTAGAAGTGATGATTGTTTGAATTATTTTTTCTAAATTTGTATTGTATATAGTATTACCAAACAAATAGAGATTAACACCAAACGTATATGTGCACCTACAATATTTCACTCAGTGATGCTGCGGTAGATAGAATCCGCCCAGCGTTCAAGGATGATGCTGCTGTACAGGCATGGTTGCAGAAACAACTTGAAATACTTGTTATGCAATTTAATGTTGATAGTTATAAAGTACAGACTCATAGCTATTCCTTTAGCCGTCTGTACGGAATTCTTTCAGAGTCTGGTATTACAGAAAAACAGCTTCGAGAAGAATGGGTAAGGGAAAAGTACGGAGTATGATAGTTATATTACAATACTGTTAAAGAACAATTGATAAGAATATGAAGATAAGTAAGATATGCATTAAAGGGTATAAGTCGATTAAGGACTTGACGCTTGAACTTCGCAATATCAATGTGCTCATAGGAAGCAATGGCATAGGCAAGTCTAATTTTGTCTCTGCCTTTGAGTTGCTGCATGAGGTGTATGAGAAGAACTTGCAGAAGTATGTTATAGAACATGGTGGAGCAGATGCAATGCTGTATATGGGGCCAAAAGTCACAAATGAAATTAAGTTAGAAGTCCTTTTTAGCGAGGCAAAAATAGCTACTTACCCTTATAACCTTGTTTTGTCGTACTCTACTGGTGATTTACACATTAAATCCTTGAGATACGAGTGTAACAAAAACGACAAAATGGTCTATAAGATAGAAAACACAAATACAAGAGAATTTGAAGGTGCTCCTTTTGTACCAGAGGAATACTATGGTCCAATCCTTAAGGAATTAGGAGTTTATCACTTCCACGACACTGGCTTGAAATCTCCAATGAAGGGACGTCGCAAAGTTGACGATAATAAGTTCCTCAAAGCAGACGGAGAAAATATTGCTCCATATCTCTACTATCTCAACAAGCGCCACCCAAAGCGTTTCGCCCTCATCGAAAGCATGGTGCATTCTGTCGCTCCGTTCTTTGGCGGTTTCTGCCTTGAGCCTGATCGCATCAATCCTGAGCTCATTCGTCTTGAATGGAAGCAGACTAATGGCGGCGATGCTTATTTCAATGAATTTCAGCTCAGTGACGGAACACTCCGTTTCATCTGTCTTGCCACACTCCTTATGCAGCCAGAGCCACCACAGGTTATCATAATAGACGAGCCAGAACTTGGATTGCATCCACAGGCAATAAACAAACTGGCAGCGATGATAAAGAGAGCATCTGCAACATCACAAATTATCATCTCAACTCAGTCAAACCAAATCATTGATTACTTCGAGCCAGAGGATGTGATTGTAGCAGAACACAAGGATGATGCAACGACATTGAAGAGACTCAACTCTGAGGATCTTAATGTTTGGCTTGAAGAATACAGCCTTGGCGAAATATGGGAAAAGAACATAATTGGTGGTCAGCCACTTTAGCAGAAGGAGGACAGAAGCATGAATAACAGACTTGTTTTCATTGTTGAAGGTGACTCAGAAGTGGCATTCGTCAACAATAAAGTGATACCATACCTCTACGGTTTAGGCACATTCAATGGATGGTCAATCAATGCACAGAAGATAACTACGAGTCGCAAGCACAATACGAAAGGTGGAGTGATAAGCGTGGAGTATCTTAAGAATGAGATTCAGAGAACTATCAGTCAGACTCCTGGCATTTGGATTACAACTCTCTTGGATTTCTTCCGACTTCCAGTAGATTTCCCAAACTACACTATAGATGGTAGCAGAATCTCAGAGATAGAAGAAGGCTTAAAAGACTTGATTAGCTATGACCGTTTTATCCCTTACATTCAGAAATACGAGTTTGAGACACTTCTATTTGCAGACATAAGCAGTTTTGAATATCTCGACCTTACAGAAAATCAGATGAAGCAGATTTGTGAGATAGCAGAGTCGCATCCTGATATTGAGACAATCAATGGAGGACCAGACACTGCACCATCTAAAAGACTTGCTGCGATATTCAATTATCAGAAGGTGCTCTATAGTGAGATTGTATTGAGCGTTACAGCAATTGACCAAATTAGAGATAAGTCGCGTGGATTTGATTCGTGGATGAAGAAAATAGAAGAGATTGGCAGAGAATATATGGTGTTGTAATGTCATATATTATATTTCTACCACACACACAAGGAATGAGGTAGCTTTTCTTCTGAAATCAAACGATGTACTTGCCCTTGCGGATGATGCTAAAAGAAAAATGCTTGCTGATAGTTTTTTCTCTCATACAAATAGAATTACAGAAACATATGCGTTTTGATTATGATTTCTGAGTTGAGAGAAGTATATTAAAACAAATGGTTGGATTATATGTATATTCTAACTTAAAAATGCACCACCTGTAATAATCTAAAACTGCACCACTATCATTGATGAAAAGTTAATCCTTTCAGGTTATTCCTCTGCTTCCTGAAGTGAGGCGTAGCCGAACGGAAGGAAGCAGAGGAA
>JAZRYI010000066.1:0-7128 GCA_045600665.1 Bacteroidaceae bacterium
CTCAATCAGCCTTGCGCACAGACCACTGCCAACTGCTACGTTGTCGATGCCCCAGGCAAGTACCGCATCCCAACAGCCTATGGCAACGCCATCGTGGATGGCGAGACCAACAAGGATGCCTATACCGACAATGCTGGCTACAAGCATTCCAATGGCAATAACTTCATGACTCACAATGGCAAGCCTATCACAGCGCCAATGATAAAGAACAATGGCATCAACCTTTCTCGTGCCACACTTGTATGGCAGGATGCGAAGGACCTTATCGACCATAATAGCATCAAGCTCGTAGATGATGGCAACGCCATTGAGTTTGAGATTCTGCCCGATAAAATAGACCAGGGCAATGCCGTGATCGCTGCTATGGACGGCAACAATGTGGCATGGAGCTGGCACATCTGGGTGACAGATGAGAAGGCAACGCTTGCCGAACCTATCAGAGATGATATCAATGCAGAAGAGAGTGTTGATTTCATGCCGCTCACGTTAGGTTGGTGCTCTACTGCGAAGGCAAGTGGACAGATAGGACGTGAGTTTGCGGTTCGCATCACCATGCCAGATTACTTGTCAAAACGTGCAACTTTCCGCATCCGCCAGAATCCAACTCCTGCAGTGGATGTGGCAAACAATGTGGTTGGCAACGCCACCTACTACAACTGGGGCCGCAAGGACCCATTCCCAGGTGCTACAAGCACTTCTTCGCCAGTGGGTGACGATGGCGCATCTGCACGTCCTAAGCCGTTCTATCAGGCTGGTATCGATGCAGCATCCCTCGGAATGCATGCTGAGATGCACGTTGAGTATGGAACAAACTGGAAAGAGCTGTTTTTGCAAGGTGCTGTTGTGGGCTTAAACGGATTCATGACAGGTATGACATTAAGACAGGTTATACAACACATTCGCGATGTGTATAAATATGGAACTGCAGCAGAATTTGTTGATCCTGAAACTCAACAACCCGTCTTTAAATTCACTATTGACGAAAAAAATAAGATAGCACAGGGTATTGTGCATGGAAAAGCAGGAGAGGAACTGACAGTCAATAACATTACAAGGCAATTACGAAATATAGGGCAGGCGTATGAAGAGTTTGACGATTTTTTAAGGGAACCCATAATATTCAGTAGCGCACATGACGAGTGGTATACCATTGTTGACGAGAATATAGGATCGGGCTGTTTGCTGAATCTTAGTGAAACAAATTTTACTACTCTTACCTTTGAAGCACCTCAACCTTATTATTTCGTCAAGTGCATACCAAACGGCTTGGATATGACTCTTGTCCTGTATAATGCGAGAATTGTTGAGCCTGCAGCAGCAATAACTATTGGCGATTTCAGCAAAGGTTTATTGAGGTCTATTGGTCAAGTAGTTCTCACAGAATTTAATCTTGGAGAATTTCTGAGCAACACTTCCTTATTCGAAGGTGGTACTGATTGGTGCAGGGAGATGAAGAATCACGGCGTGTCGATCAACTACGGCATCCAGCATCCTAACATACTGATGCGCGACCCTATCTCGTGGGTGAACCACGATGGTTTTGGCAATCTGTGGAATGCAGGTCAGATAGACTACGACAATAAGGAACGTCCAGTGGTAAAGAGCATCTACGACCCTTGTCCTGCTGGCTACTGTGTGCCATCGGCAAAGCAAATAAGCATCTTGAACGATGCGACAACGGATCTTGGATTTAACATGGCGACGACCAGAACTACCAATGCAGGCAAGGTCATACGCTTCCCTGCTCTGGGCTATCGTAACTTCTGGAGTGCTGCGGAACCAGGTGTAGAAGCAAACAACAACATCAACGACATGATTTATTTCAATGGTGTGCAAGGCATGTACTGGACTTCGTCGCCAGCCATCAACCAGGACAACAGTGGTGAAAATGGTGCGTATGCTATCAATATGCGTAACGAATCGTCAGTTGACGACCTTGGCGAGAAGGGCTATGACTATACGCCACGAGTGGTGAACGGTTTGAAGTTGCAACCATCTTATGCTTTACCAATCCGCCCAGTACGTGAGAAGTAAAAACTCGTGAGATTACGATATAAATATAATAATATGCAAACCAAACTAAAGAAAACAATCATGCTTTTCGCTGCTACGGCAGTATTGGTATCCTGCGTTGACGACCTTAACCTCAGCGCACCAACCACGGGCAAGCTTGACGAAATATATTTCACAGCTTCAATCGCTGAGCAGGACTTCTTCGGCAAGAATAAGCCGCAGACACGCTCCGCAGCAGCCGAGCGACAGCGTGTGCAGGCAGGATTCTACGACCTCGCCATCGACGGTCGCAACGACATCCGCCTCAGCGTATCAACCCTCGATGGCATGTTCGGCAAGCCTACACCTATGCCAGAGAATGGCAAGAACAATGGCACGACTCGTGGCGCTATGCTCGCTGAGTTGGCACAGAAGCCAATGTCAGTCATTGAGTACGCCAAGACCTCCGACGGCAAGACCATCGTCGGCGAGCCTTACACCGCCTACACAGAGGACGGCTCCACCTGGGGTGGCAGCCATATCCAGCAGAGCAGCAACGCTGTCTCGCGCACTCTCCATGCCATCTATCCAAGCAGCGAGAGCTACACCATCGCCCCTGCCGCTGGCATAGTGGCATACACCACTCCAGAATCGTCTGCCGACCAGAGCGACCTCCTCTACGCAACGGCAGAGCAGGGACTTGGCGCAGAGCAGAAGGAAACAGTTCACCTCACTTTCAATCACCTCCTCACAGCCGTTCGTTTCAAGGTCGGCTCACAGCAATTGCCTATGTCCGTCATCAAGTCAATCAGCATTGATGGCATAGCAACATCGGGCACATACAGTTTCAGCAACAGCAGCTGGGACCTCTCAAAAGCAGCAACAGGCAAGGTGTCATGCGCACTAAACTTCAACGTGACTGGTGCAGAGAACATCGTCATCAATGGTGGCGAGAGCACCTTCATGCTCCTGCCACAGCAGCTCACGTCAAATGCCAAGGTCACTATCGAGTACCAGGACTACACCGAGGGCGAGGAGCAGACCGCAGAGGTAAAGACTCTCACAGCATCGCTCGCCACTTCCAGCACCCCTGCTTGGGAGGCTGGTCAGTGCATCACCTACACGCTTATGGATCATGAAGGTGAGAATGAGTACATTCTTGATGTAGAGGAACCAGAGGAATTCACTCCTGCCGGTGGCACACATAAAGCCAGGGTGTTCAGCTACCACAAAATGGAGAATGGTGAACTCATCCCTATGCGCTGGATGGTGCAGAGCTACAGCAGCGACGGCGGCATGACTTGGATGAGTGGCGGCGCAACAAATGTGCCTACAGGAATGTCATTCTCGCCTAAAGAGGGAAAAAGTGATAACGGTTCTGACGTCCTTGTCCAACTCTTTCCTGCCGACACCGTATCTGCACCGCACAGTGTATTTCTTCGCTACAAGACACCGCTCGGCAACGGCGGCGAGGCATTCGACCTCTCACGCCACGACTACCTCAATCAGCCTTGCGCACAGACCACAGCCAACTGCTACGTCGTCGATGCTCCAGGCAAGTACCGCATTCCAACAGCCTACGGCAACGCCATCGTGGATGGCATGACCAACAAGGATGCATATACCGACAATGCTCACTACGACAATTGCGAGACAAAGAATAACTTCATGACTCACAATGGCAACGCCATCACAGCGCCTATGATAAAGAACAATGGCATCAACCTCTCTCGTGCCACTCTTGTGTGGGAAGATGTGGATAAGCTTATCAATCCGAAGAGCATCAAGCTCGTGGATGATGGCAACGCCATTGAGTTCGAGATACTTCCAGAGAACATAGGCCAAGGCAATGCTGTCATTGCTGCTATGGATGGCAACACCGTGGCATGGAGCTGGCACATCTGGGTGACAGACGAGAAGGCATCGCTTGCCCAGCCTATCAGAGATAATATCAATGCTGGCGAGAGTGTCGATTTCATGCCGCTCACGTTGGGATGGTGCTCTACCGCCAATGCCCACGGACAGATAGGTCGTGAGTTAGCGGTGCGCATCACCATGCCTGAGTATTTGCCAAAACGTGCCAGCATCCGAATCAAGCAGCATTCCACTCCGTCACAGGATGTCATGAACAATGTCATTGGCAACGCGACATACTACAACTGGGGACGCAAAGATCCTTTCCCTGGTGCTGTGAGCACAGAGACACCACTGGTAGATGACGAAAATGCAAATGCCATTCCTAAGCCATTCTATCAGGCAGGAACCGATGCGGCAGGACTTGGCTTGCACGCCGAACTCCACACCACGTATGGCGCGAATCTTCTTGACTTGTTCGTGCAGGGTGCCTTGGTCGGAGTAAACGGTTTCTTGACTGGTGCCGTCCTGGGCAAAGTGGTGAAGGCAATTTCCGCAGGACCAAAATACACGGTTACTGGTATTAACAAAGAAAAGATTGCTGGTTCTTTGATGGAGAAACCGAGTCGATTAGGTTTTTCATGGACCAGAGACGAAGCCATAGCAGCGCTGGAAAAGGCGTGGGACGCTGAGGGAGGACAGGTGGAAAAAGTCGTCACCAGTGTTTTGGGCGAGGATCTTACAGGCGTCACTTCAGAGTGGACCACTATTGAAACTTCGCCGGGCATCATGTCGGAAGGAATTCTTATAAGCAAGAACAAGGTTCCGATGTACTTCTATGGTGTGTTTGAAGAACATTTAGAATGGGGCGATTATATTGCCTATATGACAACCGTTCGCGCCACTTCAAATTCTGCAACCATATTCCTTGGCAGCTTTGCGGGGATAATAAGTCAGGGATATCGTCAAGTCACCATACACAACGCAACATTCCCCGACATATTGAGAAACTCGTCACTCTTCAGGGGCGGCACCGATTGGTGCAAGGAAATCAAGAGTCATGGAGTGTCGGTAAACTACGGCATCCAGCATCCAAACATTCTGATGCGCGACCCTATCTCGTGGGTTTACCACGACGGAGTAGGCAACCTGTGGAATGCCAGCCAGACGAAGTATGACGACAAGGAGGCGAAAGTGGTAAAGACCATATACGACCCATGTCCAGCAGGCTATTGCGTGCCATCGGCAAAGGACATGAGCACCTTTGATGACAACACGACACGAGTGGATTTCGCTGGTTCTACGGTCAAGCCACTGGATAGCGGAGCCCAATTGGCATTTCCACCTCTCGGTTGCCGCAACTTCTGGGACGCTGCCGAACCTGGTGCCGCAACTTCCAACAATATCAATGAGATGATATTCTTCAACGGTGATCAAGGATTGTACTGGACAGCATCACCTGCCATCAACAAAGATGACGATGGCAAGAAAGGTGCATACGCAGTGAATTTCCGTGGCTCTGCCTCAATCGAAGAATATGGTGAGAAGGGCATTGAATATACGCCACGAGTGGTGAAAGACTTGAAGCTGCAACCTTCGTTTGCATTGCCAATCAGGCCTGTGAGGGAGAAAGCCCAAAAAGCCCCTCTCTAACTCCCCCGAGGGGGAGAACGCCATGCGGGATGAATAGATAAAAATAGATAAAAATAATATTTTATGATTGGAAAACTGAAACAAGCATTTGTGCTTTTGGGCGCTGCGCTGGCACTGGCATCCTGCGTAGATGACCTGAGCATCGGCACACCAAAAGAGAGCAAGCTCGATGAAGTCTATTTCACAGCGTCGATAGCTGAGCAGGACTTTTACGGCACAAAGAAGCTGCAAACACGCTCCATAGCAGAAGAGCGACAGCGTGTGCAGGCAGGATTCTACGACCTCGCCATCGACGGTCGCAGCGACATCCGCCTCAGCGTATCAACCCTCGATGGCATGTTTGGCAAGCCAGCCCCTATGCCAGAGGCGGGCAAGAACAATGCCACCACTCGTGGCGCTATGCTTGCAGAGTTGGCACAGAAGCCAATGTCGGTCGTTGAGTATGCCAAGACCTCCGACGGCAAGACCATCATTGGCGAGCCTTACACAGCCTACACTGAGGACGGTTCAACATGGGGCGGCAGCCACATACAGCAGAGCAGCAACGCCGTGTCGCGCACTCTCCACGCCATCTATCCAAGCAGCGAGAGCTACACCATCGACCCTGCCACAGGCACAGTGTCCTACACCACTCCAGCATCGTCTGCCGACCAGAGCGACCTCCTCTATGCAGAGGCAGAGCAGGGACTTGGCACCGAAGTAAAAGAGACAGTTCACCTCACTTTCGACCATCTCCTCACAGCTGTCCGCTTCAAGGTTGGCTCACAAAATCTGCCTATGTCTGTCATCAAGTCAATCAGCATTGAGGGCATCGCCACATCGGGCACATACAATTTCAGCAAAAAAAGCTGGGACCTCTCCAGTGCAACAACAGGCAAGGTGTCATGCTCGCTCAACTTCAACGTGAGTGGCGCAGAAAACATCGTCATCAATGGCGGCGAAAGCACTTTCATGCTCCTGCCACAGCAGCTCACGCCCGATGCAAAGGTCACTATCCAGTACCAGGACTACACCGAGGGCGAGATGCAGACCGCTGAGGTGAAGACGCTCACAGCATCGCTCGCTACAGCCAGCACCCCAGCTTGGGAGGCTGGTCAGTGCATCACCTACTCGCTCATAGACAAAGACGATAAGGACGACTATATTCTTGAAGTACAAGAACCTAAGGAATTTTCTTACGAAGGTGGCAATCAGAATATAGAAGTGACCAGCTACCACCACGAGGGAGGCTTGCGCACCCCTACGCGCTGGATTGTGCAGAGCTACAGCAGCGACGGTGGCAGAACATGGATGAGCGGTGGTGCAACCAATGTGCCTGCAGGCATGTCTATCTCGCCTACAGAGGGTCTGAGTAAAGACACTGTAATGCCTGTAACTGTCTCACTTTTACCTTCAAAAAAAGTGAACTTGCCACACCGTAACTTCCTTCGCTACAAGACACCGCTCGGTCAAGGCGGCGAGGCATTCGACCTCTCACGCCACGACTATCTCAATCAGCCTTGCGCACAGACCACTGCCAACTGCTACGTTGTCGATGCCCCAGGCAAGTACCGCATCCCAACAGCCTATGGCAACGCCATCGTGGATGGCGAGACCAACAAGGATGCCTATACCGACAATGCTGGCTAC
>JAZRYI010000067.1:0-44842 GCA_045600665.1 Bacteroidaceae bacterium
TCCAGTCACAGCCACAGCACCAGGTTTGCCAGAGGCGCGTGAGCGTCTTCGTGTCGATGGCTTGTCTGATAGCGAGAAGAAGGATTATTACCGTATGCTGGAGAATCTGCGTTACCAGCGCAGTGTGATTGAGACCGGTCGCGCAGAGGGTAGAGCAGAGGGTCGTGCAGAAGGTCGTGCAGAAGGCCGTGCAGAAGGCCGTGCAGAGGGTCGTGCAGAAGGCCGTGCAGAGGGTCGTGCAGATCGTGACAAGGAATTGATTCTTCGTATGAAATCCAAAGGTCAAGATGCGGAAACAATTGCAGACCTGCTTGGGCTGACTCCCGAAATAGTGGCTCAGATATTATCTGCATCATCAAGGGGTCTGACCCCTTGATGATGCAGAATGCAAAGAGACTTGTGTGTAAATATGTGGCATGAAATTTGGTGGTGTGGAGTAAATAGATTACCTTTGCACTCGAAAGGCATGAAGAGCTATGTGTAAATATCAAGAAATAGAGAAATTACCATTGCCTAACGGTAAGACTGTTAAGCAAGTGAATGATGAGGTCCGCAACGAGATTGAAAAGATTTATCTCGAAAGCTGGGCTAAGGGTATTTCTGTGCCTTTTTGGGATGGCGAAGGTAATACGTATCTTGCAAACCCAGATGGTAGCGAAGATAAAGTTTTACTAAATAGGGAATTGAGAAAATATAGTGTCATAGCTCGTAGTGCAAATCCTGGTATGGGACGCTATGCTTATCTTTTGAGGAAATAGAATGGAGCGTCGTCCAGAATTATCTATCGTTGCAGGTCCTAATGGTGCGGGTAAGAGTCGTTTGTGCCATTTTTACATAAACACCAAGTGTTTTGATGGAGATTTGCTTATGCTTAATCTTCAGAAAGAGTATCCGGAATGGCAAGAGCATTGGTATGCAGGAAGGGTCGCATACGAATTGGAATGCCAAAAGAATGCGGCGTTACGGGAAAAAAAAGACTTTGCTTTTGAAACTAATTTTTCTGTGAATTTTGCAACAGAGATGGTTCATGAATTTCGTGCATCTGGATTTAAGATCTCTCTTTTTTATTTTGGTCTGTCAACAATAGATGAGAGTATTAGTCGAGTGATAATGAGGCATACGAATGGTGGTCATGACGTGAAGGATGATGTCATTGAGTTTAATTTTATAGAAGGGATTGCTCGTATGCAAAAGAGTCTTAGCCTTTTTGACAATTTAACATTCATAGATGGAACATCTAATTATGGTAAAATTGTAGCTCACCATATTTCTAAATGCAATATACACCACGTGTGTGATAATCCACCAATTTGGTTTTCAAAGTTCTTTGCAAAGGGTTTTGAAGAACTTGTGTAATAAGCAAAATGCGCAAGGGGCCGTACCCCTCTTGCATCATCAAGGGGTCTGCCCCCTTGATGATGTATGAGCAATAGCAACTCAGATGACAGATGCCATAATGCACGAAGGGTACGTATCCCTCTTGGAAATAGATTCCCCACATTATTATATACTAAGGCGGTTCCTTCGGGGGGCCGCCTTTTTTGTTGTTTCTTGCAAAGAGGAAGTGATTATTGCTGAGTGCTGTTTTGTTTCCTTGAAAGGCTGTTTTGTTTACTGCGTTAGGGAGAGAGGGAGGAGATGGGGAGATGTGGTTGTGCGGTATCTGGCTGAAAAACAATTGATGTACGTTTTTCAACATAGAAAAGGAGGTTTTTCAACACTGCTTTGGCTAATAAGGGCTAACTTTGTGGTGGAAAAAGAAAAAATATTGTTCGGAAAAATACCGGAAGGAAAAATAGGTAGCGCATGGGGATTCGTGGCGAATCTGAAATGCGTAAAAAGGAAATATTGTTTATGTTAATTATCCGAAAGGTCCCAGAGCACAAGCGAGTGCCGTGGGGCCTTTTGACTTTTTGTTTTAATCATTCGTCGTCATGCGTGGTGGACGCATAGGATTGGATGACCTGTGTGGGTGTTTTGCCGTAATGCTTCTTGAACACCGTGCTGAAGTAGCGTGGGTCAGAATAGCCGCAGGCGTAGGCTATGTCGGAGATGACGGTGCTGCCTTGCTCGATGAGCGACATGGCGTGCTTCATGCGGATGGTGCGTATGAGGTCGTTTGGCGTGATGCTGAGCAGTTGGCGAGAGCGCTCGAAGAGGACGGTTCGGCTCATTGCCATGGCGGAGCAGAGGTCAGGCACGGAGAACTCGCTGTTGGACATGTTCTGCTCTATCACTTGGGTGATGTGTTTGAGGAATTCGTTGTCCTTGCTCTCTTGGTGAGTCTTGCTCTGCACGAGCGGTGCTACGATGGTCTCTGCCTTGTGTATGCGCTCCTTGTGCATTCGGGATGTGATGCGCCAGTAGAGGAGGGCAGCAGTGAGGAGGATGTATAGGACAATCATGTACCAGCGGCGCCAGAGGATCTGCGCCACATCGATGGTGATGGTGCGCTCCACGGTCTCGCCATTGGATGCTTGTGCACGTAGGGTGACTTGGTAGGAGCCTGGTGCGAGATTGTTGAAATCGATGATGCGCGAACTGCTCACCGATTGCCATTCGTCGGGCATGCCAGAGAGCTTGTAGGAGAATGTGTAGTCTGCCTGATGATATACGTCGTTGGTGCAGACGTGCAGGCGGAGGGAGCGGTGCTCGTATGGGAGGGAGAAGTGGTCGATGGTGATGAAATTGGCATGCACGATGTCGGGGTGCGTGCCAGGGCTGATAGTTTCGTTGTGCCACTCCATCTGATTGAGGAGCACCTTGAGGTTTGTCTTTTTCGCTGTGAGTCTGGATGGCTTGATGACTACAGTGCCATCAAATCCGCCCATGATGAGCCTGCCGTCGGGGAGAAGGCATGAGGCGTGGTGCATGAACTCGTTGAAGAGGAGGCCATCGTTTCGCTTCAAGCCTGTGACGACCTTATGCTCGTCGCAGTCGAAGGCAAACATGCCTGCATTCTCTGTGCCTATGTAGAGGGTGTGGCTCTTCTTGTCCATCACCATGGAGCGGATGCTGTTGGATGGGAGGCCTTCGTGCATTCCGTAGTTGGTGTATTTCTTGGTCTTGGTGTCGTAGCGCAGGATGCCGCAACCGTCTGTGCCAAGCCATATTTCTGTGCCGTTATAGGTGTCGAGGTCGTTGACGAGCTGGATGCCGTTCCATTCTGGATAGTCATCGCCGTTGAGGTGATGTTCGGTCTTGCCTGTCTTGGTGTCGATGATGTGGAAACCCCATGTTGTGCCAGCCACAACTTCGTGGTCGGTGAGCTGCTTGACGATGTACGACTGATTGATAGGGTATTGGGTGCTGGCGAAAGTGCCGTCGGCGTTGGGGTGAATGCGCGTGAGGCTAAAGTTGAGTCCTGACAGCCAAAGGTCGCCGCGTGAGTCGCAGAAGATGTCGAACACGCAGGATTTAGGTGCACTGGATGCGGTGTTGGATGGCAGTGACTGTGCTAAGTCATCCACCGTCAGGTAGCGCTTGTGCGTGCCCGTGGCAGGATTGTAGATGATGATGCCATTGTCCCAGCCGCCGCACCAGATGTTGCCATTCTTGTCGGAGGTGATGGTGAGGAAGTTGCCTTCACCATTGAGGTGGGTAGTGGTGATGCCCTCAGAGAAGTCATGGCAAGCGATGCGCTGGTTGCAAGCTATCCACAGTCTGCCTTGCTGATCGGTGTTTACATCGAGGGCGAAGTGGTCGGAGGTGTTCTTCGTGTCTTCTGCTACGATGCGCTTGAAGAGCGTGTTCTTTCGGAAGAGTGAGATGCCTGAGCGTGTAGCAAACCACACGTTGCCTTTGTCCACTTCAATGTCGTTGATAGATGAATTGGGGAGATTGAAGGGTGTTTCGGAACGGTCATTGGAGCAGTCAGTGACGGGACTTGTGCCACTGGCATCGACTCGGAACACGCCTAAGCCATCGCTGCCTATTATGATATGGTTGGTGTTCAGTTTCTTGATATTGTATATGATGAGCCTTTCGTGTCCAGGCATCTGCATAGGAACGGAGCTGATGTTCTTCATCATCCATAGTCCATGGCCGCGTGTGCCAATCCAGATGTAGCCTGTGGCGGAATCGTGGAAGAGGGTGGTGGTCTCGTTTGGCAGAGATGTGATGTGCTTCTGAGTCTTGAGCTGCTTGTCGAGCAGGAATATGCCATTGTTTGTGGCTGTGAGGTAGCCGTTCTTGTATGGCACGATGCATGCCACTCGCTCCGTCTCTAAGCTGCGTCGGATGAGCTTGTTGTCAGTGTGCGAGTATGCAGCAATGCCGCTATTCTCTGAGCCGAGAAGGATGTGATCCTTGTCGATATAGGAAGAAATGGTGGTGAAGGCAGGAATGTCCTTGCGTGCGTTGAACATTTCTTCGTAGCGGTCGAAGAATACGTTGTAGTGGAGCGCTTTGCCGTTCTCGTTGAACGCCCAAATGGTGCTGTCGGACGAGATGGCGAGGTAGGTGCGGTAGCCGTCGTCGTTGGTGCGGAACCCATTGTTGAGCGTGGTGTAGTGGCGGAGCGACATGCCGTCGTAGCGGTCGATGCCGCTGCGAGTGGCTATCCATACGTGGCCGTGAGGACCAATCTTGATACTGTTTATTGTCTGGTTGGAAAGACCGTCATCTACTGTGAGTGACGATATGAAATATGAGTCTTGTGCATGCGCAGTGAGGCTGAGCATGCACAAGGCTATATATATAAATATGTGTATAGGGCGGAGCATTAAATGAATGCGTGGAAAAAGATCTTGGAATGTGAAACAGAATAGGTGAGCGTGTGCGCCTTACTTGTAGAGGTAGCGACGGATGCTGCGCTTTGGAGTCTTCTCAAACTCCTGTGCCTGTACTTCGATGCCTGAAATCTGGGAGAACTTGGGCAGATGGTCGTTGATGTGGCGCTTGTAGGTGTCGAGGTTGTCGAGCAGAGTTTGTGGGTTGAGGCCGTGGTGCTGCAGAGCCTGCTCGCTGATGTACACGAGGGCAACGAGCTTGTCGCCGCGTTGCACGACCACCGTCTCGTCGAAGATGGTGTGGGTGGCGATTACGTCCTCTATCTCCTCTGGATAGACGTTCTGGCCGTTTGCGCCAAGAAGCATTGTCTTCTTCCTGCCACGGATGTAGATGTTGCCTTCGCTGTCCATCACGCCGAGGTCGCCAGTGTGGAGCCAGCCTTCGCTGTCGATGGCTTCAAGCGTCTCTTCCTCGTTCTTGTAGTAGCCAATCATGGTGTTCATGCCCTTCGTCACGATTTCGCCTGGTGTGTTTGCCGGATCGTCGCTGAGAATCTTGATTTCCATGCGAGGCACGGTCTTGCCGCACGAGCCTTTCTTGAACAATTTCCAGTCTTCGTAGCCTATGATTGGTCCGCATTCCGTCATGCCATAGCCAACGGTGTATGGGAAATGGATGAGATTGAGGAAATCCTCCACCTCCTTGTTGAAGGCTGCGCCGCCGATGATGCACTCGTAGAAGTTGCCGCCGAGGGCTGCGTAGAGCTTGTTGCGGATTTGGCGATACACCACTTGCTTGAGAAGTGGCACCTTGAGCAGTGCTCGTATCTTGCCTGTGCGAAGGATTGGGAATATCTGTTTCTGTACGATCTTTTCGAGTATGAGAGGCACGACGATGACTACCACTGGTTTTATCTCGCCAAACGCCTTGATGACCACATTAGGACTTGGCGTCTTGATGAGGAAATGGACATGGCAGCCAATGAGGAACTCGAAGAAGAAGTCGAAAGCGAAGCCGTACATGTGTGCCATTGGGAGAATGGCAAGCGTGTTGGAGCCTGCTTCGAAGTCGAGCACCTCGTCGGCAAAGTGCATATTGGACCAGATGGAACGGTAGGGCAGCATAACTCCCTTAGAGCGGCCCGTGGAACCGCTGGTGTAGCTGATGAGTGCGAGCTGCTCAGGCGTGTCGCGATGGTAGTGCAGATCGGATGGCTGCATGTCGGTGAATGCTTGCATGTCGATGGCAAGCGAACCGTCCTGCATGGTGTAGTCTTCATTGAGGAGCACGCGCGCCTTGATGCTGTTGGCATATTTAGTGCCGCATATCATCAGCTTTGATTCCGAATGCTCGTAGATGTTCTGTATCTGCTCTGGACTGAACTCGGAGAGGATAGGTACAACTACCGCGCCGTAGCTGAGGATGGCATGGAAGGATATTGCCCAGTGGCAGTTGTTCTTGTCGCAGAGGGCAATCTTGTCGCCAGGCCTGAGTCCCAGCTGGCCGAATAGCTGGTGCAGGCGGGCTATCATCTTTGCCACGTCACCATAGGTGTAGCTCTGCGGCGTGCCAAAATTAGTGTAGGCTGGCATGCTCCAGAAGCGCTGGAGTGCCTGCTCCATCATTTCGGTGACAGAAGTGACGGACTTGTCTAAAACCCTATATTTTGATTGTGCCAATTTTCTGTGTTTTTATGATGTTTTGTCTGCTTCAGTCCATGTGGAACATTTCTGGCAGTGGTATAGATATTGGAGAATTGTCGGGATTGGTTTCCATGATGTCAGCCATGTAGGCCCACCATTTCTGGCAAATCTCCGTGCCTCCCAAGTCCTGGCTTCCTCCTTCGCCCTCAAGCTCTTGGTAGGCGAAAAGGATGTTGGTGTCTTCGTCGAGGTATATGCTGTAGTTGCGCACTCCGCTCTCTGTGAGCAGTGCCTTGAGTTCTGGGAACAGGTTGGCGTGGCGGCGCTTGTATTCTTCTTTGCATCCTGGCTTCAGGAACATCTTGAATGCTTCTCTTTTCATGGCAGGTAAGTGTTTTTAGTGTATTATGACCATTGTTGCACCGAATCCGTATTGCTGGAACGATGCATCCTGATATTCGCATGACTTGTAGTAGTACTTGAGCTCGTCGATGATTGCCTTGCGCAGCACTCCATCGCCCTTGCCGTGTATGAACACGATCTTGCGACCTTTCTCCTTGAGGTGGGCATCCATCGTCTTGTGGAAAACGGAAAGCTGGTATTGCTTGATGTCGCCTGCTGACATTCCTGCTGTGCTGTCAAGTATCTCATGGGCATGAAGGTCCACTTCCACAATCTCATTCTTCTCTTGCTTGCGCGCCTGGCGCGCTTCTACTTTCTGCTTCTCTTTCGATGCTTTCTCGTCAAGGAGGCGATCAATCTGCTGCTGCATCCTGCGCACAGTCATCTCGAGCCGCACCACGCGCGCCTCAAGGTTCTCGTCCATCTCGTCTTCGTCTGCAGGCGCAGCGTCTTTGGCCTTGAGGTATTCCTTGCCATTCATGCTGGCAGGCTGCTTGGATGCAGGCTGTGCACCGAACTCGACTTTCGGAGCAGGTTTTGGCTTCTTCACAAAGTTGAGGCTGTTCGTCTCAATCACCACCACCTCCGATTCGTGAACCGGAACGTCGAAGCCGTCCTCATCCTCTACGAGTACTATGCCACCTGGACGGAAGGCAGAAATCTTGCCTCCTCCAACATCATTGAGAAATCTAACTTTATCTCCTATGTTCATTGCTTTCAAGTGTTTTTTGTTATGCAAATGTAGCAAAAAAGTGGTAAGAACGAAAAAAAATATATAACTTTGCATCGATTTTTGTATGCAAGTGGGGTGAAATGCTGCGTTTTGCATCGTGCGTACATATTATATAATAAAATTAGTGCATATATTCTCGTGTATGTTGAAAAATTACTATTTGATATCTATACAGCGATATTTCAGTACTCCTGTGCCATTTTTCCTGCTCGGCTCTGTGCCGCTGATGGTGTATGGCTACTTTGAGAATGATACATGCTTCTGGATTGGTCTTGGCATCACGGTGCTCATCTTCGTCATCAATCATCTGCTGATGATTTCCCTGACTCGTACTTTCGGACAGTATGCTACAGTGCGAGAGGTGAATTATGTGACTAACATCCTGTCTGGCAAGTGCAAAGCTTTCTCGGAGCAGGAGTGCGACAGCCTTTTCACGATGGTGGCTGACTTGGCTGGCAACGACAGGATCACCATCGATGACATCATCCGCCAGATAAACACACGGCTCAAGGACAAAGCTGATGGCGGCAATGCTGAGGCTTACTTTGTGCTTGGAATGTATCACCGAAGACTGAGCAGCGAGGCGGATCATAACGCTGTTGCAAGGCAACTGATAGAGAAATCCGCCGACTTGGGATGGGAGGATGCCAAGCGAATGCTGAAAAAGGCAAAAAGATGGACTTGAAATGCACTTTTTCCGAAAAAAGTGCTTTAAACTCACTGCATTACGGCGTTTTTACTAAAAAAAATAACGTAATGTTTTGTGGTTTAATTAATTTGCCGTAATTTTGCCGGCTGTTGGGAAAATCTCAACTTAAATAACATATATTTTTAATCATTTTCTAAAAAAGAATTGTAATGATCATCGTACCTGTAAAAGAAGGTGAGAACATTGAGCGTGCGCTCAAGAAGTTCAAGAGAAAGTCAGAGAAGACTGGCGTAATCAAGGAAGTTAGAAACCGCAAGCAGTTCAACAAGCCATCTGTTATCAAGCGTATCAAGATGCAGCACGCTGTTTACGTTAACAAGCTCCACCTCGAGGAGGAGGCATAAGGCGTAACTTCCATTTAGCGTAGAAAAAGTGATTTTTCTCCGTCTAAAGCAATAAAATTAAAGAGAAATTAAAAGTTTTCAGTCGAAAATTTGGTCGTATGACTAAAATGTCATAAATTAGTCGCAGAAAACGATGAAATATGGAACTGTGGACTGATCCCTTTTTGGAATATCTGAAGTCGGAACGCAACGACTCCTTGCGAACAGTGGAAGCGTATGCGAAAGATTTGGTAGAATTTCAAGATTTCCTTGAGGAACAAAACCCTGACTGCAAGTGGGCGACTGTTGAGCCTGCTGACGTCAGGGAGTGGATAATATACATGCTCGATGAGCAGAAGCTTTCCACAGCCTCAGTGAACAGAAAGTTGAGTGCTATGCGCACCTTCTATCGCTACTTGCGAAGAATGGGGTGGGTGAGCATCAACCCAATGGAAAAGGTGGTGGCTCCGAAGAAGAAGCGTCCTCTCCCTTACTATCTGAGAGAGGCAGAGATGGATAAGCTTTTGGAGATTACCGCAGAGGATAAGTCTTTTGTAGGCATCAGAGATAGGTTGATCCTGATGATGTTCTATGAGACAGGGATCAGACGTGCCGAACTGCTCGGATTGACAGATGCAAGCGTGGATCTGATAGCCAAGCAGATTAAGGTGACGGGCAAGCGCAACAAGCAGCGCATCGTGCCATTCGGCGAGGAACTGGAACAAACGATAAAGGAATATCTTGGAGCGCGTCAGCAGGCTGTGCCAATGATTAGCTATCCTTCCTTGTTCGTTTCGGTCAAAGGCAGCGCACTTCGCGAATCAGCAGTGTCGAAGATAGTGAAGGATAACCTCTCGAAGGTGACTACGATGTCGAAGAGGAGCCCACACGTGCTGCGACATACGTTCGCGACGGCAATGCTGAACAATAATGCCGACCTTGCGTCCATCCAGAAACTGCTGGGTCATGAGAGCGTAGCCACCACAGAGATTTATACCCATGTTTCGTTCGAAGATCTGAAGAATGCATACAAGAGTGCGCATCCGCGCTCTTAAGTGATAGATAACTGATTCTTTAACTTAAACATTCGATGACTATGATGGACATTAGTATTAAAGCAATCAAGTTCGACGCAACAGATAAGTTGCAGGAGTTCATAACTAAGAAGGTGAGCAAGCTGGATAAGCACTGCAACGATATAAGAAAGGTAGAGGTGTCACTCAAAGTCGTGAAACCTGAGACGGCAATGAACAAGCAGGCAAGCCTGACTTTGTCCCTTCCGGGAAGCGAACTTTTCGCTGAAAAGGTAAGCGACACTTTTGAAGAAGCAATAATGGATTCCATAGCTGCAATTGAAAAACAGCTTGGTAAATATAAAGAAAAACAGACGAATATTTAAAAAAAGTCTGAAAAAAATTTCGCATTACAAAAATAATGCCTAAATTTGCACCCGTTTCGCATGGATTAGTCTATGCGAAGGGTTTTGCAAGCCTCTTTAGCTCAGTTGGCCAGAGCACGTGATTTGTAATCTCGGGGTCGTTGGTTCGAATCCGACAAGAGGCTCAAAAAAGGGCGTCGGCTCAAATAGAAAGGTGCTTATACGCAAATTGCTGTTATAGCTCAGCGGTAGAGCACTTCCTTGGTAAGGAAGAGGTCCCGAGTTCAAGTCTCGGTAACAGCTCTAAGCTTGCAGTAAGCATTTGTAATAATAAGACAAAACATATTAATAATTAAAAGAATAATATTTAGCTATGGCAAAAGAAACATTCGTGCGTACCAAACCACACGTAAACATTGGTACAATCGGTCACGTAGACCACGGTAAGACAACTCTTACAGCTGCTATCACTACAGTACTTGCTAAGGCAGGTCTCTCTGAGGTTAAGTCTTTCGACCAGATCGACAACGCACCAGAGGAGAAGGAGCGTGGTATCACTATCAACACTGCTCACGTAGAGTATGAAACTGCTAACCGTCACTACGCTCACGTTGACTGTCCAGGTCACGCTGACTACGTAAAGAACATGGTTACTGGTGCTGCTCAGATGGACGGTGCTATCATTGTATGTGCTGCAACTGACGGTCCTATGCCTCAGACTCGTGAGCACATCCTTCTCGCTCGTCAGGTAAACGTTCCACGTCTTGTTGTATTCCTCAACAAGTGTGATATGGTTGACGATGAGGAAATGCTCGAGCTCGTAGAGATGGATATGCAGGACCTCCTCGCTCAGTATGAGTTCGAAGAGGACACTCCAATCATCCGTGGTTCTGCTCTTGGCGCTCTCAACGGTGTTGCTGAGTGGGAAGAGAAGGTTATGGAGCTTATGAATGCTTGTGACACTTGGATCCAGGAGCCACAGCGTGCAGTTGATAAGCCATTCCTTATGCCAGTTGAGGACGTATTCTCAATCACTGGTCGTGGTACAGTTGCTACAGGTCGTATCGAGACAGGTGTTATCCACGTAGGTGACGCAGTTCAGCTCCTCGGTCTCGGTGAGGACGCAAGCTCAACAGTTACTGGTGTTGAGATGTTCCGCAAGATCCTCGATGAGGGTCAGGCTGGTGACAACGTAGGTCTCCTCCTCCGTGGTATCGACAAGAAGGACGTTAAGCGTGGTATGGTTATCACACACCCAGGTACAATCACTCCTCACAAGGGCTTCAAGGCTTCTATCTACGTATTGAAGAAGGAAGAGGGTGGTCGTCACACTCCATTCAAGAACCACTACCGTCCACAGTTCTACCTCCGTACAATGGACTGTACAGGTGAGATCGCTCTTCCAGAAGGAATTGAGATGGTAATGCCAGGTGATAACGTAGAGATCAAGGTTGAGCTCATCTACCCAGTTGCTCTTAACGTAGGTCTTCGCTTCGCTATCCGCGAGGGTGGTCGTACAGTAGGTTCTGGTCAGATCACTGAGGTATTTGATTAATAATTAAGTTGGTTGTGGCTCTGTCACGCTGACCTAACTAAAATATTAATCCTAATAGGGCGCAAGCGGCTTCGGTTGCTTGCACCCTTAACTACGGGAATAGCTTAGTTGGTAGAGTGTCGGTCTCCAAAACCGAAGGTCGGGGGTTCGAGCCCCTCTTCCCGTGCTAAACAATGTAAGAATATGAACGCTATTATAACATATTGCAAAGAATCCTACGATGAACTTGTTCACAAGGTGACTTGGCCAACATACAAAGATTTGACGGCGCAGGCGGTACTCGTTTTAACTGCTTCCATCATCATCGCTTTGGCTGTCTTTGTCGTGGATACAGCTTTCGAGAAGCTCATGCAGCTGGTTTATTCACTCTTTAATTAAACGAGGAGGAGGGTATAGACTATGGCAGAAATTGAAAAGAAGTGGTATGTACTTAAAGCTATGAGTGGTAAAGAATCAAATGTCAAGGAATACATTGAACTTGACATGCGAAACCACGGATACGATAAGTACGTCACTCAGGTTCTTGTCCCTACAGAGAACTACATCAAGGTGGGCGCTAACAACAAGCGAATCCCATTGAAGAGAAATCTTCTCCCTGGTTATGTGCTCGTAGAGGCTGCTCTCGTTGGTGAGATCCCTCACATGCTTCGCAACACTCCTAATGTGCTCGGTTTCCTTGGTGGAACTGATAAGCCAACTCCAGTGCGTCAGTCTGAAGTAAACAGAATGCTCGGCATTGGTCTGGATGCAGAAGAGACTGTTGTGGAGGCAACAGTGAAGGCCGACTTCTTGGTGGGTGAGTCTATCAAAGTTAATGATGGACCATTCTCAGGTTTCGATGGCATAATCGAAGAAGTCAACCTCGACAAACAAAAACTCAAAGTATCGGTCAAGATCTTCGGAAGGGTAACACCTCTCGAACTCGGCTTTACACAAGTTACTAAGAACGCGGACTGATTGTTACGCTTTCCGTGATTCTTAATTCGTTAAATTTATAAAAATTGAATTAAAATGGCTAAAGAAGTTGCTGGATTAATCAAATTACAGATTAAGGGTGGCGCTGCAAATCCATCACCTCCAGTAGGACCTGCATTGGGTTCTAAGGGAATCAATATCATGGATTTCTGTAAAGCATTCAACGCCAGAACTCAGGATAAGGCAGGCAAGGTACTTCCTGTTGTTATCACTTACTACGCTGATAAGTCATACGATTTCGTTATCAAGACTCCACCAGCTGCAGTACAGCTTATGGAGGTTGCTAAGGTAAAGAAGGGCTCAGCTGAGCCAAACCGTAAGAAGGTTGCCGAAGTGACATGGGATCAGATTCGTACTATCGCAGAAGATAAGATGCCTGACCTGAACTGCTTTACAATTGAGTCAGCTATGACAATGATTGCAGGAACAGCAAGAAGTATGGGTATCACAGTTAAAGGAGAATTCCCTGGTAAATAATTAAAAATTCAATCAAGATGAAACTTACAAAAAATCAGAAAGCATACGCTGACAAGGTTGAAGCAGGGAAGGAATATACACTCGCTGAGGCATCACAGCTCGTGAAGGATATCACTTTCACAAAGTTTGACGCTTCTCTCGACATCGACATCCGTCTTGGTGTTGACCCTCGTAAGGCAAACCAGATGGTTCGTGGCGTAGTGTCTCTCCCTAACGGTACTGGTAAGGAAGTTCGCGTGCTCGCACTCGTTACTTCTGATCAGGCTGCTGCAGCTACAGAAGCAGGTGCTGACTATGTTGGTCTTGAGGAGTACATCGACAAGATCAAGGGTGGTTGGACAGATATCGACGTTATCATCACTATGCCATCATGCATGGGTAAGATTGGTGCTCTCGGTCGTGTTCTCGGTCCTCGCGGACTCATGCCAAACCCAAAGAGCGGTACTGTAACAATGGATGTTGCTAAGGCAGTACGTGAAGTTAAGCAAGGTAAGATCGATTTCAAGGTTGACAAGACTGGTATCGTTCACGCTTCTATCGGCAAGGTTTCTTTCCCTGCAGAGAAGATTGCACAGAACGCACAGGAGTTTATCAACACAATCATCAAGCTCAAGCCTTCTACTGCAAAGGGTACTTACATTAAGAGCATTTATCTTTCAAGTACAATGAGTAAGGGTGTCAAGGTTGACCCTAAGTCTGTTGAATAATTTAAAAGATCAGAATCATGAAGAAAGAAGATAAAGGCTTACTTATTGAAAGTCTCACACAGACTCTCAACGAATATGCACATTTCTACGTAGTAGATGTAACTGCTCTTAACTCTCAGGCTACAAGCGACCTTCGTCGTGAGTGCTTCAAGAACGACATCAAGCTTCAGGTAGTAAAGAACACACTCTTTATCAAAGCGCTCGAGAATGTTGGCAATGCAGATTTCGAGGCTATCAAGCCAACTGTAAAGAACAACACAGGCATCATGTTCTGCAACACTGCAAACAAGCCTGCTCGCGTTATTAAGGAGTTTGGTAAGGCACACGGAGACATGCCTGCTCTTAAGTCAGCTTATGCTGAAAGCATGGTATATGTTGGTGCTGACCAGCTTTCTACTCTCTGCGCTCTCAAGAGCAAGAACGAACTCATTGCTGATGTTATCGCAGCTCTCGAGTCACCAATCATGAATGTGATTAGCGCACTCGAAAACCGCGAGGAAAAGGCAGAGGCTGCTGAGTAATTAAATAAATTAGAATTAATAACAACTTAATACATTAAACAAAATGGCTGATATTAAAGCTATGGCTGAAGCGCTCGTTGCGCTCACAGTACAGGAAGTAATTGATCTTAAGAATGAGCTTAAGGAAACTTATGGCATCGAGCCAGCTGCTGCTGCTGTTGTAGTTGCTGCAGGTGATGGCGCTGCTGCTGTTGAGGAGAAGACATCATTCGACGTTGTTCTCAAGAGTGCAGGTGCTGCTAAGCTCCAGGTTGTAAAGGCTGCTAAGGAGGCTCTCGGTCTCGGTCTTAAGGAGGCTAAGGATCTCGTTGACGGTGCTCCATGCAACGTTAAGGAAGGCGTTGACAAGGCTACTGCTGAGGCAGTTAAGGCTGCCCTCGAGGCTGCTGGTGCTGAGGTAGAGATTAAGTAATTTTCCTACTTCAAATATTTATGGTTAAGAATCCTCAGGTTGAGGATTCTTAACCTTTTTGTGTCTTTTAGGCAACAAAATTATATTTCTAGATTTTCTAGGGTTTTCTAGATGGTCTAGATATTCTAGTCTTTCTAGTATTCTTCTAGTAAATTACAAATTTTTAAGATAATGTCTCAAATCATCAATAACCGAGTAAACTTTGCCACCGTAAAGAATCCGATGCCATATCCAGACTTCCTGGATGTGCAGCTGAAATCTTTTCGCGACTTCTTGCAGCTTGACACTCCGCCTGAGAAGCGCAAGAATGACGGTCTTTACAAGGTGTTTGCAGAGAACTTCCCAATTGCAGATACTCGCAATAACTTCGTTCTTGAGTTCTTGGACTACTATATCGATGCGCCACGCTACTCGATTGAGGAGTGCTTGGAGCGCGGTTTGACTTACAGCGTGCCTTTGAAGGCTAAGCTCAAGCTCTACTGCTCAGACCCTGAACACGAGGATTTTGACACAGTCATCCAGGATGTATTCCTTGGTCCTATCCCTTACATGACAGACAACGGAACGTTCGTTATCAATGGTGCCGAACGTGTCGTTGTATCACAGTTGCACCGTTCACCTGGTGTGTTCTTCGGATCAAGCGTGCATGCTAATGGCACTCCATTGTTCTCTGCACGTATCATCCCATTCAAGGGTTCTTGGATTGAGTTTGCAACCGACATCAACAATGTGATGCATGCATACATCGATCGTAAGAAGAAATTGCCAGTGACTACATTGTTACGTGCTATCGGTTTTGAGAACGATAAGGACATTCTTGACATCTTCAGTCTTGCTGATGAGATGAAGGTGACAGAGACAAACTTGAAGAAGGCTGTAGGTCGCAAGCTTGCTGCTCGTGTCATCCATTCTTGGAATGAGGATTTCGTTGATGAGGATACAGGTGAAGTTGTTTCTATCGAGCGTAATGATGTCCTCGTTGACCGTGATAGCGAGATCACAGACGATGTAATTGACAGAATTATTGAATCGGGTGTTGACAACATTCTCCTTCAGCGCGAGGATGCTAATACAGCAGATTTCTCAATCATATTCAATACTCTCCAGAAGGACCCAACAAACTCTGAGCGTGAAGCAGTGAATTTTATCTATCGCCAGCTCCGCAACGCAGAGCCTGCTGATGATGCTTCAGCACGTGAAGTCATTAATGGTATCTTCTTCTCAGACAAGCGTTACGACCTCGGAGATGTGGGTCGCTACCGCATCAACAGAAAGCTCAACCTGACTATCGACCCAGAGACTCGCGTCTTGACTAAGGAAGATATCATCGAGATCATCAAGTATCTTGTTGAGCTTGCTAACTCAAAGGCAGTAGTCGATGATATCGACCACCTTTCAAACCGTCGCGTGCGTACTGTTGGTGAGCAGCTCTCAAATCAGTTCGCAAGCGGTCTTGCTCGTATGAGCCGTACTATCCGTGAACGCATGAATGTGCGTGACAATGAGGTGTTCTCTCCAACAGATTTGATCAACGCCAAGACTATATCAAGCGTCATCAACTCATTCTTCGGCACTAATCCATTGTCGCAGTTCATGGACCAGACTAACCCACTTGCTGAGGTTACTCACAAGCGTCGTTTGTCTGCCCTCGGTCCTGGCGGTCTTTCTCGTGAGCGTGCAGGCTTCGAGGTGCGAGACGTACACTACACTCACTATGGTCGTCTCTGTCCTATCGAGTCTCCGGAAGGTCCAAACATCGGTCTTATCTCTTCACTCTGTGTGTATGCTAAGATCAACGACCTCGGATTCATCGAAACTCCATACCGTGTTGTAAAGCACGAAGAAAATGATAATCATGTTGACCTTGACCTCGATAAGATTGTTTACCTCTCTGCAGAAGAGGAGGAGAACAAGATCATTGGTCAGGGTAACGCTCCACTTACTGATGATGGTCACTTCATCCGCAAGGTCGTTAAGTGCCGTCAGGATGCTGACTACCCAGTGGTTCCACCATCAGAAGTTGACTATATGGACGTTGCTCCACAGCAGATTGCATCTATTGCTGCTGCACTCATTCCGTTCCTTGAGCATGACGATGCTCACCGTGCCCTCATGGGATCGAACATGATGCGCCAGGCAGTTCCGCTTATCCGCACAGAGGCTCCTATTGTTGGTACAGGCATCGAGAAGCAGGTGTGCGAAGACTCACGCACAATGATCACTGCAGAAGGTGATGGCGTGGTTGACTATGTGGATGCAACAACAATCCGTATTCTCTACGATCGTACAGAGGATGAGGAATTCGTAAGCTTCGAGCCTGCACTCAAAGAGTACAAGATTCCAAAGTTCCGTCGTACAAACCAGAATATGACTATCGACCTCCGTCCAATCTGCGACCGTGGTCAGAGAGTAAAGAAGGGTGATATCCTCACTGAGGGATATGCTACTGAGGCAGGCGAGCTTGCTCTTGGTCGCAACCTCCTCGTTGCATACATGCCTTGGAAGGGTTACAACTACGAGGATGCTATCGTGCTCAACGAGCGTGTGGTTCGTGAAGACCTTCTCACATCAGTTCATGTGGATGAGTACTCACTTGAGGTGCGTGAAACAAAGCGTGGTGTTGAGGAACTCACAGCAGACATCCCTAATGTGTCTGAAGAAGCTACTAAGGATCTCGATGAGAATGGTATCGTGCGCGTAGGTGCCCGCATCGAACCAGGCGATATCCTCATCGGCAAGATCACTCCTAAGGGTGAGTCAGATCCTACTCCAGAAGAGAAGCTTCTCCGCGCTATCTTCGGCGACAAGGCTGGCGATGTAAAGGATGCATCTCTCAAGGCTACGCCATCACTCTCAGGCGTCATCATCGACAAGAAGCTCTTCTCAAAGGCTCAGAAGACACGTTCTGCTAAGGCTGAAGACAAGAAGATTCTCCCTAAGTATGACCAGGAGTTCCAGGACAAGGTTGAGGGATTGAAGGACATCCTCATCGATAAGCTTCTCCAGCTCACAGACGGCAAGAAGTCTTGCGGCGTGAAGGACTTCATGGGCGCAGACATCATTCCGCTCGGCGCTAAGTTCATAGCTGGCGCCCTCAGCAATATAGACTATACAGCTGTGCAGCTTTCTGGCTGGACAGACGATGAACATACAAACGGTCTCATCCGCGACCTCGTTATCAACTATCTCAAGCAGTACAAGATTCTTGATGCTGAACTCAAGCGCAAGAAGTATGCACTCACTATCGGTGATGAACTTCCATCAGGCATCATCCAGATGGCAAAGGTTTACATCGCTAAGAAGCGCAAGATTGGCGTTGGTGATAAGATGGCAGGTCGTCACGGTAACAAGGGTATCGTATCAAAGGTGGTGCGCCAGGAGGATATGCCATTCCTCGAAGACGGTACTCCTGTAGATATCGTGCTTAACCCACTGGGTGTGCCTTCACGAATGAACATCGGACAGATCTTCGAGACAGTGCTTGGCTCTGCCGGAAAGAAGCTCGGTGTGAAATTCGCTACTCCAATCTTCGATGGTGCTCATCTTGAGGACCTCTGCGAATGGACAGACAAGGCAGGTCTCCCACGCTATGGCCGTACTTACCTCTACAACGGCGAGACAGGTCTCCGCTTCGACCAGCCAGCAACAGTAGGCGTGACTTACATGCTCAAGCTCGGTCACATGGTTGAGGACAAGATGCACGCACGTTCAATCGGTCCTTACTCTCTCATCACTCAGCAGCCACTCGGCGGTAAGGCACAGTTCGGTGGTCAGCGTTTTGGTGAGATGGAGGTCTGGGCACTCGAGGCATTCGGTGCAAGCCACGTTCTTCAGGAGATACTTACAATCAAGTCGGATGATGTCACAGGCCGTTCGAAGGCTTACGAGGCAATCGTGAAGGGCGAGCCAATGCCAACACCTGGCATCCCAGAGTCGCTCAATGTGCTCTTGCACGAGCTTCGCGGTCTCGGTCTCAGCATTACACTTGATTAATATATAAGTTCGTAAGTTCTTAAGTTTTTGAGTTTTTTCGTTTTCATCAGAAACTATGTGAATCACTTGAAACTTAAAAACTCAGAAGCTCAGAAACTAAAAAACTAAGAATACAAGATGGCTTTTAAGAAAGAAAACAAGATAAAGACAAACTTCACGAAGATTCGCATCAATCTTGCATCTCCTGAAGAAATCCTCAACAACTCATTCGGTGAGGTGTTGAAGCCAGAAACCATCAACTACCGCACATACAAGCCAGAACGCGATGGACTTTTCTGCGAACGCATCTTTGGTCCAACTAAGGACTATGAATGCCATTGCGGCAAGTACAAGCGCATCCGCTATAAAGGCATCACTTGTGACCGTTGCGGTGTTGAGGTAACAGAGAAGAAGGTGCGTCGTGAGCGCACAGGCCACATCGCACTCGTAGTGCCTGTAGCTCACATCTGGTACTTCCGCTCACTCCCTAACAAGATTGGCTACCTCCTCGGTCTTCCAACAAAGAAGCTCGACGCTATCATCTACTACGAGAAGTACATCATCATTCAGGCTGGTACAGCTAAGAATGAGGATAAGAACATCATCGACGGTGAGCTGCTTTCAGAAGAGGAGTACTACGACGTAATGGAGGCTCTCCCAGAAAGCAATGAGATGCTCTCTGATGATGATCCACAGAAGTTCATCGCAATGATGGGTGCTGAGGCAATCGAGTACATGCTCAAGCGTGTTGACCTTGAGCACCTCGCAAACGAGCTTCGCGCAGCTGCCAACGAGACTGGTTCTGCACAGCGCAAGGCTGAGGCTCTAAAGCGTTTGCAGGTTGTGGAGTCATTCCGCGCAAGCCAAGGCAAGAGCAAGCCTGAGTGGATGATCATGCATAATATTCCTGTCACTCCACCAGATCTCCGCCCACTCGTTCCACTCGATGGCGGCCGTTTCGCGACATCCGACCTCAACGACCTCTATCGTCGTGTCATCATACGTAACAACCGTCTCAAGCGACTCATTGAGATCAAGGCTCCAGACGTAATCCTCCGCAACGAAAAGCGTATGCTTCAGGAGGCTGTTGACTCACTCTTCGATAACTCACGCAAGTCGTCAGCTGTGAAGAGCGAAAGCAACCGTCCGCTTAAGTCTCTTTCTGATGCTCTCAAGGGTAAGCAAGGTCGCTTCCGCCAGAACCTCCTCGGTAAGCGTGTTGACTACTCTGCTCGTCCTGTTATCGTCGTTGGTGCTGAACTCAAGATGGGCGAGTGCGGTCTTCCAAAGCTTATGGCTGCAGAACTCTACAAGCCATTTATCATCCGTAAGCTCATAGAGCGTGGTATTGTGAAGACTGTTAAGTCGGCAAAGAAGATTGTTGACCGTCGCGATCCTGTCATTTGGGATATCCTCGAGTATGTGATGAAGGGTCATCCAGTTCTCTTGAACCGTGCCCCTACACTTCACCGTCTCGGTATTCAGGCATTCCAGCCTAAGATGATTGAGGGTAAGGCAATCCAGCTCCACCCACTGGCATGTACAGCATTCAATGCCGACTTCGACGGCGACCAGATGGCGGTTCACCTCCCACTCTCAAACGAGGCTGTTCTCGAGGCTCAGCTCCTCATGCTCCAGAGCCACAATATCCTCTCTCCAGCCAGCGGTGACCCAATCACTGTGCCTTCACAGGATATGGTGCTTGGTCTCTACTATACATCTAAGGTTCGTCCAGGCGCAAAGGGCGAAGGTCTTACATTCTACGGTCCAGAAGAGGCAACAGTAGCTTATAACGAAGGCCGTGTGGATGTACATGCTCCAATCAAGTGCGTAGTCAAAGATATTGATGAGAACGGCAATATAATAAAGCATATGGTTGAGACAACCGTAGGCCGCATCATCATCAATGAGGTTATCCCTGACGAGATTGGCTTCGTTAATGAGGTTATCGGTAAGAAGGCGCTCAAGAAGGTGATCACGAAGGTTATCAAGGGTGTGGGTATGGCTCGCGCTTGCGACTTCCTCGATGGCATCAAGAACCTCGGTTACCGCAAGGCGTACGAAGGTGGTCTTTCGTTCGTGCTCGACGATATCATCATCCCAGAAGAGAAGGAGCAGATCGTTCAAGACGGTCACGACACAGTTGACCAAATCACAGGTAACTATCAGATGGGTCTCATCACCGACAAGGACCGCTACCAGCAGGTGGTAGAAACTTGGACAAAGGTGAACGAAAAGATCAAGAAGACCCTCATGGCACAGATGACTGCTGCAGACCAAGGCTTCAATGCAGTCTTCATGATGCTTGATTCTGGTGCCCGTGGTTCTGCCGACCAGATTGCTCAGCTCGCAGGTATGCGTGGTTTGATGGCTAAACCTCAGAAGGCAGGTGCTTCTGACAACAATATCATCGAAAACCCTATCCTTTCTAACTTTAAGGAAGGCATGTCAGTGCTCGAGTACTTCATCTCTACTCACGGTGCACGTAAGGGTCTTGCCGATACAGCCCTCAAGACTGCCGACGCAGGTTACCTCACTCGCCGTCTTGTTGACGTTTCTCACGACGTTATCATCAACGAGGAGGATTGCGGCACTCTCCGTGGTCTTATCTGCACAGCTCTCAAGGATGGCGACCGCGTTGTTGCTTCTCTCGCAGAGCGCATCCTCGGCCGTGTTTCTGTACACGACATCATCAACCCACAAACAAACGAGCTCATCGTTGCTTCTGGCGAAGAAATCACAGACCGCTTGGCTGCAGAGATTGAGGCTTCAGGTATCGAGAGCGTAGAAATCCGTTCAGTGCTCACTTGTGAAAGCAAGAAGGGTGTCTGCATGAAGTGCTACGGTCGCAACCTTGCAACTCAGCGCATGGTTCAGAAGGGCGAGGCTGTTGGTGTCATCGCTGCACAGGCTATCGGTGAGCCAGGAACTCAGCTTACTCTCCGTACATTCCACGCTGGTGGTGTTGCAGGTAACGCTGCTGCAAATGCTCAGATCAAGGCAAAGAACAAGTCACGCATTGAGATCGACGAACTCCGCACAGTTGCTCGCCCTACAGCAGAGCATCCTGATGGACAGGTAGTAGTTGGTCGTCTTGCAGAACTTCGCTTTGTCGATATAAATACAGACATCGTACTTTCTACAGTTCCTGTTCCTTACGGTGCAAACCTCTACTTCAATTCAGGCTCTATCGTTGAATCTGGCGACGTAATCGCAGACTGGGATCCATTCAACTCTGTCATCGTGACTGAGTTCGACGGTGTGGCTAAGTTCGAAGGTGTTAAGGAGAATGTAACTTACCGTGTAGAAATCGACGAAACTACAGGTCTTCGCGACCTCATCGTAACAGAAGCAAAGGATCGTCAGGCTGTTCCTTACTGCCACATCCTCAATGCTCCAGAAGGTGATCTTCTCCGCACATACTCATTCCCAATCAACGGTCATATCATCGTTGAAGACGGTCAGGAGCTCAAGGCAGGTGACGTGCTCGTCAAGATTCCACGTTCTGTTGCTAAGGCAGGCGATATCACCGGTGGTCTCCCACGTGTAACAGAGCTCTTCGAGGCTCGTAACCCTTCTAACCCTGCTGTTGTAGCAGAAATCGATGGTGAGGTTACAATGGGCAAGGTTAAGCGTGGCAACCGCGAGATCATCCTTACTTCAAAGGTTGGCGATGTTCGCAAATACCTCGTTCCACTCTCAAAGCAGATCCTCGTACAGGAGAACGACTACGTGCGCGCTGGTACACCACTTTCTGACGGTGCAATCACTCCAGCAGACATCCTCGCAATCAAGGGTCCAACTGCTGTTCAGGAGTACATCGTGAACCAGGTACAGGACGTTTACCGTATGCAGGGTGTAGCAATCAACGATAAGCACTTCGAGATTATCGTGCGTCAGATGATGCGCAAAGTTCGCATCGACGATGCTGGCGACACTCGCTTCCTTCAGGAAGGCATCGTTGACAAGCTCGACTTCCTTGAGGAGAACGACCGCATCTGGGGCAAGAAGTATGTCATTGATGCTGGCGACTCAGAAACGGTAGAGAAGGGTGCAATAATCACAGCACGCCGCCTCCGCGATGAAAACTCAGCACTTAAGCGCCGCGACCTCAAGCTCATCCAAACACGTGACGCTATTCCTGCAACATCTACTCAGATTCTCCAGGGTATCACTCGTGCCGCTCTCGGTTCAAAGAGCTTCATGTCATCTGCATCATTCCAGGAGACAACAAAGGTGCTCAACGAGGCTGCAATCTCAGGCAAGAGCGATCCACTCGAGGGCATGAAGGAGAACGTAATCTCTGGTCACCTCATCCCTGCAGGTACAGGTCTTCGCGACTTCGAAAAGATTATCGTTGGTGCACGTGAGGACTTCCAGGCAATGGAGCGTCGCCCATTCGATCCAACAGAGACATTCACACTCTACAGCTCAGAGGATTTCGCAAAGGGATTCTAATATAGTACACACAATATTCTATATACAAAAAAACGCAAGTTAGCATCGTGCTGACTTGCGTTTTTCTTTTTCATTACATTTTTTCTCTGCCTACAATTCGTATTTTTCGAAAAATATCATTACCTTTACACCCCACAATCATAATATAAGCATCATTATGACAAAGAAAACTATTGCTCTGCTCGTTGCAGGCATCGCGCTCATCCTCTGTGGAGTGTGCACATATATATATTTCCGTCCATCTCAAGCCATTGACTTAGACAACTATACTCCGTCAGCGCAGTTTGAACCTGCCTACGAAGCTCTGCAATCCAAAGGCGAAGCATACGACATAGAAGAGACCGTACGCCTCATGAATGCTCTTGAGGTGGCTCAGACGCAGTCAAAGGACTTTGTCTCATACCTTGAGTATGTGGCAAAGCAAGACTATAGTCGCGTGGCGCCAGAGGTGATAGAACAGAAAAAAAAGTTGTTCCCAATCCTTCAGCATTTATTCGAGTTAAAGAACCAGTATGCTGAGCTTGACGATGCTTGGATGCTCATGCGCAGCGCTGGAACAGGTGTGTCCACATTCGCTGGCGAAATAAATCCAATAGGTGTGATAGGCTCGCTGTGCACAGGCGATGCCACACTCGGCTCTGTGAGCGTTGTTGGCAGCATAGATAAGGCTCAGACTGCGGCATTTGATGAGTATGAGCATCTCAAGGATATGAAGAGTAAGCTTGAGAAAGAAATTGAAAGCGTGCGAATGTCATACATAGAGTACCTTGAAGGCTACGCCCCTGTATATTATAAGTATATGAAAGAATGGGATGCACTTTGCTTGAAGAAGGACGAGGCGTACATTGACCTCTATGCAGGTCGTTCCATTGATGCATACAACCGCACACAGGAGATTCTCAAGGACTATCCTGTCAATCGTGAAGCTATGCTGCTGAAATCGCTTTCGCTGATAAATATTGCAAACAATTTATCTTTATCATCCGATACTGTTGCAAATGCCAATCAGCTCTCAGCGTTGTCACGCGAGATGAACCTGTCAGAGCAGCCACTTGAGGCAAATGAGTTTTTAATTGAAGCAGAAAATACACTTGACAGTTACATCAAGCAGTATCCGTCGCGTTCTGCACCTGCTCTTGTGCTCAAGGGTATTCTCTATCGCAGCATGGGGGAGAATGGCAAGGCACTCTCTTACTTTGATCAGGCATCGATGGAATATCCTCGTCAGGCATCAGAACTCACTGATTTGCTTGATTCGTACAAGCATCGTTCATACCTAAATAAGTCGTCGGAGGGCAAGTATCTTCTTCGCCTCTATCGCTCCACAATGGAAGGCTTTGGCATATTCAGCCCAAACCTCCTCAAGGCAAAATACTACTCGCAGCAAGGAGACTTAGACCAGAGCAAGGAAGAGATATTCAACCACTTCTTCCGTCGCGGCAATCAGGGCATATACGACTGCTTGCTCAGCGATATGCAGTATTGCGAGGACAACATGTACAGCAGCTTCAAGCAGATTCTCATAGAGCAATCCTTCCTTGATGTCAGTGTTGAGCCAACCATGAATTGGACACTGTCTGACAAGGATGACGAAATCAAGGTAATCATCAACAATCGCTCGGACATTGACTTGGAGAATGTACGCATATTCCTTTGCCTGCATTATACTGACATGTATAAGGATGAGTATGACGTACAGAAGCTCCCTGCTGTAAACATCATCAAGCACAACGACAAAACTGAGATAGGCACAGTAAAACTCAACTATGAGGATAAGAAATACAACGATATTACTCGCATTCGCGCCATTGCAATGACCGATGACAAAATTTGTTGGATTGACAACGTTGATTACAAGTACATGCGTGCGTCAGACACATCGCTCAAGGCGAAGAAGCGTCAGCCAAGCAGCATGAAGCAGCAGTTGCTTGAAGACTTCAATGTGGATGGTGAAACGCTTCGTTCTGCTATCGAGAGCGGCATAAAAATATATGCCAATGTTGCTAATGGAGAAGGCATTTGGAACGAAGTGAAGAGTGGAGTAGAGAATATAGTGAAAGGCAAGGACAAGAAATTGCGTATTGAGCTCCCTCGTATCCTTTCCATCATAGACCCTGTCTTCTCAATCAATCAGGTAAACGACAAAGATAAGGCTATACGACCTTCCGAGGACTATCTGAGCGGTTCTTCTATCAGGCTGAAGTTTGACTACGAACCAAAACTGAACGAGACTATACCGCTTTATATCTACAGCGATTTCCTCAACTTCAAGGTTACAATACAGGTTGCTGATGGAAAGCCGAAGGTGACAGCAGTTGAACTTGTTTAGCAAATCTTTGTGTTTAAGGAGAAGCTAATCTCCATATTTACTATGTCATATAATAAAGCAAGATAGGACCTGACTCACGTCAGATCCTACCTCTTTCTGTTTCACCTATTATATATTTACTAGCTAATCCCAGTATTTACTTTTTTAGATCCTATTAATTTTTGGAACAATTAAGAGTTTTTCAATATAGCAAATCTAACAGCTATTTGCGTCTGTTCCGACGCTATTTTTCCGAACCTAATTTATAAACTTATTTACATCTTTTATTTTCTGGTGCAAAGTAACTGCTTTTTTTTCTTATGTGATGCTACAATAGTTCAAAAAAATACAAAAATCATTCATGAGTACTATGTTACATTTATATTTGTACGGATTTGTTGCTTAGGTGGACGATTTTTTTATTAAATTTGCACCAAGAAACAAAAATCATACTTATATGCAATTACCGAGTCGTGTTTTTAATGTCATTTGCCGTGCTGCAATGCACGCAATTCTGATGCTTTTTGCAAGCACAAGCACTGTGCATGCACAATTGCCGAATGAAGCCGCTGTGTATTTTTCTTATTTGTCTATAAATGAAGGTCTTTCGTCAAATACTGTGCGTGCTCTTTTGCAAGATAAACATGGCTATATTTGGGTGGGAACAAGTCGAGGAGTGAATAGGTATGATGGTCATCAAGTGGTACAGTATCCCAAAACTCGTGCACTGACAGTCACAGCGATGTGTGAGGTGGGTGATTCTATATGGATTGGTACAGAAAACGGATTATATTTGTATTCTCAGTGCTCAGATAGTGTGATTTGTTTCAAAAATAACAATAATAAAATACGTGTTTCCTCTCTCAATATTTCAAATTTAAGTGCTGATAAGGACGGAAATTTGTGGGTTGCTACTATGGATCAAGGCATAGTGAAAGTGAGCAGAGGAGGCAGTACAATAGAGAAAATATCCACTCCAAATGGAGACAACGTATATGGTTGTATATATATAGATAATGTTGACAATGTGTGGGCGACTTCTAATTGGTCACTCAATCCTATTGTGAAGTATGAAAGAACTTCAAATCGTTTCGTGCCATACGTTCTTGACTTCGGGTCTCAGCAAGCTGTGTCATGTGCTTCCATTGCTCTCACTCAAGGAGAAGACGGATATATGTGGCTTGCCACTGCTCAAGGCAGTATCATTCGTTTCAATTCTGCTAATAGAGTTGCAGTGATAGAGGCGAGTGCAGAAAAGACGCACATTAATAATGCACATAGCATAAAAGAAATTGCGGCAGGGTTCTTTGTCGTTGGCTCGGATAATGGATTATCGCTTTATTCAAGCATTGATTCTTCAGTACGTCATCATCAAGCGTCTGATGTGGCTCGCGGTGCCCTAAGTGACAACTTCGTTTATCCAATCATCAGTGATAGAGAAACGGGAACTTGGGTAGGCACATACTATGGCGGCATAAACTATTTCCATCCTTCGTTCAGTGACTTCACATCCTATGTTCACTCTCCGTTTTCCAACTCAATTTCTGGCAGTGTAATAAATCATTTTTGCGAAGACAATCGCGGTCGCATTTGGATTGCTTCCGACGATGGTGGCTTGTCTGTTTTTGATCCAAGTACAGATTTGTTTCAGAGTATTTCCTTTTCTTTGCAGGGTACAACCAATGTTCATGCGTTGTGTTTGTACGGAGACAAAATGTTTGTCGGAACATACGCTCAAGGCATGGACATTGTCGATGTGAATACCTTTACTGTAACGCATATCCCTGTACTTGTAGATGCGAAAGGCAACAAGATAGATGCCAGTTCGTATGAAATGTATGCAGACAGACAATCGCGCCTGTGGGTAGGGACATTCAACGATATTTGCTTATATGAAGAGAAAACAAATACTTTCCGATTGATGAAAAAGGTCAATTCGCCAATCGTGGACATATTGCAGACTCAATCGGGAAATGTTTGGTTTGCTACCGAAGCTTCGGGCGTGTGGTGCTATTCAAATCGTAGCAGTCAATGGAAGCAGTATGCAGGAGCAAGATTGAATGCTGGAACAAGTGATATGCCTCAGATGGTCAATACCCTCTTTGAGGACACGAATGGCACGCTTTGGGTTGGCACCTCTGATGGTTTGCTGCGGTATGATGCTAAGGAGGATAAGTTTGTTGATGTGAAAGCATTCGAGACAATGTCGAACGTGCTTGGCATAGAATGTGATGGCGACAACCTATGGCTTGCCACGAACGTAGGCTTATGTCGTTTCTCCATCAATAGCGAAAAGATAGATCAGGTGTTCAAAGGTGGCAACAACATCGTTTCTACCGATTTCCTGCCAGCAGCCATCCTACGCTCCAAAAGAGGCGAGATATACGTCGGAACGACTCATGGTTTCCTGTCGTTTCGCCCTACCAATATGCATCACAATGAAGTAGTGCCAAAGGTAATGTTCACCGGACTTGAGGTGCTGAACCGACCAGTAGAAGTGGGCAGCGATATCCTACCTATAAGCCTTAATTATCTTGACGAACTTCGCCTAAGCTATCGCGAGAACGTGATCCGCATTTCTTATTCAGCAATGAGCTATCTGCATCCGTCAGACAATGTGTACAGTTACTATCTTGAAGGCTTCGATGAAGATTGGCTTAACGCTGGCAATCGCCACAGTATCACATACACAAACCTCGCCCCTGGCACATACATCCTGCATGTGCGTGCCACAAACAATGACGGTTTGCTCTCGCCCGATTCCACTTTACGCATCGTCATTACGCCTCCTTTCTATTGGAACACTACAGCGCAGATCATCTATCTCCTGCTTGTCTTAGCACTCATCTACTATGTAGTTCGCCGATTGATGAAGAAAGCTGAGAAGCGTCACGTGGCAGAGATTCATGAGATCAACACTCGCAAGGAACAGGAGATTCAAGAGATTAACATCCAGAAGGAGCAGGAAATCAAGGAAATCAATACGCAAAAGGAACAGGAAATCCAAGAAATCAATACCCAGAAAGAGCAAGAGATTCAGGAAATCAACATACAGAAAGAGCAGGAGGTGCATGATGCACGAATCAAGTTCATGACCATCACGCCTCGCGACCAAGAGTTCCTTGATAAGCTTGAGGAAATCATTGAGCAGAACTTCTCCAATCCTGATCTCACCGTCGATCATATTGCCTCATTGATAGGTATCTCGCGCACAGGCCTATTCACCAAACTCAAGTCGCTTGCTGACGTCACTCCAAACGAAATGATTCAGGTGATACGTTTAAAGCACGCAGCGGCTCTCTTGCAAGAGAACCGCTACCGTGTGAGTGAAGTATGCTATATGGTTGGTTTCTCAAGTCCATCCTACTTTTCAAAGTGCTTCCAGAAGCAGTATGGAGTGACGCCAGCCAAATACGAATAATGATTATTATTTGCAGAATTTCTTTTTCGTTTCCTCAAGTGCCTCAATCACTTGGTCGCACCAAGCATCGAACTCTGGATCCTCGGCTTGCAGCTCAGGGTGAGCAAGGATATGCTTCACTGCCTTTCGGCATCCTTCAGTAAAGCTAACCCTCGTGACAAAGTCAGGCACAGCACGCTTTAGTTTTGAACAGTCAAACACAACGCTCACTGCCTTATCGCCAATCAGGTTGCCCTCCAGGTCGTAGTTCTGTGGGGCAACTGCGTCGAGGTATGCCGACGAAACATAGTATGGCTTAAACTCCACGCCAAGTGCATCAGCCACAGTTTGGTAAATCTGATTCCATGTGAGAGTCTCATCGCTCATTATCTGGAAAGCCTCGCCAATAGCATGAGTATTGCCAATTAAACCAATGAATCCGCGCGCGAAATCCTCGTTGCAGGTAAGTGTCCACAGCGATTCGCCATCGCCATGCACCAGTACTTGCTTGCCATCCAGCATTCGCTTCAGCACTTGCCACGAACCCTTCAGTCCGTGTATTGCCACAGGCACGCTGCGTTCGCAGTATGTGTGGCTAGGACGTATGATAGTCACAGGGAATCCATCTTCGCGATAGTGGCGCATCAGAAGCTCCTCGCATGCTATCTTGTTACGTGAATACTCCCAGTGAGGATTTACGAGAGCTGTTCCTTCATTTATTATGTACGAGCGTGCTGGCTTAGCGTATGCAGATGCGCTGCTTATGTACATGAACTGCTTTGTCTTGCCATTGAAGAGGCGGTAGTCTCGCTCTAGTTGCTCCGGCACGAAACCGATGAAGTCGCACACGCTGTCAAAGGTCATGCCCTCCAGCTTGCTTGCCACGTCCGCTTCGTCGTTGATGTCGGCAGTAATTATTTTCACGTTTTCAGGCACCTCACTTGAGTAAGTGCCACGGTTTATGAGATAGAGCTGTGTTTCAGGTTTTTGCGACAGTTGGCGAGTAATCGCGCTGCTGATGGTGCCAGTGCCACCGATAAAGAGAATTTTCATATTGAGTTCGTGATTATTTGTTAAGCATTTGTTGCGCTGCAAGAGCAATGAACATATAGTGCGACGACGCACCGCCAAGGCAGTATTCCGTTTGCTGCCAGAGGAATGGGAACTCAAGCAGTTCTGGGAAATCAGGGCGAATGAGCGCTGTGCCTGACACTACGCCACCAGGAATGTACGACCAGTCGGCACGGTTTGCGCCGTATGCAGTAGTTGCTGACTCCGTTCCCACGCCCGAGGCGAACGATGCCTGATTGTTGCCAGGATGGCAACCGAGCACGAAGTTGAGGGCATTGAACACTGGCGCTGCTGACACCATATCCGGATAAGCCGAAGCGAGGAAGTAGTGACGGAACGCAAAGCTCTGAATATCCCATCCTGCACCCCAGATGGCAGGACGGTAGGGCACGCCATACGGAGTTTCTGATGCTTGTTCCTCAATGGATTTGTTGTATGTTCCAAGTGCAGCACGGAACGCCTTGCTGAACTTCTGTGCACGCTTATTGCCCTTCATTGCGGCAAATCGCAGTTCAGCCCTTGCTGTGTACCAAGCCGTGTTTGCTATGTCCTTGATAATGCCGTCCTGATTGTCGAGAATGAATTTCATGTACTCATCCTCACTAGTAGCAAGGTAGAGTTCCACTGCCGTCTGTACCTTGCTCATTGTCAAACGAGAGTTCTTGTCTGTTGGCGTATTGCGATAGATGTTCTTTGCTATGTTGAGACACTGCACGCTGAGTGTGTCGTTGAATCCCTTCAGCACACGCGACACGCCAGCCAGCTCTGCTGCGGTTGAAATCTCACGTCCAGGATTGTTCTCTGTGTATATCCATCGGTCATCCTCGTTTCCCAGCTTTCCGTCAGTCATTGATGACGCATCTCCAAGTAGCACATACTGGCGCAATTTGTTGCAGATGATGCCGCGATACAAGCGACCGAGAGCATTGTACGCATTGACAATGCTAAGTGCGCCATTCTCCACCTGCTGCAGAATGTCGTTCTTGCCGTCTGCCTGATGTATCTCAGTGATGCGGTTCTTTTGGTCAATGCTCGTCACGTCCAGATCAGGATGAAAAGCTTCGTATGCCAGAGCAAGGATATACGACTCACCCGCTTGCGACTCGATGCGGAGGTCGAAGTCGCCTGCGTCATGCCAGCCACCAATGTTTACTCCAGGCACAATTTCTCCTGCACCATACTTGCCGTATGCATCGGCTTTCTGGTCATAGCCGTCGATGTGGCTCATCGCAGGTGCCATGATTGCGTCGTCCATGTGGCATGCATCATGCCATACGCGATATTTCTCGTTTACACGCATGTGGCACATCTGCACAGGCAGGAAATATTCTACTACAGGCTGCCACACGCCTCTGTCATACACGTTGCTGTCTATGCGGAAGATAGGGGAGGTGGACTCACCATACAGTACGCGGTACAATCCCGCTTCCTTTATGTCGCTGAAATCAGCCTTTAGATAGTTGTACCTCAAGAATTTTCCCCAGCTCTTTGGCTCAATGCTCTTCACTACCGACTCTCCGTTTGCGTCTATGCGCACCACCTTCACCGCATTCGTGCTCTTATCCTTAGCGTCAAGCTCTATCACTGCCACCTTCTCCTGATTCGGATGGTAGCCCACTTGCGATGTCTGCACCACAGGCATTGACATCCAGCCCTTCACCACGCTTGGAGTGATAGTCCACTTTACAGCCCCCTTAGTCACGCCAGTCTTCACTTCGCTGCGGAGCACAAACCAGCCATTGTTGTGATTCACGCGACCATCGTATAGTTTCAGGTCGCCCGTGTGAGATTCAATAGTAACACGGCTATACGGATCATTTGGGAAAGTTGTGAATTTCTTGCCCACAGCGTATGGCGCGCCTATTATGTCATCAGCCACGATAGGACTATATCCCATGCCAATCAGATGATTAGGATCAGCTTTCGATGTTTTCCCATTGTGATAGTCACCCATCATCAGATGATTAGGCTTAGTCGTTTCCAACGGAGCATTAGCCTGACGCGGATATATGCCCGTTTGCCCGTCCATTATCCAAGGTTGACCAAACGCGTATCCAGGGAAAAACTCCAGGTTGAATCCCACCTTGTTCGCAAATGCCTCAGGAATAGGCTTGTCCAAATCCACCGTAACCTCAAATCCCTTGCCTACGCTCTGTAGTTTCACTGTGTAAGTGAAATTGAGATCAGGATAAATCATAGGATTGAATCCCGTCAAGTGGCGAGCCGAATCTGGGTATTGCATATATGCTGTGATTGTGTTGCTGCCCAGCTCGCGCTTCACTTGTTTTGGAAGTGGTTGCCACTGTCCTGGCGTAGCCTCCAGACGGATGTCTCCGCTCGTAGCTATGCGTCGTCCGTTCATGATGATGCTCACTCCACCCTGATGTCCCTCAGGGTAGATGTCGTCGAATGCCATCACATCCACGCCTTCATTGCTGAAATACCCTGATGATGTGAGCTTGAAGTCTTGCGCATTCGCACTGCCCATCAACATCAGCGATGTCACCGATGCCATGATGCTTCTTCTTGTCAGCGATATTCCTCGCCATTGTCTTTTCATAATAGGTGTTTGGTTAGTGTAAGAGTTAGTAATCAGTAATTTTTTGCAAAGATAATGATTTATGTTTACCAGTCAAAGAAATGCCGAGAAAAATAAACCTATACCACTCTACACAACAGCCGTAGAGAACAGAGATGCAAGGCAATTCTGCATTGTGAGCTGTGGCTATACAAGTTCAATCTCTATTGTTAAACCTCCTCCTGGAGTTTGCGATGCTGTGACAGAGCCCCCGTATTGCAGGGCAATGTTCTTTACGATAGCAAGACCGAGGCCTGTGCCTCCTAAGCGGCGTGAACGACCTTTGTCTATGCGGTAGAATCGTTCGAAGATGTGGGGCAGATGTTCGTTGGGAACACCAGGGCCGTTGTCTATGAATGTGAAGAGATATCTGCCGACCGATGCTTTTGCTTGTACCTTGAAGTAAGTTGCATCGGTAGCGTATGTAAGGGTGTTGCTGAAGATGTTGCGGAATAGAGAGTAGATGAGGGAGGCATCGCCTTGCATAGGGAGCGTCTGGGGGATGCTCATTTGCAACAGTATGTTGCGCTCTCGGAATTGTGCTGCCGTCTCTTCTTCTATTTGGCGCAGAATGAGAGCAGCATCAATGGATTTGCTATTCAGCAATTTATCATTCACCATTTCTTGAGTTGCATCTAGCTGGGATAGTGTACTCATGTCTGCAAGCAGACGACTCATGCGACGGCTCTGTGCATGGCAGCGCTCAAGGAAGTTCTGCCGTTTGTCTTCTGGCATTGAAGGATTGCTGACAAGTGTCTCCAGATAGCCCTCGATGGTGGCGGCTGGTGTCTTCAGTTCGTGTGCAGCATTCTCGGTCAGTTGTCGCTTGATGCGTTGCTTTTCCTGTTCGCTATGTTCGTAGCGGCGACGGAAGTACATAGCTGTGGCTATGAGGGCAAGTATGCCAGCAGTATAATATAAAAAGGTGTAATCGTGTTCGAGTGATGATGTAAGCTCTGCAGAATATGGTACGGATGATCGAACTATCTTGTCGCCAAAGCGAGTGGCAGAATAGAAGTATTTCTCGCCGTTGGTTTGTGATGCTCTTTTTATTGCATAGCCACTGCCGTATTTTATAGCCTCTTGTATTTCCTCTCGTAGCAGGTGGTTGCCCATGCGCTTGGCATTTGCTTCTTCCGTGTCAGAAATGACGTTGCCAAGGGTGTCGATTACTGTGACGCGAATATCCTTTTCGCCATTTTTCTCCAAGTAGTGGTAGTTGTTTAGCTGCAGCTGCGAATGGAGAATATCCACACGAAAGGCATGTTCACGCCTGTATTCATATATTCCGAAGAAGAGCGTGAAAACGCTGGCGAGGATTGTCGCCACAATGAATATCTTGTTTGTAATCCTTGTCTTAATCATTTCTATAAATTAGCACTTCATTCCTGCTACTCCTCTCCTTGGTGAGGTTGGGGAGTAAGCTATTTACTGAACATGTATCCATAACCAAATTTTGTGCGCAGGTACTCCCCATAGTGCCCTATCTTCTTGCGAATGCGAGTGATATTGACATCCACCGTACGGTCAAGCACGATTGTGTCGCTTGGCCACACAGTGCTTAATATCTTTTCGCGCGAAAAAACCTGTCCAGGCTTGGAGAGCAGCAGGGCAAGCACTTCAAACTCAAGCTTCGTGAAGACAACTTCCTTTCCGTCTATGAAGCATTCTTTGCGGTCAAGGTCCAGCCTTATACCTTCGTAAATGATGGAGTTCCCATCTGTTCTGATTTCAGCATCTACACCCTCGCCCTTTAATGGAGATGGCTGGGAAGAGGGGCTTCTTCTCAGCACCGCCTTTATTCTTGCCTTCACCTCGCTTATGCGGAATGGCTTGCAGATGTAGTCGTCGCTGCCGAGGGCAAAACCTTGCAGAAGGTCTTCCTCCAATGTCTTTGCTGTACAGAAAATGATGGGGATATTTGACGTGAAGTAATTGCGTTTCAGTTCTGCCGCCCACTCAAATCCCGACTTCGGAGTCATCATCACATCAAGCATGATTAAATCCACCTGTTTGCCCACCGACAGATTCCTGTTCAATATGATTTGTCCTTCATCTGCCCCTTCTGCTACATCCACATCATATCCTTCCATCTCAAGATTGAAACGGAGAATCTCGCAAATGTCGGGTTCGTCATCGACGATAAGAATACGCTTGCTCATTTACATTTTACTATTTAAGTATTTATCATTTGATTGCAAAGTTACTAAATTATAGAAAAATACAAAGCAATTCCTTCTTCGCCATACAAAACTTTAACAACATTGTAACACTTTTCGGCTTTTTCACCTAAACTTAACATCATTGCAACAATTCTGTAACAACGGTTCCTGACCTTTGCACCGTCATTCCGAGAGCGAACCAAAACCTCGGAGTTACGGTGTATTTCATGAATAAAGTAAAAGTAAGCATTTTCTCCCTCCTCTTATGCTGCGGTGGAGCAGTGTATGCACAAACGCCACAGATACATGGCATTCTTCGTGGCAAGTACGAATATCAGCCAGACCTTGAAGCCAGCCGCTTCGAGGTGCGCAACGCACGCTTGTCGGCAGACGGAAATCTTGCAAATCGTTCGGCATACAAGCTTGAAGTTGACCTTTGCGACGAATCAGCTATCAAGATGAAGGACGCGTGGGTACGAGTCAATCCAGTTGGTTCGCTCCGCATCACCCTTGGTCAGCAGCGCATGCCATTCTCCATCGATGCCCATCGCAATCCATCTGCACAGTATTTCGCCAATCGCTCGTTCATCGCCAAGCAGGTGGGCGATATGCGTGATGTAGGTGCGGCAGTCGGCTATGACTTCAAAGACAACGAGGGTGGCAAGATTCTCTCTGTTGATGCTGGTATGTACAATGGCTCCAATCTCGACAATCAGAAGACAGCATGGTTCACCTCTCCTGCATACTCAGCTCGCATTCAGTACTTCCCTGTCAAGGGCTTAGCGCTTATCCCAAGCATTCAGCATCAGCTCATTGCAAACCGTGAAGCATCATATACATCGATTGACTTTGGCGCCTACTACGAGCAAAGCGGTCTTCACCTTGAAGCAGAATATCTGCGCAAGTTCTACGCCAAAGATGCCTTTGACGACTGCAACGCCATCAATGCTATGGCAATCTACAAGCAGAATCTGAAGAGCGAGAGATCTTATATCCAAGCAGTTAGCTACCTCGTTCGCTATGATTACATGGACAACCATAGCGACGGAAAGAAAGGATTTTCAGAAGGCTCTTCTCGACTCCTGCAATCAGATGCTGAGCGTCATCGCCTCACCGCAGGCCTCACCTTCTCTGTCCGCAATTCCAATTTTCCTACCGACATCCGTCTCAACTACGAGAAGTACTGGTATCCAACGGGCGGCACTCCAAAAGAGAGCGAACAAGACAAACTCGTAGCCGAACTGATGATCAGATTCTAAAAAAAAGAACTCACGCCAATATGCAACAAGAGATATACAACATCATCGACACGTTCGATGATCTCGACGAAAAAGAATCTTCCAAGTCCTTCATCCTCGATCTTGGCGATGACGACGATGATGATTGGGATGATGACGACGATGATGATGACGATTGATTACGCCCTCGTCTGCCTTGCCTTGCTCTGCACCACATTGAGTATGTAGTCGCCAAGCTTCTCCAAGCCATTGATGTAGTCGATGTAGAAAGCACCGAGCTTGTAGTCGTACTGACCAGTGGCAATGTTCTGCAGATTGTCGTTGCGCACTTGGGTGCGGAGCTCATTTATCTCGTTCTCAATAGTGTAACTGCGAGTGATGTCGTGCCCTTCGCCTTCTGGTTGCTGAAGCGTGTCGGTCATGAGGGTGAGGGCTTCGCTGACAAGGTGCTCCATGCGGAGAATCTGCTCAAACTGCTCAGGGTTGAAAGGCTCTGGGCAGTTTTCTTGTTTGCGACTTAGGGTGCGAGCCAGTGAGAAGCAGCAGTCGCCTATGCTCTCCAGGTCATCCACCTCGCGCAGCATACGCTGCACCTGTCGCTTAGCATCGTCGGAGAGGCGGCCTTCGCTCACCTGCTGCAAGTAGTGAGCAATCTCATATTCCATGTTGTCGGTAATGCCTTCGTACTTCTCCACCTTATTGAATAGCTTCTTGAAACCATCGTCGTCATAATCATCATCATGGCTTCGCATGTCGAGCACATAGTTGAACGACTTTTGGCAACGCTCGGCAAAATGCACAATCTCTTTACGTGCCTGAAGCATGGAGAGCTCGGCAGTAGAGAACAGGCCGCCAGAGATGTACTTCAGACCATATTCTTCTGTATCCTCCTTGAGCGGCAGCACACGGCACACGAAGTTCTCTATCTGCTTCACAAAGCCAATCAGCAGCACCGTGTTGAAGATGTTGAAAGCCGTGTGGAACATCGATAGCTTGAACAGGTCGTTAGAGCCAGCCATCATCACGTCCTCCACAAACCAGCTGACAGCACTACAAAACGGATAGAACATCAGCAGCACAACAACCACACCAAACACATTGAAAAACATGTGAGCCAAAGCAGCACGGCGAGCCTGAGTGCCAGCCGTCATCGATGCCATCAGGGCAGTGATGGTAGTGCCGATGTTTTGTCCCATGGCGAGAGCAGCCGCCTGTTCCAGCCCGAAGCCAGGAATGTGCATATCGAAGAGCATCAGCGTGATGGCCATCGTAGCAGCCGATGCTTGCACGAGCATAGTGACAAGTGCACCAACAATGACAAACAGGATGATGGTGAGGAACCCTCCATCTGCCACCTTAGCGAGCATTGTTGCTACCAATGAACCAATGTCGAGGTCGGTCGCTGCCTGTTGCAAGAAGCTGAGACCCATGAACAGAAAGGCAAAGCCAAAGATGAACTCACCCACCGACTTTCGCTTGCTCTGCTTGCTGAAGATGAGCGGAATGCCGAAGGCAAGCAGCGGCAAGGCAAGAGCAGCAATGTTCACCTTGAACCCAATGGCAGAGATAATCCATGCCGTTACGGTAGTGCCAACGTTTGCACCCATTATCACGCCAATAGCCTGTGCCAGATTCATCAATCCAGCATTGACAAACGACACCACCATCACCGTGGTGGCAGATGACGACTGAATCAGAGCCGTGACCACGATGCCCGTCAGCACGCCCATGAATCGGTTCTTTGTCATGGCTGCCAAGATACTGCGCAGGCGATCGCCCGCAAACTTTTCCAGTCCCTCGCTCATCGTTTTCATGCCGAAGAGGAAGAGGCCAAGTGATCCCAGAAGGGAGAGAAGGTTAAGGAATGTGTCCATACGATGTTTTGAAATTTGTTGCAAAAGTATTACGAAGATGTTACAAAACCGTTACAAACGTGTGAAGATATTGTTACAAGGGCATCTGCAATACAAATGACACAAGTTTGTAATGACTATGTAACAGTCATTTGTGATTTTTGCAGCGCAATCAGGCATTGGTGTCTGGTTGCGCTATTTTTTCAAATTGACAATGGTGAAACTAACTAAACAAAACTATGTGGAAAGAGACATTTCGTGGATGCTCTTCAACCACAGGATTCTGGAGGAGGCACAGCGTGAGAGCGTGCCTGTGCTGGAACGCATGTCGTTCCTTGGCATATACTCCAACAACCTTGATGAGTTCTTTCGTGTCAGGATGGCAAATCTGGGCAGAGTAGCAGCTCTGGCTGACGACCACCCAACGAAGGAGGTGAAGGCTGAGGCAGAGAGGGCCGAACAGCAGCTGAAGGTGATAAACCGAATGAATGCCAAGTATGCAAAAGAGTATGCGATGGCGGTGGATGGTGTGCGCTCGGCACTTGCGGCAAATGGCATACACATACTGCGAGACGATGAGCTGAGCGAGGGGCAGAGGCAGAGTGTGCATCAGTTTTACAGAACAAGGCTGATTGGCAGGATTTCGCCTGTGTGGTTTGAGAATCTGCACGACTTCGACAAGGAGGCTGACGACAACATCTATATGATTGTGCGCATGAAGAGTGAGGGCTGCAAAGCTCGCTATGCGCTTTTCCCATTGCCAGTGAATGTGGTGGGAAGGTGGTTTGTGGTTCCAAACGAAGACGGGAAGGAAAACGATAACGATGACGATAACGAAAACGAGGATGGAAAGTGGGTGAGCGTGATGTATATGGACGATGTGGTGAGGGCGTGCTTGCCGCTGGTGTTCCCAGGGGTGCAATGCGAGCATTTTGAAGCGTGGACTTTCAAGTTCACTCGCGATGCAGAGATGGAGATTGACAACGACCTGCGCGAGGGATTCATGCAGAAGATTCAGAAGGGCGTGATGTCGAGGAAGGTGGGCAGCCCTGTGCGCATTGTGTATGACAGCAGTATGCCGAATGGAGCTTTGCGCAGAATCAAGTCGCTGTTGGCAGAAGGGGCGAGGTTGGACACGGCTGTGGCTGGAGGCAGATATCAGAATCATCGTGACTTCATGTCGTTTCCTGATTGCGGAAAGAAGGACTTGACCTATCCGAAGTGGGAGCCTATAATAAACAATGGACTGCATTATGCGGAAAGCATCTTCAAGGTGATCAGGGAGAAAGACCGTATGCTGCATGTGCCATACCATAGTTTTGATGGATACATTCGTCTGCTCAATGAGGCAGCCATCGACCCAAGGGTAAAGAGTATCAAAACTACGCTCTACAGGCTGGCGAAAGACTCGAAGGTGATACGTGCACTTATCTGCGCTGCCCTCAATGGCAAGAAGGTGACGGTGATTATCGAACTGTTGGCGCGTTTCGACGAGGCAAGCAACATCAGTTGGTCGAAGAAGATGCAGGAGGCTGGCATCAACGTGGTGTTTGGTGTGGAGGGACTGAAGGTACACTCAAAGATTACGCACATCGGCTTCAAGAGCGGACAGAACATCGCCGTGGTCTCTACGGGCAATTTCCATGAGGGCAATGCTTCGCGATACACGGACGTGATGCTGATGACTGCCAACAGGAACATTGTGCAGGACGTGGAGCGTGTGTTCAAGTTCATTGAGAAACCTTATTCGCCTGTGAAGTTCAAGCAACTGCTGGTTTCGCCAAACGAGATGAAGGACAAGTTCCTCCGCTTGATGGACAACGAGATAAAGAACCATCTGGCTGGCAAGCCTGCATGGATAAAGATGAAGGTGAACCACATTACTGAGCCGAAGATGGTGCAGAAAATCTATGAGGCTGTAGAGGCTGGAATTAGGGTGGAGGCGCTTGTGAGAGGAAACTGCTCGCTGGTGGATAGCGAGGATTTTGACGGCAGGCTGAAGATTGTGGGCATTATAGACCGATACCTGGAGCATTCGCGCATCTTCATCTTTGCCAACGGAGGCGAGCCGCAGTATTTCATTGGCTCTGCCGACTGGATGCCTCGCAATCTGGACCAGCGAGTGGAGGTTGTGGCGCCTGTTTACGACAAGGACATTCAGCAAGAACTGCTCACCATCGTGGATTATGGGCTTTACGACACGAAGCAGGGAAGATTGGTGACAGGATGGCGGGACAATGACATGGAGTTCAGAAGCCAAGAGGCGCTGTATGAGCATTATAACGATGACGATAAACGATAATTCGATTTAACGAATAATCGAATATTCGATGACTCGATTTAACGACTAAAACGAAAAAGAGATATGAAAAGAGAAATTTCACCCGACAGATTCAATCTTGCAGCTATAGACATCGGTTCCAATGCTGCAAGAATCCTTATCAAGCAAGTGGAGCGTGTGAAAACCGACGATGGACTTGCGGTTCTGCGCATGAAGAAGTTGCAGTTCCTCCGTGTGCCGCTTCGCCTGGGCATTGATGTGTTCAGCATAGGCAAGATAAGCGAAGAAAGAGAAAAGCAGCTGATTCGCACGATGAAAGTGTTTCGCCAGTTGCTGATAATATATAATGTGACGGATTATCGTGCTTGTGCCACGGCGGCATTCCGTGATGCAAAGAACGGGCATAAGATTCTGCGCCATATCCGCAAGAACATGAAGATGGAGATTGACATCATCACGGGCGATGAAGAGGCTCGCATCTTGCGTGATAGCAACAACTCGACAATGGGCAACCTTCTGTATATGGATGTGGGCGGTGGAAGCACGGAGATTTCATTGGTGTGCGATGGGCAGCTCATCGACAGCCGCTCGTTCAATATTGGCACACTCCGTCTTTTGTCAGGATCTATAAGCCAGGCAGATTGGGATGGCATGAAGGAGGAGGTTGCTGGCATTTGCCGAGGTTTTGAGAATATACAGATTGTTGGTTCGGGAGGCAATATCAACAAGCTCTATCGACTCACCCCAAAGCGCGAGAGGAAGGCAGAAAGGCTCATGGTCAGCTCGCTGTCAAAACTCTACGAGCATCTATCTTCGCTCTCTGTGGAGCAGCGCATGGAGCAATATGAGTTGCGTGAGGATCGTGCCGATGTCATCGTGCCTGCTGCCCAGCTTTTCCTCATGGTAGCAGAGGTGGCTAAGGCAGAGAGCATCATGGTGCCTACGGTTGGCTTGGCTGATGGAGTGATCAATGAACTGGCAAAACAAATAGCCCCCTAGCCCCCCGAAGGGGGAAATTAGAATGATGTGATAATAACATAAAAAAAAATATATTATGAATGAAGAAAAAGCAAAGAAGATTCAGCGGTGGTATGACTGGTTCCGCTTGGCAGTAGTAGTCCTTTTCATTGGTATTTTGGTCTATCTGGCCCTATAACCTCATAACAGTAAAACGGAAACTAAAAAACAAAACCACCAAATCACAAAACCACCAAACAATAAAAAAATATGAATACGGTTTTTCTTGGAATAGTCATATTCCTTTGTGTGCTGGCAGTGTTCGACCTCGTGGTTGGTGTCAGCAATGATGCGGTGAACTTCCTCAACTCTGCCATTGGCGCGAAGGTGGCGAAGTTCCGCACGATAGTGATTATAGCGGCAGTGGGCGTGTTTGCCGGTGCTGCCATGAGTAATGGTATGATGGATGTGGCTCGCCATGGCATCATGACGCCAGAGTACTACACGTTCTATGAGGTGATGTGCGTGTTCCTTGCCGTTATGGTGACGGATGTTATTCTGCTCGACATCTTCAATACGCTTGGTATGCCGACATCTACTACGGTGAGCATGGTGTTTGAGCTGTTAGGAGGTGCATTTGCAATAGCAATACTGAAGTTAGCTCATAGTGCAACAGCAGACGACGGAACGCTACTCGGACTGGGTGATTTGCTCAATACGGAGAAGGCAATCTCAGTCATCATGGGTATCTTCCTCAGCGTTGCCATTGCCTTCGTGGTCGGTACAGTAGTCATGTGGATTAGCCGCATGGTGTTCACCTTTACCTATAGAGTGAATGGCAAGACAACAGCCTACAATGGAGAGATGGGAGGACTGACAAGCAGTTCGCTGAAGATTGGCATCTTCTCGGGCATTGCCGTGACAAGCATCATCTGGTTCTTGCTCATCAACGGATTGAAAGGCAGTTCGTTCATGTCGCCAGAACTGAAAGAGCTGATAAACGAAAACACATGGTACATACTCGGAGGCGGTGTGTTGGTGTTCAGCGTCATAATGACAGCTTTGAGTGCCTTCAAGCTTCCTGTGCTGAAGTTCGTTGTTCTTCTCGGCACCTTTGCCCTCGCCATGGCTTTTGCTGGCAACGACCTCGTGGACTTCGTCGGTGTGCCACTCACAGGACTCGAAGCCTATCAGGACTATGTAGCAAACGGCTCTGACAATCCCGATGCATTCATGATGCAATCGCTGATGGACAGCGCACACACTCCTACCATCTTCCTCATACTTGCAGGTGTTGTGATGGTGCTCTCGCTCATCTTCTCAAAGAAAGCGCAGAATGTGGTGAAGACCTCCGTTGACCTCAGTCGTCAGGATGAAGGCGATGAGATGTTCGGTTCGTCGCCTGTTGCAAGAACATTGGTGCGCAACAGCAACGCCACTTCAAAGTTCGTCACTAAGATTATGCCCGATAGCCTCTTGCATTGGATTGACACTCGATTCAACAGCGAAGAGATGAAACTGGAACAGGGCGCAGCTTTCGACCTCATCCGTGCTGCCGTCAATCTGGTGCTTGCAGGTCTTCTCGTAGCTATTGGCACAAGCCTCAAGTTGCCACTCTCCACCACCTACGTCACCTTCATGGTGGCAATGGGCACGTCGCTTGCCGACAGAGCGTGGAGCCGTGAGTCTGCCGTGTTCCGCATCACGGGTGTGCTGAGCGTCATCGGTGGCTGGTTCATCACCGCAGGTGCAGCATTCATCTTCTGTTTCTTCCTGACAAACACGATGTACTTCGGCAGCTATATCGCTATGGCACTGGCCATCATCCTTGCCATCTATCTGCTTGTTCGCAGCAATATGAAGACAGCTTCAGCGTCAAAGTCAACGTCAGACTCCCTCTTCTCTCAGATCCTCAAGAGCAAGGACAAGGCAATCATCTGGGGACTGCTCTGCGAACACATCCGCAATGGCAATGCCTCTCGCCTGAAGTTCGTGATTGACACCTACGGCAGCATGACCGATGCATTCCTTCGCGAACAATACCAGCCTCTGCGCCGAGCATCTTCACTCATCGAGGATGAGCGCAAGTCGCTCAAGCGTCAGCGCAAGCAAGAGATCGTGACCATGCAGCGCCTTGACCCAATGCAGATGATCAGCCGCAACACCTGGTACTTCCTTGGCTCCAACTCCTGCCAGCAGATGCTCTATTGCCTGAAGCGAATCAACGAGCCGCTGCGAGAGCATGTTGGCAACAGTTTCTCACCTCTGCCCGATGCCTACCATGAACGTTTCATCGATGCAAAGGAATCTGTGCTGAACCTATACAATAGAGCTTTGAGTATGCTCGAAACAGGCGATTTCACCAATGCCGAGGCACTTCGTGACGATTGCACCACCATTCAGCTGCAAATCTCGAATGACCGCAAGCGTGCTCTGGATAGCATACAGGATAGTACAGCAAATCTCAACACCCTCCTCCTCACCATCCACATCCTTCAGGAGAGCCAGGAGCTCATCGGTTCCCTCCGCCACATGATTCGTGGCATGAATAAGTTTGCTGGGGCAGAAGATTAGATACATTTCTTGTTATGAAGTATAAAGTTGTCTTATGTTAACTCAAACGCTAAAAGTGTGTAAACTCAAATAGTTTGTTTACGCAAGAGAAAGAAAAAAGCACTTGCGAACAATCGCAAGTGCTTGATTTTTAGAGGTGGGCCAGCATGGGCTTGAACCAAGGACCTCCAGGTTATGAGTCTCGCAAAGTGATACTCTATGAGATTTCGTTATTTGTAAGCAATGCTGATTATCAGTGCTTTACAAAATTACCATTTCCTTTGAATCTCAAAAAAATCCCCTAACTGAAATAGTTTGTTTACGCATTTTTTACGCAGAAATAGGGCTCAATAGCCCCAGACCCTTAGTCTGTAGGTTTAATTTTGCTCGACATGTGTTCAGCCTTTCTTGTAGGTAGTTGGTTGAGGAGTGCATGACTGTAGTAACCTTGGTATGTTGGTGTACGACTCTCCTTTATCGCCAAATGCTAGTGCTCTTGTGGTTGCAAGTTCCATCTTTCCGTCTGCACAAAGATCTTCAACCCATTTTTGGGTGCTGAGGAAACGTTCTGTCTTTTCGAACTTAGGGATGTAGTGAAGCAATTCCTTGACTACAGCCTTCGACGTTCCGAAGTAACGGTTTGTGTTGAGGTGGTGCAAAAGGAACCAGTATTCAATAGAAGGGAGGCTATCGCAGATAATGACACGCTCATCCTTTCCGTATTTCTTCATGAATGCCTCGTAGCGAGTCTTCTCACCTGCATCCCATGCCTGTATGTTTGTGTCGAATACGACTATTGCACGTCCTTCACTTGCAAGGACATGTTCCACATTCTTCGTCAAAGCGTGCATGTGTTCATCGCCAAAGAAGCGAGGACGTATCTGTATCTGGAGTTCCTTCAGCTTTTTGAGATGGGTGAAGTACCATTGCTCCGTTATGCCTGCACCGATAACCACTGGCATAGACGGACGTTTCTCTTTTTGTTTTCTGTCTTTACGTGCCATAGTGATTAGATGTTAGGATGGGCGCCAAACTGTCCATGACGATAAGCATTGCAGATGCTGTTTGGTGACATACGTGACAAGCCCTTGAAATCGGTAAGGGAATACAAGTCGGAAACACCGGATTTGTCTTTCTCCACGAACCACACATTATCTTTGCGGATAAGATCGTCTATCTGACGAAGCAGTCCGTCATAATGTGTGGTAAGCAATAACTGGCTATTGCTGTCAGCACGCAGGAACTGCTGGATGACAAACTCCATAAGCTCAGGATGCAGTGATGCTTCCATCTCGTCAATCATCAGGAGGGTGTTCTTCTGTATGGCATCAAAAACGGCAGCCTCAACACCAAGCACACGGTTGGTTCCAGCACTCTGATCTTCCATGCCAAGCTCATAATGCTCTGCGCTATTGTCATTGGAAACGGTATGTTCAAAGCCTATA
>JAZRYI010000068.1:0-14776 GCA_045600665.1 Bacteroidaceae bacterium
CGCGAAGCGCTTTGCTCGCAAAGAACCGCCATGTTAAGAAAAACCTTTGATAAACAGAACAAAAACAAGAAAAAACATTATGGTTTTCCTTTTGTTTTCTTTTGTTTTTTTTGGTTTTTCTAATTGGCCGAAGGCATGAAACAATTCATCGAACTCACGTTATATTATATTTGTCTATTCATGCTTGCTGGCTTCTGGGAGGATGACACGGAAATATGCCCAGAAGAGTGTGGCAATAAGGATGAATAGGAGGGCGTAGCCAATGTAGATGAGGGTTGTCCAACTAATGATAAGGTAGGTCAACATGGCTACTCCGCACAGTTCTGCAATGTAAGTGATGCCAGGGATGAGGTAGAAATGATGGTAAACCTCGTCGATGACAGCGATGAAGATGATGAGCACAAGCCACATCAGCGTGACTAGCGTTGCCATGATAGGCGGGAGTATGAGCGGATTGAGCGTTGGGTTGTAGTAGAACTCTTGCCAGAACTCTGGCACGAAGTTCTGCACTGACGCATACACCGATGCCAAGATGGCAATGGTGCCGATGAAGATGAGCGGGTAGGGGCTTGCCATCTCGTCAAACTTCAAGAGTTGAGGCTTCTTCGTTTTCGACTTGCGGAAGAACAAGGCACCGATGCCAAGCGCAACGAGTGCTGACATCCAGATGGCGCGAGAAGTGGAGAGTGCGTCGAGAAGCTGTGAGATGGTGTCGTCGGGCGTAGTGCCTCTGAGCAGCTCCTGCTCAGGAATCCAGCCCATCGTGTTTTGATCGTGTGCAACCTTCACCCAGATGGAGTCGATGCTGTCGCCCGGCATAGACTTGATTTCAGCCACAGCGATGAGGTCGCCATCATACACCTTGCAAGTGTCCTGTATCAGGTCGCCATCACGCGGAGTGAGAGTGAGCGAGTCGGCTTTGACTATGAAGTTAAAGTTGTTGGAATAATGGTGAGTGAGTCGGAAAATGATGGAATCTACCTGCTGAGGCGAAAGCGAGAGAAGCGTGCTGTCGGTGATGCTGGTGGTATCGACTATGTTCACGATTGTGGCAATCGAGTCAGAATCTTTTGGCGATGCAGCATCATTGTTGCTGATGGTGCCACCTATGCAAGAGGCAGTCATCAGAGTTAGTATCAAGTATAGTAGCTTCTTCATAGAATCACTTTCATTATGCAGTTTTTGCAATCAAAATCAAGACGGAACGTAGTGCCGTTGTCCAGTCGGAGTTGCAGAGCCATCGGCTTGCCTCCCTCCTTCAGGCACATGCCAAGCTGTCGGCGGATGCAATGCTTGCAGAGCATGACGGGCGTGTCTTTTGGATGAGTGAGCTCGTAGGGAACCGTGGTGAGAGATGCGATGATCTCGGCAGCAGAGCTGTGTGGCTCAATAGCGTCATGGCATTGTTGCTGCTGAGGGTAGAATCGGAGTCGCTCCTGAGTCAGCTGCTCTGTGAGGGTGCGTCGCCATGAGGTGAGAGTGGATGACGGGATGAAGTAGTTCTTCTTGTATCTCACATCTATGGTGCGTGCCTCGAAGATAGAGTCGCCCAGCTTGCTGAGCTGGCGCTGTATGTTCTCTGTCTGATGAGTGCGGGCAAGTTCTGCAGGCGTTTCGGTTGCTATGCTTGCGGTTATGCCGTCTTCATCAGTCATGGTTATGCCATGCTCATCCACGGTGATGTCAACGCAGATGCGGCGATCAGCAGATGGCTTGCTCAGCAGCTTATCGAACATCTGGTCTTGATTGCGGAAAAGCGCCTTCGCTGTGCTTGGGAATCGGAACGTCTCCACGTTGTTCACTCTGAAGCCTACAAGCTTTCCTCTGTCAATGTAGCAAAGTCCATCGCCATTGTGCAGCTGAGTGCGCTTGTCTATTGGCTCTCCAAGCGACTTCGGCGTGTCGAGGTTTGCATCGGGCTTGTTCACGTTCTTCACGAATCCACGGTTGAAGCTTTTGCAGATGTTTGGCTCGAAAGTCAAGCTCGTATGCCCTGTGGAAGAGCGGTAGAACTCTTTTGGATGTTTTGCTATCACGGCATCGAGTGCTTGCGAATAAGCCGCTGTGATGTTCTTCACATAATCCACATCTTTCAGTCGTCCTTCGATTTTCAAGGACGAAGCCCCAGCCTTGAGCAATGCTTCAAGGTTGTGAATCTGGCAGTTGTCTTTGAGCGAGAGAAGATGCTTTCCTCTGACGATGGTCTTGCCTTCGGCTATGAGGTCATACTTCATGCGGCACACCTGGGCGCACTCTCCACGGTTTGCGCTTCTGCCGAACAGCGCCTCGCTTGCGTTGCACCTGCCGCTCAGACCTACGCATAGCGCTCCATGCACAAACACTTCGAGTGCTGTGTCGGGACATGCTTGGTGAATGGCAGAAATCTCATCGATAGTGAGTTCGCGAGCCAGCACCACCTGTGGGAAGCCCAATGCGCCGAGCTTCCGCACCTTCTCCACGGTGCGGTTGTCCATCTGTGTCGAGGCATGGAGCGGGATGGGGGGAAGAGTGAGCGAGAGGATGCGAAGGTCTTGAATGATGAGTGCATCGACATGAATATCCCATAGCTGATGGATAAGTTTCTCCACCGCTTGCAGTTCCTTGTCGTAAATGATGGTGTTGACAGTCACATACACCTTAGCCTTGTACAGGTGAGCAAATTCCACCAGTTTGGCAATGTCCTCAATCGAGTTTCCCGCAGCGGCACGAGCCCCGAAGCGTGGAGCACCAATATATACGGCATCAGCACCGTGGCGTATTGCCTCGATGCCGATATCCGCAGTCTTTGCAGGCGAAAGTAATTCAATTGCTCTCATCCGATTCTTTATATTATCTCTGGTCACTTCATGCTCCTCCCCTTTGTGGGGCAGGGACGAACGGAGTGGCTCAATGTCACTCCATGAGGAGTCTTGTGAGGGGGCTTCTTCCTTACTCTTTGATATCGTTAATGTTGTATGGAGTTTCTTGATAGACGTAGTAGTTGAGCCAGTTTGTGTAGAGCAGGTTTGCAGCAGCTCTCCATCGCACTATAGGCGCCTTCGATGGATCGTCGTTAGGGTAGTAGTTGCTTGGCATGTTGATAGGCAGTCGCTTAGCCACGTCTCGCTTATATTCTCCATCGAGAGTGAGAGGCGAATACTCCAAGTGGCAAGTGATGAAGAACTCGCGTCCGTTGCGAGCCTCTACGATTGTCACTCCAGCCTTGTCGCTCTCAGCTATGATGTGCAGCCCCGGCACTTTCTCTATGTCCTTGCGTCGCACCTCGCAATGGCGGCTGTGAGGTGCGAAGAACACATCGTCGAATCCTCGGAAGATAGGCAGCTCAGGAGCGAGCATGTTGTGCTCAAACACTCCAAACACCTTGGCAGGCGTGTTGAACTTTGGTATTCCATAGAAATGGTACAGACCTGCAAACGCTGCCCAGCAAACGTAGATGGTCGAGGTCACGTTGTGGTGCGCCCAGTTGAACACCTCCTGCAGCTCTTGCCAATAAGTCACATCCTCATAGTCGATGAATTCAAGAGGCGCGCCAGTCACGATCAGACCGTCGTACTTCTCCTTCTTCATGTCCTCGAAGTTGCGATAGAAAGCAAGCATGTGCTCCACGGGAGTGTTCTTGCTGGTGTGCGACTTTATCTTCATGAACTCCACCTGAATCTGCAGCGCAGAGTTGGAGAGTATGCGTATGAAATCGGTCTCTGTGGTAATCTTGATTGGCATAAGATTGAGCACAGCAAGGCGAAGAGGTCGGATCTGCTGCGAGTCCGCTCTCTTGTAGCCCATTGTGAATATGTTTTCCTGCTTCAGCACTTCTACAGCTGGCAGGTTATCTGGCAGAATTAACGGCATTTTTATTTGTTATTTTCCTTTTGACTGCAAAATTACAGAATATTTCGCACATATAAAAGTAAAAGCATCTTTCTTTTTTGTCTTCTTATTTATTATTCGTAATTATTAGCGTGCAGATTCCAGAAATGCAGGCATGTCCTCCACCACTTGAAGTTTTTCGGGCGTTTTTTTTGCTATTCAAAATAAAGATAGTAATTTTGTATTTCGTTAATGATACCTCCCAGTGGTAACGGCAGAAGTTATATTGCCATCCGTAGCGCTGCAACCGTTTGTGCATCACTACTGGATTCTGAAGACGACCGACACCAGAATGTCAAATATCATTCTGCCTGACGGTTGCCTTCATTGGATGTTTCACCGAAAGAAGTCCTTCGATGTGGATAGCGTATCGCAGGAGAGTGTAAAAGCTTCTGTGACAGGACTCTACGACAAGGCTATACACATCAGTTCCACCGAGGATGTGGAACTGATCACCGTGTTCTTTCGCCCCTATGCCGCTGGTGCCATCATGAACATGCCCTGCAAGGCGCTGTCCTACGACAATGTTGATTTCGAGAGTCTTGAGGGCATTGAGTTCAAGGCATTGAAGCGCCATGTGCTCGATGCAGACACCGCCGACGAGTGCATTGGCATGATAGAGGAATTCATACTGCAACAGCTTGTCAAGTCGCAGGGCTCGCCCTACCTGAAACAGCTGCAAAGGGTGTTTGAGCTGATGAATGCGAAGCCCGATGTGCGCACCACAGAGCTGGCAGCTGCCGCATGTCTCAGCGAGCGTCAGTTCCGCCGCGTGTTTATGGACAATGTGGGCATGAACCCGAAGCAGATACAGCGCATCATGCGTTTCCGCAATGCCACCAACGAGCTGATACGCTCAGCCCCCGAGAGCCTGGACGATGTGCTCTATGCCAATGGCTACACCGACCACAGCCACCTCAATCATGAGTTTCACGACATAGTGGGCATCTCGCCTACCGAATATATTGCTTCGCTCGAAGCTGTCCGCAAGCGAGGCGTGATGCCTGTTTACCGCTCTTATCACACGCCAGAATGAGTGAATGTCCGATTTATACAAGTCGGACATTTTTTTTTGCCATACCTTTGCGCTCGATTTTCAATAAACGGGAAAAAGTATGAATAAGACATTAGCAGCAACATTAGCTCTCTCGTCTTTCCTCTCGGCAGAGGTGAAAGGGATGAGCATGTATGAATCAGAAGACACCATGATGGTGAATGTAGAGGACACTACGTTCGTTCTCAGTGGTGTAGTGGTTAAAGGCCAGCAGCCAAAGACAAAGCTCACGGGCAACTCGATGGTGACACGCATCAAAGGCTCGGCTCTGGAGAAGTCGGGCTCAGCCAAGGAGATGCTTGCCAAGGTGCCAGGCATGACGCAGAAGGGCGATGACCTCGAAGTGCTGGGCAAGGGTACACCTATATATTATATAAACGGCAGGAAGATGCAGGACAAGGACGAGCTGAAGCGACTGCGCTCGGAAGAGATCAAGGAAGTGGAGGTCATCACCAATCCTGGCGCACAGTACGATGCCACAGTGCCTGCCGTGGTGAGGATAAAGACCGCGCGACGCGAAGGCACAGGCTTCGGCTACGACGTCAATCTCTCGCATCAGCAGAATCTGCGCTATGACTTCGCCGATCCTGGGGCAACGCTCAACCTTCGCTACCGCCACAAGAACATAGACTTCTTCGGCATGGCAAACTATTGGAAATGGGACAGCCCCAACGATGCAGCCCCTTCGCAGAAGAGCTACTTCGCCGACAATGGTCAGTTGCGCATCATAGAGCAGGAATCAAAGTTCCGTCACGACTGGCGCGGCGAAGGACTGGACTACAACCTTGGCTTCAACTGGCAGGTGGCAGAGAATCACTCCGTTGGTGCGCGCCTTGAGCGTCACGACAAGTTCGTTGTGCCAATGCTTTCATGGCAGGAGTCTGAGATAACGCAGTATCTTGCCGACGGCAGCGACAAGGTCATAGAGAAGAACAATGCGTATCAAGAAGAGCGCGACCACACTCCCTACAACTGGGAGGGCAATGCCTACTACAACGGAAAGGTGGGGAAGCTGGAGATTGACTTCAACTTCGACTTCATGACCGACAAGACGACTGAGAAACAGAGCATAGAGGAACACCGTAACAACGCCTTGGCAAACTACTCCACCTCCAACCACACCTCCAACCGCATGTATGCCGGCAAGCTGGTGCTGAGCTATCCCCTGTGGCGAGGACAGCTGCAGGCTGGCTCGGAGATGACATTCGTCAGTCGCACTAACAAGTACCAGATGGAGGGGCTTGCCCTGCCTAATTCCGATTCGGAAGTGCAGGAAGACAACATAGCAGCCTTTGCGCAGTATGCCTGCCAGATACCAAAAGCAGGCAACTTCAGTGCAGGCTTGCGCTATGAGCATGTGGGCTTCGACTATGACGATTTGCTCACCTCCGCCAACAGCATGAGCCGCCACACCGACGACTTCTTCCCTACCCTCTCATGGGCAAACCAGTGGGGCAGTTGGCAGACATCGTTGAGCTACAGCATGAGAACCTCACGCCCAAGCTACTGGCAACTCAGCGAGGCGATTCTGTATCTCAACCCATACTCGCTGCAGCAGGGCGACCCAAAGCTGAAGAATGCCACCCGGCACGAGCTGGATGCCAACGTGCGCTGGAAGTGGATGAACCTCTACATGTCCTACGAGCAGCGCGACAACTCCATCTCTCAGTGGTCATACATATATAATAAGGAGGGCGTGATCCTCATCAAGCAGATCAACCTTGCCGACCCTGTCCGCAACTTTGCCGCCTTCCTCTCCGCCTCGCCCACATGGGGGTGCTACTCGCCCAACTGGACTATCGGCGTGCAGAAGTTCTTCAACAAGTTCACGCTCGCCGACCCTCGCGAGGCAAGCGGAGAGCGAGTGGTGCGCTACACAGAGCCAATAGGCTTCTTCGACCTCAACAACACGTTCCGCTTCAAGCACTCGTGGCAGCTGGAGTGCAATGCCAGCATCATGACTCCAGGCGACGTGATGAACTTCCGCATGATGGACACATCGTGCAACCTCAACCTCGTGGTGCAGAAGTGCTGGCTCAAGAACGATGCTCTCTGCCTCCGTGCCTCGGTGACTGATGTCCTCCAGCGCAACATGCAGAACATCGAGATGGACTGTGGCTACTACACTCTCACTCAGCACAACCGCCCCAACAGTCACCGCCTCAGCGTCTCCCTCCGCTACACCTTCAATGCTCAGCAGAGCAAATACAAAGGAACAGGTGCAGGTCGTGATGCGGCAGGACGAATGAGTAAATAGTAACAACTAAAACAAAAACGAAAAACAAAAGACGAAAATTTTTAATTCGACAAAGACCGACAAAGCTGAACGAAAAATAAACTCAAAAATTTAAAGGTTCCTTTGTTCGTTCAGTTTTTTCGTTCTTTGCTCGGATAAAACAAAGCTAATAACAGGCATATAAATGACTATGGAACAGAAATTTTGCCAGAGCTGCGGAATGCCGCTCACACACGAAATTCTCGGCACCAATGCCGATCAGAGCAAGAACGAAGACTACTGCATCTACTGCTACAAGGACGGAGCTTTCACAGGCAACTTCACCATGGAGCAGATGGCAGAGTATTGCTCCATGTTTGTGGATGAATACAACAAGAACACAGGCATGAACCTCACCGCCTGCGAGTATAAGCAGGAGTTGCTGAAGTTCTTCCCAACCCTCAAGCGCTGGAATGGCGACGATGCTAACCTTCCTCATGCAGACCATCCGCTGAAGCAGATCTTCATTGACGAAGTGAATGCCCTCGGCATACCAGGGCTCCACGTTGACAACCTCTACATCCTTCAAGGCTCGTTCATCAATCAGTCCTACCCCATCAATGGCAACGAGGTTCGCCTGCTCGACGACAATGCCACCTACTGGGGCAATCAGGTTATAAACCCCCGCTCTTTAAGGGAGGGCCGGGGAGGGTCTTGCTACGGCATAGCCTGCTGCGAGCAGTATATCCTCGTCAGCGAATACGGCAAGGACGGTGCTGATGCAGAGCTCGTCATACTGAAGAAGAGAAGCATTGAGTAGCAAGATCAGCAGATCATCGGCATGAGCCGTGAGATTGCTTTCAAGAAAGGACCGGAAGAGTGTCCAAAGTTCTGGAACGAATATGTAGAGAAGATAGTTAAGCCACCCTTTGTATCATCGGTTTTGTCCTGATAATTTTTGAACGAAATAACAGATGAATAGATTTAACGATATTATAGAAGAAATACAAAACATAATCCTTTGGGAAGAACCCATTCTGAGAGGGCTTGCCGAAGAAATTATCACCACTCGTTTCAATCACCAGAACCGCAGCATCAAAATGCTCATCGGGCATCTGACTGACTCTGCAAGTAACAACCATCAACGCATGGTACGCTTGCAATACGCTCCACGTTGTGGACACTCTATGCCGAATACCGAGATGGGGATGCTCGTGTTCCCTGACTATACGCAGGACAATGACCTTTGGCTCGAACTGCAGGATTATCAGCATGAGGATTGGGATGTACTCATCTCGCTATGGAAGTATTACAACCTCCATATCTGCCAAGTAATTCGTTCAGTCAATGAGACAGAACTCAACAACTATTGGATTGACTACGAAGGAAATCGGGTCACACTACACGATATGATTATTGGTTATACAAGCCATCTCAATTTGCATCTTGGACAGATACATGAGTTGATAGAACAACATTAAACCAATTAAGTAACCACAGTCACTAATTTCTTTGTTCCGCAAGAACAGTTGTCCTTCACCGCAAAGGACAATTGTCCTTTGCCCATAAGGACGGTTGTCCTTTGCTCGTAAGGACGCTCATCTTTCTGATGTGGCTTTTGTCCGTTTTATACAAGCAAGAATGCATGTCTTGTCGTAACTTTGCACCCAACAATGGCAAAGAATGCCAGAGACGAGAAATCAATAGCAGTTATAAGAAAATGAACAACTATGAACATACGATTAGAACAACCATCGGATTATCGTGAGGTGGAGAACCTTACGCGTGAGGCATTCTGGAATGTGTATGCACCGGGATGCGTGGAGCATTATGTGCTCAATCAGTACAGAAACAATCCTGACTTCATCCCCGAGCTTGACTTTGTGATGGAGGAGGGTGGAAGAATTATCGGTCATGTGATGTTCTCCAAGGCAGAGATAGTGAAAGAGGACGGAAGCGTTATCCCTGCGTGGACCTTCGGCCCCATCAGCATTCACCCAGACTACAAGCGAAAGGGGTATGGACTGAAGCTGCTGAAGTATGCCATTGAGCGAGCTAAGGAGCAGGCCATAGGCGTTCTCTGCATGGAGGGCAACATCGACTTCTACAAACATGCTGGCTTCGTGCTTGCCAGCTCCCTGGGCATTCACTATCATGCAGAGCCGAAGGATGCTGTGGTGCCTTACTTCCTTGCCCAAGAGCTCACGCCTGGCTATCTCAATGGGGTGGAGGGAACATACCACACGCCAAAGGGCTACTACGTAGCTTTTGAGAACAAGGATGCTTTTGAGGCATACGACGCAACTTTCCCGAAGAAGGAGAAGAGTGTGATGGAGGGACAGATTTTTATTTAATGAACTATGACAAAGATATCAGATTATATCAATGCAATCATGGGCACCATATTCATTGTGTGTGCTAATGCCTGTCTGTGCAGCTGCGTCGGCGGCTCTTCCTGCGCTGCCGACCAAGAAACAGAGAACTATGTGGACGCACTGAGACAGTCAGGGCAGTATTGCCGAGGCCCGGAGAAGTTTCACATTCACGCTGTTGCCGATTCAAGAAAGGCGGCAGAAGTGAGAAGATACTTCCAGCTCGACACCAAGCAATTCTGGGCAGCACCTAACCCAGCCCTTCTGTCAGGAACTTCCTCAGGTGCAGATGTGTGACACCATTGTCATCGGTTTTCCTCACGAAAGGAGTCAGTGAAATGACATATTTAGGGTAGTTGTCTTTTATGGCATGGAGATTGCCGAACTCGCGGGCGTGGGTAGTTTCATCGGCAATGATGTAGCTCGCTTGAACATAGACGCGACCTGTCACTGGTTTCGTGCAGACAAAGTCTATTTCGCCAGCTTGCAGCTGTCCCACAGTGACTTCATATCCAAGGCGGATGAGATGGTTGTAGATGACGTTCTCGATGACCTTTTCGATATCGCCCTCACGATTGCCGCCTGCAAGAGTGTTGCGTATGCCGTGGTCTTCGAAGTAGAACTTGTCGTTGCTCTCAAACAATCGTTTGCCGTGAATGTCATAGCGGTGGACTTTGTGGATCATGTAGGCATCGCAGAGGAATTTGGCATAGTTGATGATGGCTGTAGAAGTAATCGTCTCGCCCTGCGACTTCATGTATTTGGCTATGCTGTTGGCAGAAATGATCTTGCCGGCATTGTCGGCAAGGAAACGCACCAAGTTCTCGAGGAACGGAATGTTGCGTATCTGATTGCGCATGATGACATCCTTCAGCAGAACGGTGTTGATGACATCAGACTGATATTCCTGGGCATCCTGTTCGTCCAAGCCATAGCGTACCAACCCTGGCAGACCTCCGAATTGTATATACTTTGACAATGCTTCATCGCTATCCGTAAGATTGTGGAAAACGAGAAACTCCTGATAGCTCAATGCCTGAATGTGGATTTCCTTGTATCGCCCACCAATCTTCGTGCTGAGGTCGCTGCTGAGCATACTCGAATTGCTTCCAGTGACAATGAGTTCAATGTCGGGCTCTTCGTAATAGCTGCGCACGCTCTTCTCGAACTCATCAATATCCTGAATCTCATCAATATCCTGAATCTCATCAACAAGAATGTAGTTCAGCGTGCATCTATGTAAGCATTCAGGTCATGGTAGGTCTTGATGTCGTCAAAAGCCTTCTTCTCCTTGTTTATATAAATGACATTGTTTTCGGAATTCTCAAACACTTTCTCCTTGAACAAATGCAGTACGAAACTCTTTCCAACTCGTCGCTGACCAGTCAGAATGATGATAGTGTCTTTTCCTATATAATGCGCAATCCTGTCAATATAATGCAGTCTTTGTATAGCTTCCATGTCTTTTATAAATGAAATTTTGTACAAAGATAGCGTTTTTATCTTTTATAAAAGACAAAAAGCAAGAATTAATACCATGTTTTTTTTGCCCAAAACACATATTTTCCCATATTCGAAACATAAAGTGTGATGCTTGTTCGTATATTTATTTAACTTTGCAGTTGAAATGCGGCTTGTGCATACAACCGCACAACTGCATAACCGTACAACCGCATAACCGCAAAACCGAAAAAAACAAGAATATGAAGAAACTATTTGTGATATTGATGCTTGCCATGACAGGATGGTCGGCAATGGCTCAGAAGGCAATGGATGTTGCTGGCGAAATGATTCCAGGCATAAACTTAGGCAACACGATGGAAGCGTGTCCGTGCAACTGGCTTAGCAACAAGCTGGATTGGGAAACTGGATGGCAAAAGACGAAGACATCGCAGAAGGTGATAGACTGCTTTCGCGATCAGGGTTTCCGCAGCGTGCGCATACCGTGCTCTTGGTACATGCACACGGACGCTGACATGAACATAGACAAGGCATGGATGGATCGTGTGCAGGAGGTGGTGGACTACTGCATCAAGGATGGGCTGTACGTGTTGCTGAACGACCACTGGGACAATGGCTGGGTGGAGAACTCGTTTGGCGACCTGTCGGAGGCTACTCAGGCCAAGAACTGCGAGACGATGAAAAAGCTGTGGACTCAAATAGCTGAGCGATTCAAGGATTATGACCAGCATTTGCTCTTTGGCGGACTGAACGAGCCGAATGCTGGCGACGACAAGAGCAAGATTGCTGCCCTCATCCGCTACGAGCAGGCTTTCATCGATGCTGTGCGCGCCACTGGCGGGGGCAACGAGGGGCGAATCCTCGTGGTGCAGGGACCAGACACAAACATTGAGCATACATGCAACTATTTCGACATTGACAAGCTCAGCGATCCCACTCCTGATGCGCTGATGATAGAGGTGCATTTCTATGGCCCCTACAATTTCGTGATGATGGAGAAGGATGAGTCGTGGGGCAATATGGCATACTACTGGGGCGCGGCAAACCATGTGAGCGGCTCGAAGCACAATGCCACATGGGGCGAAGAGAGCTGGGTGATGCAGCAGTTCAACATGATGAAGAAGAAGTTTGCGCAGAAAGGCATTCCGACCATCATCGGCGAATACAGCTGCTTGTGGCGCAAGATGCCTAGTGGCGAGAATCAGGCGAAGCATGATGCGTCGGTGAAGCTATGGTATCAGACCGTGACGAAATATGCCATCAATGCCGGATGCGTGCCTATGACTTGGGACACGAACAGCGATCGAGGTCTTATCGACCGAAGCACCTGCAAGGTAATCAATCAGCACGCTATGGATGGCATCAGCGAGGGTGTGAGCGCAACGAGGTGGAATTATGCCTCGGGCGTTGAGGCTGTCAGCCGTGATGCGAAAGAAGATGGCAGGATGTATAACCTGCAGGGAGCTGCGGTCACTGACGGGTGGCGTGGCATAGTCATCAAGAATGGAAAGAAGATATTGAGATAAGCAGGACGAGAGAATATGAAAAAAGCAAGTTTAATACCTATTTTATTATTTATAGTGTCCAGTTTCGCCGTTCATGCACAGAAGGTGTGTGGGCCATTGCCAACGAAGCAGCAGGTGGCATTGCAGGACATGGAGATGTATGCATTCATACATTATTCGCTCAATACATACACCGATCAGGAATGGGGATTCGGCAACGAGGACGTGAAGCTCTTCAATCCCTCAAGCCTCGACACTCGCCAGTGGGTGCGCACTTGCAAGGCGGCTGGCATGAAGGGCGTGATCTTCACAGCCAAGCATCATTGCGGTTTCTGCATGTGGCCATCGGAATACACCGACTACTCAGTTAAGTCGTCGCCTTGGAAGGATGGCAAGGGTGATGTGGTGCGCGAGCTTGCCGATGCGTGCAAGGAATATGGGCTGAAGTTTGCTGTGTATCTCTCGCCTTGGGACAGAAATCATGCGGAGTATGGCAAGTCAGAATATGTGACTTATTTCCGCAATCAGCTCCGAGAGTTGCTGACAAATTATGGCGATGTGTTTGAGGTGTGGTTTGACGGTGCCAATGGTGGCAGCGGCTGGTATGGCGGTGCGAACGAGACGCGCACTATTGACCGCTTGACATACTATCAGTGGGACGATACATATAAGATGATACGCGAACTGCAACCTAACTGCGTCATCTGGAACGATGGCGCCAACCGCCGTGGCGACCTTCGCTGGGTGGGCACAGAGGCTGGCAACATTGGTCATCGCAACTGGAGCTTGATGAGCAGCACGAAGGATCCCGAATGGGGCGACCTGCACTATGGCATGGAGGATGGAGATGTGTGGTGTCCGGGCGAGACAAACACAAGCATTCGCCCAGGGTGGTTCTACCATACTACGGAGGATGGTCATGTGAAGTCGCTCTCGAAGTTGATGGACACATACTATAAGTCGGTTGGCAGAAACAGCACGCTTCTGCTCAACTTCCCCATCATGCCGAATGGACTTATCTCGCCTATTGACAGCATACGCGGAACGGTGTTTGCGAACATGGTTCATGAAATCTTTGACCACGACCTTGCCAAAGGCATAAAGCCAAAGAAGGAAGGCGACAACACGTTCATTCTCAACTTCAAGCGTCCAACGACCTTCAACCGCTTCATGGCGTGTGAGGACATACGTCGTGGGCAGCGAGTGAAGGCATTCACGCTTGAAGCATTCGTGGATGGTGCTTGGGTGCCATTGAAGGATGAGCTTGCCGACTGGGGCGACGGACTTGAAACCATTGGCAGAAAGCGCATCATCTGTTTCCCAGAGGTGACAGCCACCCGACTGCGCATGACCATAACAGATACTAAAAACTCCCCCTCGGGGGAGCAAGAGGGGGGCTTCCGTATCACTCGCATGGGTGTGTTCCATGCCCCAAGACTCACATCCGACATTCCAAACTCGGGCGAAAAGTTCTCGTCAAAGCTCAACATCTTCATGGTGGGCAGCAACGACTCCCCATCTCGCTCCATCATGATAGACCTCGAAGGCACAAAGACTGTGAAGGGCTTCCGCTACCTTCCTCCGCAAGGACAAGGAGCCAAGGGCGTCATCACTCGCTACTCCTTCTGGGCAATGATGGGCAGCGAATGGAAACGCATCAGCGAAGGAGAGTTCTCCAACATCGTGAACAACCCAATCTGGCAGAGCGTCAGCATCTCTCCTGTCAGCTCTGGCTTGCTCCGCATCGATGCCGAGAGCATGAATAGTGGCGAAAGAGCAGCGTATGAGGATATTGAAATAATAACTGAATAGAATATGAAGAAAAGAATAGCATCAGCAGTTTTGCCCCTTGCCTTCGCTTTGGCAGCGTCGGCTCAGCACACGCTTGTTGATTGGGAGAATCCTCATGTCTTAGGTATTAATAAGTTGCCATATCATAGCACCCTTCAGTTACCTTCGAAGGAGGCTGAATGCAAGGAGATTGTGTCGCTTGATGGGAAGTGGGCTTTTCACTGGTCGAAGGATCCTGATTCGCGACCTGTGGAGTTCTACAAGAACGATTATGACGTGACGGAGTGGGACAAGATAGACGTGCCTGGAAACTGGCAGATGCAAGGATACGGCAAGCCTATCTACACGAATATTCCATACCCTTTCAGGCGCAATGAGCCATACGTGACTGGCGAACCGCCAAAGGATTGGTTTGCATACGACCACAGAAATTCTGTGGGTTCGTATGTGACCTCGTTTGACGTGACTCAGGAGATGCTGGCGCAGAACCTGATTCTGCATTTCGGGGGTG
>JAZRYI010000069.1:0-15409 GCA_045600665.1 Bacteroidaceae bacterium
CATCAAGCACGAACGATATAAGAATCAATGCTGTCAGCACACCGATAAACGGGTTTATGAATGCCGACACGAACAGCTTCATAGGATTGGTGCGCTCTTCGTGCACCACAATGTTCTCGCCAAACTTCCGGCGTTGTTTCGCCACTTCGTACTCACCCAATCCTCGTTTATGCGAGTTGAGCGCACTGTAAACATTCTCCAGCGACTGGCGAGATGCAAACCTTGCATACTCGCTGTTGTAAACAGCCCTCGTCATAGGGCTCTTCTTGAAATTGAAAAGGTTCTTCATCATTTTTGTTTCCTTTCTTTTTCAAATAGTTTAACAATCAGTTTCTTGAAATCGGCTGCAAAGGTACTACCATTATGAGAAAACACCTGTTAGAGAACAATTAGAACGGTATTAGAAAATCATTAGAGCAAATTCTAATGAGATTCTAATAACATATCTGATTCATAATTAACGAAAAAAGAGTAACTTTGCACCCACTATGCACACCATATTAATCATAGAAGACGATCAGCGATTGGCTTCATTGCTCAGGACTGGCATTGAGGAGGCTGGACATCATGTGCTGTTGGCGTATGATGCAGAGATGGCTTTGCGGCTTATGGCGAGCGAGGGAGAGGCGATTAGTCTTGTGATCAGCGACATCATTCTGCCAGGGATGAACGGTATAGAACTCTGTAAGCGCATTCGTAGCGAACAACCTCAGATTCCCATTCTGATGCTTACAGCGCTCGGAACTACTGACGACAAACTCGAAGGCTTTGATGCTGGCGCTGACGACTACATGACCAAACCGTTTGACTTTCGCGAATTGTTGGCAAGAATTGGGGTGTTGTTAAGAAGAGGCAGTTCTGTGAAACAACAATCTATAGCTAATAAACTAAAGTATGCAGATATTGTTATCGAGCTTGACAAACATGAATGCACACGAGGCGGTGCTGTTATCCATCTTACACCAAAAGAGTTCGCTTTGCTCCAATATCTTCTGGAGAATGCAGAACGCGTAGTAAGCCGTTCCGATATTCAGGACAATGTATGGCATACACATTTCGACACTGGCACAAACTTTATTGATGTCTATATCAACTATCTGCGTAGGAAGATAGACAAGGACTTTCCTGTAAAACTCATTCATACAAAACCAGGAATAGGTTTTATACTCTGCAAAGATGAAAAATAACAAACTAAAGCTAACCCTCAAGTACACTTTCTTCATGTCGGTCGTACTCGTTGCTTCGCTCATTATCATATACATAGTGAGCGACCGAGCACGTCAGGAGGCATTTCAAGGCACACTGCGCTCAGAGGCAATAACGAAAGCCAACCTCTTCCTTGAAGAGAAAGTGGATGCAAGCACCATGCAGCACATCTACCTCAACAACACACAGTTCATCAACGAGGTCGAGGTGGCTGTCTATACGTGCGACTTCAAGATGCTCTATCATGATGCAGCAGAGCATGACATCGTGAAAGAGACAGCAGAGATGATACGACAGATATGCGAGGAAGGCGAGATGGACATTTCCGTGGAGAAAGGCTACCAGGCAGTTGGCATTTTGTATAAAGAGAAATATGTCATTACGGCAGCAGCTCACGATGGCTATGGCGAGGCAAACATGATGGCTCTCCGCAACACTCTTCTCACAATCTTCCTCGTTTCCATCATATTGATGGCTATCGTTGGCTACATTCTCGCAAAGCTTACCATACGCCCCATTGAACGTGCTCTTACTGCACAAAAGATGTTTGCAAGCAATGTGTCTCACGAACTGCGCACGCCACTCGCAGCCATCATGGGAGAGTTGGGACTGGCACTTCAAAAAGAGCGAACTCCCAAAGACTATCAAGCCCGCATCAGCCGTGCCCTTGACGATGCCTCACGAATGTCAGACACCATCATCGGGCTACTGAACCTTGCCCGAGCTGAATACGACGCATCGCAAATACAAATGGAGTCCATCCGTGTGGATGAACTCCTGATGGACGTTATCGAAGAAATGCTTCGTGCAAAGCCAGAATACAGTATCAATCTATCGTTTGCGGACCCTCTCTTATCCTCCTTCAAGGAGGAAGATTCTACACGGATGGATAAGTCTCCCTTTAAGGAAGATTTAGAGTGCCTGAAGGTTCCGTCCGTCACAGCCAACCGCTACCTACTCTCTCTTGCATTCCGCAACCTCATGGAGAACAACTGCAAGTATTCACAAGACCACACCTGCAACATCGTAATTCATTCCTCTTGCAATCTTATCCTTACCTTTTCCGACGAAGGCAAAGGCATGACAGCATCCGAACAGAAGAATCTTTTCCGTATGTTCTACCGTGGCAGCAACCATGCAGAGGGTGGACACGGAATAGGTATGGCTCTCGTTCAGCGCATCATGGTTCTCCACAAAGCTAATATTGATGTTCAAAGCAAGGAAGGACATGGCACGAAATTTATTATATCCTTCACTGGCAATAGGTAACTCTTCTTCAAAAATCACACATTGTGATGCTTACATTGAATTGATGTGCCAAGGTTAGTTCTTATACGCACCTCATTTATTCTTTGCTGGTGCGCCTAACCCTTGTTTTTCTCTATCTGTGCACTCCAAAGTTCTTTCGAGATTCATCATTGATGAGGCGGCTTACTTTGTAGCTGTCTATGCGAGTAGGAGCGGTGATGAACTCGGGCACATTGAAGGAGAGGAAGCGTTCGCGGTAGAAGCGGCGAGGGTTTTGCTGTGGCAGCATGAACGCTTTGCTGATGCTGCCGTTGGCATCGATGTGGCAGAAATAAGGACGAGTGAAGAGACCATCGTCGCGGCGTGAGCTGAACACGAGCCAGCGTGAGTTTGTGCTCCAGTTGTGGAACGATTCTGTGTCATCGGTGTTTACCTCGGTCATTGCTCGGCTCTTGCCTGTGGAGAGATCGAGCATGTAGAGGTCGGCTTCGTGATGCCAGATGCTGAACTGTCCATAGTCGGAGAGAGTATAGCACAGGTACTTGCCATCGTAGGAAGGGCGAGGGAAAGAGATTGATTTGCGCTGAGCCTCGGCATTGATGATTGTGTCGATGCGTGTGCCAAAGTTGCCCGTGTCAGGGTCGAAGTCTATGCGGCAAAGATTGTAGCGAATGGAGTCGAGCTGCTGGCTGCCTTGTGGGAGGGCTCGTGCCGCACAGAAATAAATAGAGCGGCCATCTGCGGAAAAGACGGGATAGGTTTCGTAGATGGAATCCTGCTTGAGTATAGGCGAAAGCAGAAGCTCGTTCTTGCTGATGTCATATACTTGGAGGTCAGACGCTGAGTCGAAGACCTCGATACGGTTGCGGTGTGCAATATGGAAAATCTGGCTTGTGGTGTTGGTGGAGTAAGCCACATAGCGACCTGATGGATGCCAGTAGGGATAGACGCAGAAGCCTAGAGTCTGATCGGTTTGGGTGTTGTAGGCAGTGAGGTCGCCATTGTCGTGGCGCAGCAATGTGGCGCTATGACTGCCACGAATGTGAAGGCTCATGTCGGCAGGGTTGCCACGATTGAAACTGTGGCAATTTACGCAGCCTTCGAACTGGGTGTTCTCAATCAAAGCATGCTCATCGAAAGAAGAAAGATCACGCTCGTAGATACCCATCTTGCTCCACACCTCATAGCCAGGCTCGATGAGTCGGTAGCAGAGACCGTAATCGATGCTGTCTGGGCTGACGTAAATGGAGAAAGCACGATATGTGTGCCAGCCATCAGCGAGCTTTGCGGAAACTGTGATGCTGAGCGAGTCACCGCAGTTCTGCCCAAGCAGAGAGTGCCATTCGTCGATGTCGAAGTCAGTAGATTCTTCGCCTTGGCTGTGCAGGGTGTTGCCGTGACGGTCAGATATTACAGCATCGACCAGCAATGCATCCTCGCTGTCCATACAGAAGTTGAGAGGAGCAATGTTGGCTGGTATGGTAACGCCAAGATAGTCTGGATAGATGTGCGGAAACGTGCTTTCTTGACGTGCATCCTTGACACTTTCTGATGTACAGGCAGTTAACACCAAGATGGTGAGGAGGAAATATAGAGTCTTTTTCATTGTTTCACAGAAGCAAATTTGTAGAAGTTTTCGCTGTCGCCAGTAAGAAGGAATGCAGCCATCATATATTCGTAGGCAATGCGATTGTCTGTATTGCTGAGATACAGGTCTTGAAGCATCTGAGGTGTGATTTGATCGCTGAAGTAGAAATCTTTGTCGTAAGTCATCTTGCGCAGATAGCCGTATTCTGGATGCTTGGCTATGGCTTTTTCATTGCCCAAGAGAGCGAGGGTTTCGTTGGCGAAATCGCGATAGAAGAGAGTCTTTTGCAGGGCGAGGAGATACTTGCGGCTGACCTCGTAGCTGCCAATGATGAGGTTGGTCTGTGCCAGGCGCTTGTAGCAGCGAGCACTCTTCTGGAAGTCGAGAATCGCTTCCTGAGCTTCGAACACTGTACGCTGGGCGGCGTATGTCATGCCCAACTGGTAGAGTGCCTCAGCAGTAGGGAGAGAACTGGTGGCATCGCGCTGAACCTCAGGCAGAAGTCCTAAGAGACCGTTTTGGTTATATTCGCCGCCACGAGCGACGAGTTGACCTCGCATGGCTAAAGCAAGGTTCTGTACAGTGACGCCAATCTGGTTGTTGGGCTTCTCTTTGTCTATGGTTTCGAGAATGCGATTCCATTGCTGATGGCGAGCCATGAAGTCGTAGTGCATCACTTTCTCTGCCTTGAAATTGCTGTTCTGCCACAGCAATGAGCCAAAGATGATGGCAACTGAAATGAAGCCAATAAGAGGGAACAAAAATCCTGTGGAGCGTGCTGTCCAACGTTGCAAGACTGAAGCAAGAAGTGGCAGTAGAACGAGTAATAAGGCTGAATACCAAAGGAATTGCGGCAATACGGTAGGGTAGCGGTGGTAGTGTATGCCTGTCCACAGACTATTAGCTGCTGTTGGCAGATAGTGCGACAGGACGATTTGCAAGAATAGACAAAGGCACATGCCCAGACTCCATGCAATTATTTCATGATGAGTGTTGCGCAGTCTCTTATGCGGTATCTGCAAGAGCAAGAACACTACGCTGACTGGACCTGCCATCCAATATAGCAATGGAATGGTGAGGATGAATGCAATGCGTCTCATCCATCCATCTGGCAATTTGTCGTAGCCCCACGTTGCAAGGAGCGTGATCAATACCGCCCATACTCCGCCCAGCAATGCGTTTTCGTCAAGCAAGAAGAACCAAAGCATACAAGCAGGGAGGTAGCTCGCACCATAGAGTCTTCCCCAGTTGGCAAGTCTGAGCGTCAGGAGCTGCACAGCTGCAAAAAGCAGGGATATGATAAATGCTCCTGCCCATGCAAAGAGGAAGAACTGTGTGCAGAAGCGTCCTAAATAGTCGGCGATTCCTCCAGGAAGCTTTATGATGTCCCATGCGTAGGAGCAGTCGAAGAGAAACAGCTGAAACTGCTCCTGATAATGCAGATGGTGTGGATATGCTATGCCAAAGAAGAGAAGGGCTGCAACTCCGAATATGAAGGTGTATAAATAATGTAAATACTTCATTTGTATGAATCGCTTGCAAACTTATTTGTCAAATACTTTGCTGAACTCTTTAACACTGATGCGAACAGGCTCAACCATGAACTCTGGGCGATTGTAGCTCTTAAGAAGCCAAGTATTATGCTCTGGATCTTTCTGTGGCAAGAGGAACGCCTTTTCCGCCTTTCCATTCTTGAAGTAAGAGAAATAGATGCGGCTGTAGGTGTTGTCTTCGCGTCGGCTTGCTATCATTATCCAGCGACCATTGCTTGACCATGTTGGATAGCTGTCAGACTCATTCTTGCTGTTGGCGCGTGATAAATCGAGGTGCGACTCCTGGCCATAGGCATTAGTCAGGCTATCGCCTAATGCTATGCAGACCGCATCAGCATCGCGATGACGACTATGGAAACAGCCGTATTGCCCCTCTGCAAAGAGCAGATAGCGACCATCAGGACTTATGCGAGGCAATGTTGCGCTCTTGTTGGCTGAAGCTGCATCATAGACAAGCTCTTCCTCACCAAACTGTCGTGTCTCCAAATCAAACGAACGGCGGTAGAGATTATACTGCAGATGTGAGTATGTAGAGCGGATGTCCTTGTCTTTCAAGTCTTCTGGCAGCGGAAGAGTGCGGCAATAATAGAGATATTTTCCGTCTGGCGACCATGAAGGATAAACCTCCAGAGTCTCTTCCGTCTCGCAGATATTGGTAACGGAATCTTTCTCCACATCGTAGAGTATAAGGTCGCTCGTAAGGTCATAAACCTCAATCTTGTTGAGGTCTGCCGTGTGGAAAGCCTGTCGTGTCTGGTTGGCAGAGAATGCAACAAACTTAGCCGTCGGATGCCATGAAGGATAAGCCCCTCCGAAGGCACTCATCTCTCGCTTAAGATTGATTCTCGACACCTTGCCGTCATTGACTATAACAGTGCCCCCATTAGACAGACGTACATGGAAGAGCATATTGTCAGTCTTATAGTTCTGGTAGCTGTGGCAGTTGATGCACTGCCCCTTTTCCCTGTCATTGCTGGTTATCTCATTATTGAAGATCTGAGTTTGCTCGAATGTGGTAACATTGCGCTGAGCTATCTCCATATAGCTCCAAGCCACGTAAGTTGGGTCGATCAGACGGTATGAAACATACTCATTTATAGGATCTTCGACAACATCAATATTGAAAGGCATAAACGAAAGCCATTCGTCATTCTTCTTGCCCCATACTTCCACCTTTATGCTCTTTCCTCTTGACGCATCGAGAATAGTGTGCCATTCGTCTTCTGGAATCAGCACCTTCACTCCGTCGCCGTAAGTCTGCTGCTTACCGTCTGGCGTGGTGAATCTTGCCACACACTCACTGTATTCCTTTGCAGGAAGCATAAAGTTAAGCGGCGCAATGTTGCAAGGAATGGTGACATCGCAATAGTCAGGATAGATGGCAGGCAACGTCATGCTTTCCTTGCTCGCAGAAGGAACGTCAGGATGAGACTGGCATGAGGTGAACAACAGTGCAGCAACAGCTATGAGCTGTATGTATATGTGAAGATATCTTTTCATCGTATGAATCACTATATTACTTTAGTTGCGAAGATATTGTAATACCAGTAAGTATCACCATATTCTGCATTCATTTTTTTCTTTATCTCATTCTTGTTTATGCCACTCTTAACAAAATTCTCTAAATCCTCCCAGAACCTCTTGTAGCGATTATAGACATCCTGTGACACAGGAATCTTGAGTTTCTTTTCTTCTGGCGATTTATCCGTGAACATGATAAAAGCCTCTTGCGCATGCAAAGGAAATTCTTCACCTACATGCAGCTTGAGATACTGACGCAACATCTCCCAGAATTGGCGTGAGTCGCAACGCATCATGGCATAGAACAACGCCTGTTCTGAAGCCACCTTGCTGTCGCAGTGGTTCCAGAAGCAGATACTGTTTGTGATGTAACTGTAGCTATTCTCTACACCAGACAACTCGTCTGGATAGGATTTAGACAACTCCTGGATGTTTTTAGTGACAGGAGCTGGCTGCCAATTGCGATAGTATGGATGGCCATGAAGCATGGTCTTATAGCGTTCCACCAGATTTGTCTCACCGTTGGCAAAGGCATTTCGGGTCATCATCTTGAGGTAGATTGGCGAGAAACCAGTTTGTTCTGCACACTCAAAATTCAGGCGGAATCCCTCGTTATGCATGCCATAGTTGTAATAGGCTATCGGAGCACCGATTTCCAGGAAACTGACCTGCAGAGAATCTGGATTATTGATAGGATGACCTTCATTTCCCAGTTTGAAAGAACGATCAAGAAGTCCACCTTCGTTCATAAGGGCTATGTTCTTCATCATCACCATTGTAAGCGTTGGCTTCTTAACGTCACTGTAGATGTCAAGAACATCCTTCCAGTTGTCTGCTTCGGCAGAGCGTATCATACGCATCTCGTCAATGTAGTTATTGTCTCTATACATAAAAGAAAATGTAAAGACAATGCCTGCTACTGCACACACCACAGGAACAATAAAATTAGAGAGGTATTTTGCGAGATAGCTCTTATAGAGAGCATTAAGAAGTGATGCTGCGCATAGGAGATAGAACGGAATAGACAGATGCTTTGACTCTGCTGTTGGAATAATCAAGCGTGGGAACCCCGCCATCTCAACATCCTCCAGCTTCATCTGCGGATAGAGCAAAGCATGCCAGACTACGGAGGCTGAGAACAATAGTACAAGACCGATTATCTCGCGCCAGTTTTCTTTCTCAGAGAGAATCAGGCTTAGCATAAACAGCAAGGCAAACCAACCCAGTATGGGATAAAGACAGAATGCTAATACGTACCACATAAGATGCCAGCGGCGAGGTGTGCTGCGTGCTGCCCACATGAGAAGCATAATGATTAGATAACTCACTGATTGTGAGAACCAATAACCTCTGATAGGCAATAGATAAACCCAATATCCCAAATCAACGATTGAAGTGAGAAGACAAGCTATCGGCAAGAGCATAAGTGCCTTGCCTCCGCTCTTCAAGCGAAAAGCTTTGATGCCAACAAGGAATGTCAGAATCCAGATTGCAAGCAATACGCCTGCTCCGACAAAAGGACTGTAGAACAGTTGCGTCAGCCAAGCTCCTGCATACTGCATCAGACCGAATGGTCTTGACATAAGCGCGTCAAAGAAAGGAGTTCCGATAAGGAATTCCGAAAGCTGATGAGCTGTGTAAAATACCTCTTGGTTTATATATAGGATGTAAACGGCAAATGATACGAATGCCAGAATGCTTACATATAATGTCGCAACGGAGACATTGCTTTTATTGTTCATTTCTTTATGTAAAGAGTGTTAAATTCTATGAGCAAAGATTGTTTATTTATACAGAGTTATTTGGTATTCGTTTGACAGCCGATAATCCATTTCTCGATGTTGCGAGTCTGGCTATAAAAGTTCATACCGATACGAATGATTTGCCATCTTTTTCAAGCTGTTCGATAGCCAACCCTTCGAACAGCTTTTTTTCCCTAAAGATAAGCCTTTATTGTAGATGACAGCAGCGATTTGCCAAATCGACGAGGTCGAGAAAGAAAGGTATGCCTATTGGCAATTTCTGCATCGCATCCATTGTGAGTTGCTTTTATTTTATGCAAAGATAATCAACATTGGCGAAACAAGCAAACTTTCCAATTACTTTCGGCACAATTTGTGCCATCAGAGTAGAAAGGGCTGGCTCAGATGGTTGAGCCAGCCCAATAATGAGTTATAATGAGAATATATTATTCCTCGTAGTAGATACCGTTGATCTGACAGCTACCAGAAGTGAGCATGAGGTCAAGGTCCTTGCCCTCACCACCGTTACCACGAGCACAAGTCTTGGCAATTTCCTCAGTAAGTGGGAGCTCCCAAAGACCGCTCTTGATAGGAGTAGCCTCAATGTAAGTGTTAGCCCACCAACCGTTCATAACGCGCATAACGCAGTCGTCAGAAGCATCTGAGATGTCGAAGATAAGAGTCTTGAAGCCCCAATAAACATCGTCAGAGAGGTATGGAAGGAAGCCAGGGTTGCCATTGATGTCGGTGAAGCTACTCTCGTTGTCAGAGAATCGCATGTTGGCAGCATTCCAAGCAGCTGGCTTGAATGGAGCCTGACCTGACTCAGGAGCACCATAAATCCAGAAACGCTCAAGCTGGTTTGTGATAACTTCACAATTAACCTTATATTCGGCAGTAAGTTCTGTGCCATCAGCGCAGAGACCTGTAAGAACCACAGTGTGCTCACCCAACTTCAACTTCTTCCAAGCGTAGTTGCCGAGAAGTTCCTTGCCGTCAATAGCCCACTTAGCATTGACAGCAGCAGAAGTAGTACAAGAAAGGACGTTACCATTCTGGCCGTTATCAGCCTTGTCAAGAGTAACACTTGACTTGGCAATAAGCTCTTCAACAGTAATGTGGCCGCCATTTGCGATATCCTCCTGAACAGGATCACATGCAAATATCGCACATACTGTGATCAAAAGCATTAATATCTTTTTCATAATTTAATACCTGTTTAAATATTAATAAAGTGTCTTGTATTGTGTCTCAGCACTGCCGTCCCAACCAGGGTTCTGCTCAAGCTTACCCTCCATAAGAGTAATCTGAGACTGTGGCTTAGCCAAGAAACCATTTGTATCCTCGTAACGCTTTGTCCAAGAACATGTCATGTGCTCCATAGTACGCTTGTTGGCTGGGTCGCCGTTACATACCATCTTCTTGCCCTGCTGAGCCTGAAGAGCCTTAGAAGCATAGCCGCCCTTTACGTCCTTGCCAGTCCAACGACGCATATCGTTGAAGCGGAGGCCTTCGAATGCGAACTCCCAACGACGCTCGTTCTGGATTGCCTGGAGTGAGTACTCTGTCTGAGGTACGCCTGCACGAGCCTGTACCTCGTTCATATACTTCTTGTTGCCAGTAAGCTCACTCAACATGAGGAGAACGTCAGCATAGCGCATGAGGTAGAAGTCCTCGAAGTGCTCACCTTGCATTGGGTTGTCGAGGGTGCCCTTGAACTCCTCGCCACCAGCCTGATGCCACCAAGGAGTATCACCATCCATAGCGTCAGTTGTAACACCATTGTACTTCTTTACGCCAAGACCAGAAGCCTCGCAGCAGTCCTTAACATAATCGTAGTCAATTTCAGGGTTATCAGAAATACCATCAATCAAAGTACCGAGCTTACGTTTGTCAGTGTAAGAGTCGCCACCGTTGCGCTCTGCAATTGTCCAGTCGTCCCAGATGTTGCATGAAGGAGTACCCTGACCCCAGCCCTGAGTGAATGGATATGTGAAGTTGCGGTCGCCATTGTGACCGTTTACACGGAGAGCCCAGAAGCAAGAGAGGTAGTTACAGTACATACGGTCAGAAGAATAGATGCCACCAGCATTACCGATACCCCAACGAGAAGCGTTCATGAACTGAATCTGGAAGAGTTCCTCCTTGTTGCCGTTACCATTGCCTGGCATATCGAAACAATCCTCCTTAGCCATATCAGCAATGAAATCATACTTGTGACCCTCACGAGTACCATTAATCACGTCCTGAGTCTCCTGCCAAACATAGCTGTTAGAGTACTGCCAGAGTGAACGGTAGTCCTTAAGGAGCTCATACTTGCCATAAACATCCTCAAGAGCAGAAATGACTTCTACCTTAGAGAGAGAAATAGGTATCATACCTGCTGCTTCAACAGATACCTGGCAACCTTCCTGCTGAGGAAGTTCTACAGGATCGATAGTTGCAGTATGGAGCTCGCCAGCCTTCTTGTAGAAACCAGCCCAGAACATATAAGCGCGAGCGAGGAATGCCTCTGCAACATACTTGTTAGCATGACCAGACTTCTTCTCTGTGCTCATGAGATTCTTAGCTGATGTGAAGTCTGCGAAAATCTGTGGGTAGATAACTGTCTCTGCATCTACCTGCTGTCTCATCTCAGGAGTGAGTGTAGTAGAAGTGATCAATGGCACATCGCCGTAGAGCTGAGTGAGCCAGAGAGTGTAGAGACCACGCATGAAGTAAGCCTCGCCAAGAAGCTGACCACGCTTAGCACGATCACCCTTCCAATCAACGTTGTCGATAGTCTCAATCATGTTGTTAGCACGGTTGATACCACCATAGAGAAGGATGAATGGAGTTTCATACTGGTTTACGTCCATCTGAACGAGATGATGGAGCGCTTTTACCTTGTTGTCCTGAAGACCGCCAGAACCGTAGCAGTTGTCAGACATAACCTCCCACCAGAGGAAGATGTTCTGCTGGTCTGCGTCGCCACCACCCATAGTGTTCATGATGCTGTATGTAGCAGCATTCAAAGCCTCCACATCACCAATCTTTCCTGGGAAAGTAGCCTGAGTCGCGTCTGTCACACGTGGATCTGTATCCAGCATGTCATCGCAAGATGTAAACACTGCTGCTGAGAGAACAGCGAGTGCTGATAAAATATATTTCTTCATAATATATAATCGAATTAGTAATTGTCAATTATCTGTTGTCAATTGTCAATTAGAACTTAATGCTTGCACCTACGAGGAATGTGCGTGCTGGTGGGTAAAGACCGAGGTCGATACCTGATGCCCAAGAGTCAGAACCACCTGCTGAGCCAACCTCTGGATCGAGGCCAGTGTAGCCTGTGAATGTGTAGAGGTTCTGAGCCTGAACATAGAGACGGAGCTGCTGGAGTGGGCATGACTTCCAGATTCTCTTGAAGTCGTAGCCGAGAGTGACTGCCTTGATCTTGAAGTAGTCAGCATCCTCCATGTAGCGTGTAGATACCCAAACTGTGTTAGGGTGACCTGTACCCATGATGCGTGGGTCAGTGTTTGAAGTACCCTCACCATGCCAACGGTTCAAGATTGTAGTATCGTAATTTTGGTATGGAGAGTCACCGAATGAACGGTAAGAACGCATGATCTGCTGACCGAATGCACCTGCACCATTGATAGCAAAGTCAAAGCCCTTGAACTGGAAGCCGAGGTTGATGCCAAGGATTACGTCTGGGTTAGGGTTGCCGATTTCATGCTTATCTGAGTCGTCGCCTTCGCCGTAGATAATCTGACCGTCGCCGTTGAAGTCGTCCCAGATTGGGTCGCCTGGCTGTGCATTGTCAAGAACAGCCTTGCCAGCTGCGCGAGCAGCTTCGATTTCTGCCTGATTCTGCCAGATACCGCTGTATGACATACCACGGAAGTAACCGATTGGCTTGCCTACCTCAGCACGGGAGATGTAGTCAGTACCCTGTGAGAGAACTGATGCAGCACCATTGATGTAGCCGTTTTCGTTAGCGATACGAGTAATCTTGTTCTTGTTAGTTGCTACGTTAACACCTACATTGTAAGAGAAGTCCTTGCTTACGCGGTCGTTCCAAGTAAGAGCGAGTTCAACACCTGTGTTCTCAACGTCACCACCATTGATGTAAGCAGGGTTAGTACCTTCTACAGCGATACGTGGACCTGTGATGAGCCAGTCCTTAGTAGTCTTCTTATACCAGTCGAAGTTAACGCCCAAGCGGTTGTTGAGGAAGAGAGCGTCGAAACCGAAGTCAAGCTGCTCTGAAGTCTCCCATGAAAGCTCTGGGTTAGGTACGATGTTAGCGTAAGCACCAGTTGCTGGAGTGCCGAAGAGTGAAGAATTCATTGAGCTGTCGAACTTGTAACCGCTATCACCGAGGTTACCTGACTGTGCGATAGTAGCGAGGTACTGATACTTAGGGATACGGTTGTTACCGTTCTGGCCCCAAGATGCACGAATCTTCAAGTAGTCCATCCAAGACTTAGTGCTCTCCATGAAGCTCTCCTCAGAGATTACCCAACCAGCAGAAATTGATGGGAACCAGCCCCAACGATGACCCTTGTTGAAGATAGAAGAACCGTCATAACGCATTGTTACTGTAGCCAAATACTTCTCCTGGTAGTCCCAGTTGATACGGCCGAAGTAAGAAGCAAGATACTCCTCATCGTTTGGATTGCCACCGAGTGTAGCGTTTGCGAGGTCTGTGCTGAAGTTGTTGAGCCAAGCTGAGTCCCAGTCCTTGAGTGTAGCATACTGTGAACCATCCTTGACTGAGTTAGAGCCATTTACGTTGAAGCCCCATGCTGAGCTCTGGTAGCTCTGACCAACCATTGCGCCAAACTTGTGATCGTTAACTTTGAAGTCGTAAGAAATAGTGTTCTCAAGAGAGAAGTTAGAGCTCATCCAACCGCTCTGGTTTACACCGTATGAGTCAATAGTACCAGAACCTGGAGATGGTGAACGTGGAGTGCTGAAGTTGCGGTATGCGCCTGAACCCCAGTTGTAGTTGAACTGTGAACGCCACTTCAAGCCCTTGATAGGCTGAACAACCATGAATGCAGTAGCACTTGCATTGAGGTTGCGGCTCTCTGCCATAGAGTTGAAACCACCCTTTGTGAGGTTTTCCCATGGGTTAGTGAACCAGAAGTCGTTCCACTTGCCATATTCTGTTTCACCATAAGTGTTGTAATCATAGTTTTTGCCGTTAGCATCAAACTGTGGCACGAGTGGGTTTGTCTGGAGGAGAGAGTGGATGTAGCTCCAGTACATACCGTCCTCAGCGAGGTCATGGCTCTTGTTGTAGCCGATAGAGATGTTCTCGCCGATAGTGATAGCGTCGAAGCCGTCGCCCTTCAAGAGTACGTGGTCGCTGTTGATGCGGATAGTGTGACGGTTGTAGTAAGAAGCCTGATCGCCACCCATGATACCTTCATTGCCAGTATATGTGTAAGACATAGCGAACTTAGACTTGTCTGAACCGCCTGTCAAAGTAACGGAATGATTCTGCTGAATAGCATTGTCGTTCATGAATGCACCCCACCAGTCAGTGCCTTCCCAACCATTGTTAACACGGTCAATGATGTCAGTTGGAACGAAGCCAGAGAAGTCAAGATTCTGACCAGTTGTGTTGAATGTGTACTCGTTCATGATAGTCATGTACTGCTTAGCATTGAGGAGCTGTGGGCGCTTGTAGCTGTTAGACCAGCCAATAGAACCGTTATAGTCGAGCTCTATCTTGCCTTCCTTGCCCTGCTTAGTAGTAACGAGGATAACGCCGTTTGCAGCACGTGAACCGTAGATAGCAGCAGAAGCAGCATCCTTGAGCACGTCGATGCTCTCGATGTCGTTAGGGTTGATACCGTCAAGGTCGCCACCTGCAACACCATCAATTACATAGAGAGGTGCTGCATCGCCGATAGTACCGATACCACGGATGTAAACCTTGAATCCCTTGCCTGGCTGCGAAGAAGACTGTGTGATCTGAACGCCAGGAGTAGAAGATGCCATTGCCTCAAGAGCATTAGTTGTGTTGAGCTTTGCAATGTCATCACCCTTCACCTGCACTGTAGCACCAGTGACGAGCTTCTTCTTCATTGTGCCGTAACCAATAGTTACGACTTCGTCCAAAAGCTTAGAGTCTGGAACAAGGCTGATGTTGATCACCTTGCGGCCAGCTACTTGTACTTCCTGTGTCTGGAATCCAACGAAAGATACCACAAGGACAGAATTAGCCTTAGACACATTGAGTGTGAACTTACCATTAACGTCAGAAGCGATACCGTTGTTAGTACCTTTCTCGCGAATGGCTGCGCCTCCTGTAGGTTCTCCCAAATCATCGTACACGGTACCTGTAACAGTAACCTGTGCGAGCATGGTAGCCGAGAAGAGCGTGAACAGCGCAAATAGCACCATTCTCATGAATGACTTTTGTAACTATTCAGGCCCATTCTCTCCATACGGCTTTGCACCAACATGTGCATGGTGATGTAAAGGCGTCATGTAAGTTTGTAGCCTGTTTGATTTGTGTGTTTCTATTCTTCGTGAAACTCCGCCAACCTTTG
>JAZRYI010000070.1:0-42444 GCA_045600665.1 Bacteroidaceae bacterium
CCGCAACCACGTTGTACCAACTGAGAGAATGAAACGTCTGCCATAGAATACACATTTTAGGTTTTTCGACTACAAAGGTAACTAAAGCTTATCAATTTTCATTCTCTTTGGCGAGATTTATTTTCTCATGGGCATTTCATACGATTATTTCTTTGTCATAGTGATGCTTTCGTATAAGAACCAAGGCGAGTATGGTTTTCCATTAGCATCGAATAAGATTCCCTCGAGAGGAAGATTGAATTTTATCTCTGTGAAGTCGCTGTTGACTGTACCTACAACGCTGCCAGACATTGTGTAGCCTGACAAAGGTGAAGATGTTGCAGAGCGCAAAGAGCAATTCGTGAGGTCGAAACCTTCTTCATTATCGCCGCCAAGCACGAGTTCGTCGCACATCATCTCGCCCAACTTGAACGTCACAGTCGCAGTCTCGCTTGAAGCATTGTACTTGAACAAAAGTGTGTGAGAGATAAAGTCATAAGAATCGCCTGTCCATATTGACCATGGAGACATTGTGATAACCGAACCGTAGCCAGGTTCATCATCATCCACTACTGTAGTGAGTCGTGTTTCCCAGCTTTCTACAGGTGTGTCTTCCTTAAACATATTAGCAGCTGTGAATATCCATTCGCCGTCCATGCGGTCATAAGGGATATTGTCGTTGTCAAGAAGAGTGATAAGAGTAGTCTTCTCGGTTTCACTAATCTTTGCGCCTTCTGCACTAACAAGCGTAACACTGAACTGGCGATCGTCATTTATCTCCCTGTCGTCAACTGACTTAATCTCAATGTTCACCGACTTCTTTGAAGCTGGGATGACAACCTCTGTGGAAGTGACAATGACATTCTCATCAACTACACAGTTGGCGCTGAGGCTCTTCACTTCTACAGCCACCTTGATGTCACCATTCTGCTCACCATTCACCACTACAGGAATAGTGAACAATCCCTTATTCTCCTTGACGGTGTGAGTTGACTGCCCCATGCCTACAGTTGCTGCTGCCGAATTGATAGTGTCATCGTCAGAGCAAGAGCTAAGTGTGAGCGAAGATGCTCCCACAGCAAGAGCTGCAACTATTGTATATAAGAACTTTTTCATCTTTCGTAATCTTTTTTGTTATAGGAGTTGCAATTAATATCCCTTGTTCTGCTTCACCTGAGGGTTAGCATCAATCTCATGCTGAGGAATTGGCCATACGAAACGATAATCGCCTGCCTCATAGTGAAGGTCTTTGAAGTTGGAGATAATTACATTATCACTATTTTCCCACACTTCGCCACGTGTGAATCCAAGGTTCCAACGTTTGAGGTCTGAGAGACGGAAACCTTCGCCCATAAGTTCGCGATGGCGCTCATCCTGAATCTCTGCCATAAGCTCTGCGCCGCTGAGTGTCTTTGCACGATAGCGATTGATGCGAGCAGACTTGATGAGATCAAGATAGCGGTTAGCTTCGGCTTCATTGTTCATATTGCAGTTTGCCTCTGCTGCGATGAGGTAAAGCTCTGCACTGCGGAATGGCTTTGCGATATTAACAAAGTTAGAACCTGCTGTAGAAGCATAAAGAAGTGGGTTGCCAGGATACTTGATGAAGCGATACATGCTGGCATTGCCACCGCTATTCGATACGCTGGTTTCTTCAAACCATGTAGCCCAGCGAGTGTCGTTCTCGTCGAAGAGATAGATGCAATCATTTGTCGGAACATAGTCAGAGTTCTGTATGTTGTTGGCAAAAGCATCACCTGTAGAACTTCCGTGATAAGTGAAGTCTGCTTCAACTCGCCAAATCACCTCAGAACCGTAGTCGTTTTCCCAGAGGTCCTTGAACGAATTGCGGTTTGTCAAAGGATAGCGGTTTGTCTTGATCACCTCCTCTGCATTCTTCAATGCCTCAGCATCATTGCCCATGTTGAGGTTCACACGAGCAATAAGAGCCTTGACTGCATCAGACGAGATATAATACGCATTTGATGTAGGAGTATTTCCTTCTGCCTTTTCTGCTTCGGAAATCTCTGTCAGAGCGGAGTTGAGGTCAGAAAGAATCTGAGCATAAGTAGCTTTCATGCTGCTGCGTGCAGGATAAGTTGTGTTGTCTGCAGTAGGAGCGTAAGTGAGCTGAAGCGAAAGGCCTTCGTCAGCTGCGTCGAGCGATTTGCAGTTCTTGTATGAAACACAGAACTTGTCTGCAAGGCAGTTGTAGCAATAAGCACGAATGAAGTGTGCTGTGCCAACATATCTATTCATGCGTGCCACATCATCAGGAACGAGTGTCCCATCTTTTTGCTTCTCGGCAGAGTGGTCGAGGAAAAAGTTTGTCTGAGCAATTACAGAATAGAATGCAGAATAGAAAGAGGCAATTTCGCCTGTTGATGGATTGAAAGAGCCATTGTAGAAATCCATGCGACGGTTGCCGTTGCCAATTACAGCGTGGAAGTCGTCGAGCTGAATATCTGAAAGTACAACATAGTCGCCACTTGTCACAGAGCGCATCATGGCATAGAGACCATTGGTGTATGACTCGTAGTCATTAACTGTAATCAACGCTTCCTCGTCGAGAATCTCGCCCTCTGGAGTAAGATCCATGCTGCACGAAGTGAATGTGAGCATGAGCGTTGCAAGTGCAATATATAATTTCTTCATAATTGAGCGAGTAGATTAGAATGTTATTTCACAACCGATGAGAAACTCACATGTGTTAGGATAATTGAACTGAATCACATTTGAGTCTGGCTCAGGGTCATAGCCTGTGTAGTTGGTGAATGTGAGAAGGTTGCGCCCTGTCACAAACACGTTCACATTGCTGATAATCTTTGTTGGATCGAGCAACCTCTTAGGAAGATTATAGCCGAGAGTGAGTTTCTTCAAGCGGAGGAATGAAGCGTTCTCAAGCAAGTGGTCGTCCATCTGAATTGTCTCTGTTGCTGCAGGGATGTCTGTGATCTGACCTGGCTTAGTCCACACGTTGAGCATTGACTCGCTCTGATTGTATGAGATGCCATACTGCGAGTTCTCATAGAAGTAGCGGTCGTTGTTCATCGCATACTTGCCAAGTGCCCAAGTGAGGTCTGTGCTTGCTGTGAAGCCTTTCCAACTGAAGTTAGAGCCGAAACCACCACTCCAAGGAGCGAAGCGATTCTTGCCTGTGAACTGTGCATTTGCTTCTTCGTTGAATGTCTTTGTGAGGTTGCCATCAGCATCGTACCACACCTGCGAACCATCGCGAGGGTCAACGCCTGCGCACTTCACAAGGTAGAACTCGCCAAACGACTTGCCAACCTGAAGCTTCTGACCTGTGCCAGAGATGATGTACTCATCAAGGCCGTTGAAGAGGGAAGTCACATTATTCTTATTATAGTTTACATTGGCGTAGAATGACCAGTACATGTTCTTCTTATTGATAAGGTCGAGATTAATGCTAAAGTCAACGCCTTTATTTGTCATTGAGCCAATATTGCCCATGCCCGAACCGAAACCTGTTGTATAAGAGTAAGGAATTGAGAGTAGCATGTCTGTAGTCTTCTTGATATAATAGTCAATGCCTACATTGAGTCGATTGAACACGCGGAACTCAAGGCCAAAGTTAGCCTGACCAACGCTCTCCCAAGTGAGGTCGTCAATACTCTGCTGAGAGATAGTGATACCACTAATTCCGTTATACTGAACACCCTGGCTTGATGCAAGACCCATGTAAATGTAGTCTCCAATCGAAGAGTTACCCGTAGTACCGTAACTTGCCTTCAAGTCGAGTTGGTTGAGCCATGACTTTGCAGGATCCATGAATGCTTCCTTCATCATGTTCCATCTTCCACCCAATGACCAGAATGTTGCCCAACGGTGCTTCTTTGAGAAGCGAGATGATCCATCACGACGGATAGATGTGTTGAGGAAATACTTTTCGTTGTAGTTGTATGAAGCCTGTGCGAAGAGTGAATTGAACACAGTTTCAGAGATTGCCTGAGTGACTGTTGGCTCTTCGGTTGCGTTTGTGAGGAGAAGCATTCGTGGGTCTGAAAGACCTTCGCGAGATGTGGCAAAGCCATCAATCTTTGAGTAGATGCTCTCCTGACCGAGAAGCACGTTGAAATTGTGCTTGTGATCGAAGTCAAAGATGTACTCTGCTGTATTTGATGATGTGAACTGATACCAGCGCTCTGCAGATTCTGTACGGTATGGAGTAGAACCGTCGCCATACATGTCCACAATGTCACCCATTGGTGAAACATAAGCGTCCATTGGTTCCATCAAGCTTGAATACTGGTCGTCGTATGCTGCTAAAGCCTGAACAGCACGGAAACGCAAGCCTGGGATTGGAGAAAATTCCTCGTAGATGTTGCCATCAAGATGAACTGTGCGACTCTCACGAGTGCGAAACTCTGCCATCCAGTTAGGATTGAAGAAGTTGCCACCCGAATAGTGAAGATAGTCGGCACGACCAAGCTTATTGATTGAGCCATCTGGATTTACCGTATAGTAGAAAACGGCATCGTCAGGACGAGCAAGACGAGTGAACACAGTTGGGTTAGTGACGTAGATGCCACCGCCGTTCTGCTCTGGGTTTGTCTGGCTATTGTTGTAAGAAAGATTCATGTCAAGACCGACCTTGAGCATAGGAGCGATACGGATATCTTCATTGAAGCGAAGCGATTCGCGTGTAGCACTTGAAAGAGGCTCGATGCCTTGACGGTCCATGTGATTGAGCGAGAGATAGTAATTAGTGTTTGCAGAACCGCCCATCAACGAAGCATTAAGCTGGAATGTAGGAGCATTGTTGCGATAGATTTCATCCATCCAGTTGGTGCTGATACCGTTCTTTGTCACAACGTTCTTGTGCTCTATCCACGAGGCATTGTTCTGAAGAGAAGGGTCGAGAAGCTCGCGATACTGCATGTACTGTGTGGAATTCATCATCTTAGTGCCTGAGTTGATGATGTTTGCCATGCCATACTGTGCAGAAATCTTCACCTGTGGTGCCATTTCCATCTTGCCCTTCTTAGATGTGATAACAATAACGCCATTAGCAGCACGAGAACCGTAGATTGCTGTTGAGGCTGCATCTTTCAGTACTGTGATGTTGCCAATGTCAGAAGGATTGAGTGCGTTGAACACCTCGTTGCTGATTGGTGCGCCATCGAGGATGAAGAGAGGCTCATTGCCCGCTGTGAGTGAGTTCACACCACGCAAGCGAATAGTTGCAGACGCTGTAGGCTCACCAGAAGAGCTGAGAACAGAGAGGCCTGCCACCTGACCTTGAAGGGCATCTGTAAAGTTTGCAGTTGGCACGTTTTCAATCTTTTCGCCACCTACTGTAGCCACAGAACCTGTAACACTGCCAAGCTTCTTAGCAGAACCGTAGCCCATTACAATAACTTCTTCTACAAGCTTGGAATCCTCACGCAAAACGATGCGCATTGCCTTGCCATACACAGGAGCAACATCCTGCGCCTGCATTCCGACAAAGGCTGCTGTGAGCATCTTTGTGTTTGCAGGAACATCGAGAGTGAACTTGCCGTTGACGTCGGCAGCTGCTCCTATCGTTGAATTGCCCTTCACAACGATTGTGGCTCCTGGAAGTGGGTCGCCAAATTCGTCGAGAATGGTACCTGTCACTTTCTTTGTGTTCTGCGCCACCGCTGACATCGCTGTGAGCAGAGTTGCACAAAGAAGTATTAAATATCTACGCAACATATTATTCTTACTTTATAATCTTAATGAATTTCCCGTTCTTCTTCACAAGGAAGATGCCGTTCTTTGCATCTGCAGAGTTGATTCTCTGGCCAGAGATTGTGTATGTGCCATCAATCGCTCTGAAGTTCTTATCGTTAGCAATGCCTTCAATGCTTGTGATTTCACTTCCCTGAAGAACGGTGATAATCTGTTCGCAGCCAAGCGCTGAAATCTTCACAGTTGCATAGCGACCTTCCTTATCTGCAGGAAGAGCATCTGCAGAAACCTTTACAGAAACAGTCTGAGCAGCCTCATCCACAACAGCCTCAGCCTTAACCCATGAGTCTGATGCTGTGATTGCCCAATCTGTCTGTGGATTCCAGTATGTGTCGATAGCGAAGTTCTTTATCTCGCCAGCACTTGCAGCAGTAAACACATCACCTTCCAAAGAGTGGAGATATGGGAACACAGCATTCATGCCAATGCACATAGACACATTCATATTGCTGCCACCATCCACACTTGCAAGAGCGCCAGCAACCTCTACGAATGCATAACCGCTGCTCTGAGTATTGAGCTTGACGAATGCATAGCCCATGCCGTTGTCGTGGTTCATTGCCTGAGCGATTGGAGCTATAGAAATGATATTAGAATTGTTGAAGCCATCTATACATACGAAGATTGCATCGTCGATGACAAGTGCATCGTCGAACACGAACTTCAAGCAATACATGCCTGCAGTATTTGGAACTGGTGTGCATGAACACTTAGTTTTGGCATCTGAAGGATTATATACTGACTGAGCAATAACCTCGTCTGTCACAAAGCCGTTCTCTACCTTGTAGATTGTACAAGCAAGTGTAGCGCCAAAGTTGAGGTAGTCGCCAAGTGGGAGAGAAACTTCGTTGAATACGTATGGTGCCTGTGGTTTTTCGAAGAAGTTGGCGATACCATCCACATTATTATAATAATAGTTAGAGTTTGCACCCCAGAAGCTGCCACTATTTGATCCAAAGGCATACTGAGCACTGCCTTGTGTGCCAATCTCTGCCATCCACCATGACTTTGTCAAATCATAGTTGCCTACATTATACACTACTGTCTGTCCGTTCGAGTATGTCATCTGAGTGTTGCCACCCACCTTGTATGTTCCTGACATGATTTCATCAGCACGGAGTCCTGCGTTTGCAAGCAGCTTAGGCATCTCCATCAGCGAAGTTGGGTTGGCAGCTGGCATCTGCAGATTCTTTTCCTTAGACTGAGCACTATTTGTACCGTCAAGGCTGTATGTCCATACGAAGTCTTGAGCGTCTTCGTTTGAGAGATTGTTCCATTCTGTTGGCACGTATGCTGGGATGATAGCAGTCTTTGTTGGGTTCTGGTCGTTAGTCATAGAATACATGTCGTCAGAGAATCCCCAATAGAATGAGCCTTGTGGAATATCATACTTAGCAACAGGGAGAAGGTCGCTCACGCGGATTGCGTCGATGAGCACAGAACCGCCCTTAGTGCCTGTGTAGCGGAATGCCACGCGGATGTTCTTGCCGTCATACTCTGCGAGTGGAATCTGAATGTGGCGCCAAGTCATGTAGAGAAGCTGACCTACAGCCTCGTTGTCGTTCATGTCAACGCCAGCGATTTCCTTGTCAACCATATCAGAGAGCTTATACACCTGAGTGTAATCCTCTGCATTGTAGCTTGTTGTACGAGTGCTTGTTGAGATGAGAACCTCAACATCATAAGCCACACGCTTCAAGTCGAACACAGAGTCGTTGCCCTCAATGAAGTAGTGAGTGTTCCAAGGAGCATAGCAAATATCGAACGAAAGATAGTTTGATTTGTCTATTGCGTTGATAGTTGGCGAAACGAGCCACTCGTCCTGCTGAGGGGCAGGAGCGATGACGGTTGTGCCATCAGAACCGTATGCAACATCGCCAAACATACAAACGAGCATGAGGTCACCATCCTTTGCGTAAGGCACATAGTAGCCATCTCCCTGGTATGTTGTCCAAGTTGGGCAAAGACCATTTGTAAGGTATGGAGTGAGATTGTCGATGTTTGTCTTTGTTGACCACTTGTTCAAAGATGCTGAAACATAAGGCATTGTCTCGCCATCCCATTCCTCAAAGCTTTCCCAGAACAGGGTGTCGCTTGCTGTATAGTTGGCAGCAGACATTGGAGTGACAATGTTACTACTCGCCTTTGCCATTCTGCCAGCTCTTGTGTTAGCATTCTTCAGGAGCTTTAATGCTGTGTAGCGAGTAGGGTAGGCATTAGCACTCACCTTCTCGCCAATCTTCTTCAACTGCGCATCTGGAAGGTTGCGGAAGTTGTTAAGTCCTAAGGTGCGGTTGTACTTCTTTGCTGTCATTGCAGGATTCTGCGCTGATGTGCTTGCAGTTTGTGCATTTGCGGTCAATCCAAGCATAGCAAATGCTGCACCCAACATTATTTTGTTCAAAAACATATTGTATATAAATTAATAATGTGTAATCTTATTTCTTGATAAACTTCTTGCCACCCTTCACATAGATGCTGCCAGCAGGAAGAACCTCGCTCTCTACCTTCACGCCAGAAAGGTTGTATGCAGGAGCGTTTGCATCGTTCTCCATCTTCACATTGAGAACGCTTGCATAAGTGCCAATATAATACTTTACAGTAAATTCAATCTTCTCCGAAGCATTAGAGATTGCTGCGGTGAAACTGCGGATAATGCTACCAGGGTCGGCAGAACCGTACACCAAGTCGATGCCCGATTTGCTCTCGCCAGCAGCAATTGACGCTGTCTTTGTCTCTGACCAATTTGGTCCGATCAAAGGCATACAGCCACCAGCAAAGCAGTTCTGAAGCGTACCATCTTCCTTGTCCAAGTCTGTCACAGTTACTGTCACATCCTGAGCGATAGTGCTTTTGATCTTGATCTCTGGGTCAATGTTGTAGTTGCCAATCACATTAGGAATGATCCAATGCCATGCAGACTCCAGCGGAATCTCAACTACGTCTCCATTGTTTACAGCCTTTCCGCCGATTGTGACAGAAAGTGTCTGTGCAAAAGTTGCGCTCGCCATGAGCAGCATTGCTAAAAGTGAGTAAAATTTCTTCATCTTTATTTTTAGTTTTAATTTGTTGTCCTTTTCTGTTATTTTACGATTGCTTCCTCCACTTGAATCACACCATTGCCATCATACAAGAAAGTAACGACAGCGAGATTCTTTGTGTTCCACTTTGTGTCAACCGCAAAAATGTTTGTCTTCTCTGCGTATATGCCTGATGCAAGAGAGATCTCTTCTCCTCCCACACCATTTACAGAAGCACGATACACATGATCATGCACATAGTTCATGTCATACCCCTCAGCAGTCATGTCTTGCTGAAAAGAAGTTATTCCACTTTCTGTGAGCCAAATCTGATAATTGGCATTCACGTTAGCATTTGCCAGCATCCTTGCTGTAATCTTCACGTTCTTGCCGTCCTCAGTCAATGCGGCATCAAGCTCTATGTCAGCCTTGGCATCCATTCCCATTGCCTTCTGCACAGCATCTTGCCACTGAGCCATGTTGCTTATAGCATTGCCCTGATGATTCACCACAATGCTTGGGTATGAAAGTACGTTCCATTTGTTTGCATACTTGTCACCGTCAGCAGTCTTCAGGCCTCCATTTGCCGCATCGTCCCAAGCCAGCTGTCCTGCATGAATGCCCACAGCAATTACTTTTTCTCCATATAACTCCTTAATCTTCTTGATTATAGCATGCCCATCAGGACAATTCACACAGAATTGACCTGTAAATTCCTCAACAAGCACATTTCGTCCCGTTTCCGGCATCTCAGCTTGAATGTAGCGATCGGCTTCGTCCACTTTGCCGCAAGCAGAAAAAGCCACACACGCTGCAATTCCAAGCGCAGCCTTTATCATATTTCTCATACTCATAATAGTAATTAGAATGTGAAATTGTAACTAACCTGTAAGCCACGACTTGCTGGCACCCAACGACATACGCCGCCTGAACAGTTGTAGCCAGCTCTCGTGCGTCCGTATCCAAGCATCAAGCGATGAGAGTTCTTCGTGTAGGTCACGCTACCAAGGTAGTAATGCTCCTTGTCGCCGTAAGCACCATTGATGTATGGGCGTCCATACATGTCGCTAACTGTGAACATGAAATGAGGAAGCACAGACAGCTCAACGAGCCCATACATCCAGTCATCACTCTCATGCTTGGTGGTCAGATACTGAGCCTCAGCACGAAGCGTCATCTTTGGCGAGAACTGATACTTGCCCTCAGCGACGAATGTATTTGTCTTGATCATGCCGCCATGACCCTCCACAATTGTCTGGTTGTACTCCTGATTCATGTACATCAGATTGAGTTTGAAGCTTTTTGTCAGCTTCTTGTCAATCTGAACATTTATATCTTGATAGTATTTCTCATCGCTCATTCCGAAAAATGAAGTGCTGTAGCCTTCTTTTCCATACACATAGCCGTTGTATGTTTCGCCCAACTCAGCGTCAAGACCTCTCACATGGCTCACGTTCACCTTCACCTTGGTGCCATACTTGCCTCCAAGCGTAGTCTTGCGTTTGAAGTTATAAGCCACCTCGCCTTGGAATGCCCACTCGCCAGGCACAAGCGAGCTGCCTGTGTTGTTGATGTTGCAATAGCGAGTAGCATAAGGGTAAAGAGCTGGAAGAGCGTATGTATGCTGATATGCAAATGCTGGCATATTGTTTAGGAAACCCGGTATTCCGTTCATGCCTCTGTGCGAACGGTATGCCATATCCTCGCTGCGCTTAGCCTGCAAGAGAGCGCTGAATCCAGTCTTGGAATAGCTTGCCGACACCATCATTGCCGAACCATTGTGGTATGTGTAGCTATTGTCTGCCGATGGATCTTCTGTTTTCCACGCATACTCTCCAAGGATAGTGAAGTTCTGCTTGTTGAACTGAGTACGCACGTCGAAGGCATTCACATTCTTTGGGAAATTCAGGTAATAGTTTGTTCCTGGAACATATACGTTGCTGTAATTTGAAGGCTCCTTGTCCTCATTCTTCTGCACCCATGATGCGCCAATGGTCCAGTTGATTCCATTCTCGCCTAAAGCCAGAATGTGCTGATTCAGGTCGTACTCAGCGTCTGCTCCGAAAACGCGACTGTCTGTGTCCCAATCCCAGTACGTGCGCTGCACACCTCCAAGGGCGGTTAAGCGAAGACCATCCACAGCGTTAACCTTCACTCTTGCGCCTCTCAAAGCATTGTCGATTCCAAGAGCTCTCTCTTCGTATGTGCGAAGAATAAAGCCGGAGCCAAATTGCTCATAGAAGTCACCCACAGTCAGTTCTGCTCCCTTCAACTTGCCCTTCACGTAAATATGCGGAACACCCCAGCCTTTGAATTCTGTGTCAAAGCCTGGGAGTGGGTATTCCATATATTCGAGTCTTGCGCCAGCATCCACGAACTTTGAACTGAGATTCAAATCGAGGTATGTGTTGTTGAGCAAGTCATTGTTAGTGTGCTCAGTACCTATCTTCTCATCATCCTCTGGCACGAGGAACTCTGTTTGTATGCTACCGTGCAACTGTATGCCTCCGCCATCGTTCTGAGCCTGTGCCCCGAGTGGCAGCGCAAGCATTAGCGCCAATAGCTTACCTGTCTGTTTTATCATTTAATCAAAGTTTTTTTACCATTCTTAATGAATATGCCTTTCTTGGCATTTTCCAAGCTAACCTTTACGCCACCAAGCGTGTAGATGCTGCTATTCTCTGTCTTCTCATCTATGTTCTTGATGCAATCAGGCACGCTCGAAGCCTTGTACTCGATGAAGAGATAGTGAGGCATACCGTCAGCAGAAGAAGCATTGTATAGTGCTACACGAACTGTTGACCCAGCCACAGCATCAGTCATCGCTGGCATCTTGAAAGTGATAATCTCACCTTGTACGCCATCTGGCACGCTTGTGTATTCAGTCACCAGTTCAACAACCTGAGTTTGCGAGTTCTGCTCATCGTCAGGATTCTCCACAGGAACGAAATAAGACACAGCCAATCCCTCGAACTTGATATCTGGATTGCTGAGCCATAAGCTGATTTCTTCGCCACCCTTCACGTCCTCGCCATCAGCCTTGTTGTCGCCATCGATGTATGCCTCATCAATCAATTCCTTGTAGTTCATCACGAAAGAGAACGAACCCACGCTGCCTTGTAGGTTTGTGCGAACAGGATTGTCGTTTACGTCAACAACATTAGCGACAGAGATTATCACATGATCTGTATCATAAGAGCCAAGACCTTCATTCACACTTGAACCATCCTCTGGCTCTTCCTCTTGAATTGCAGGGAAGAGAACTGCGAGAGTGCGCAGCTTGCCACGAGCGTCAATCAATAGCTTGTTGCCTTCGATAGTGTATGGAATGCTGCTGCGATGATATTTGCCTGATGAATCAAGGTCAAGGTTGCCCATTGTCATGAACACATCGTCCACCTTACCGATGTTTCCATCAAACTCAACCACGAACAAGCCATCCTCGCCATCAGGTGAGTAGTATGACAAGAATTCATAGCTGTTAGCTTGCATGAATGTGAGCTCTGTTCCGCCAACGCTTGCCTTCAGGTAGTCTGTCTGAGGATAAGGAGCAAGGTACTCAATCACAAGCACTCCATCACCATTATAGAGGTTCTCCTTGTCTGAAGCATCGCGAAGTCCTGTCAGCACCAGCTGGAACTTATCACCAGTCTTGATGGCACCGTCTTTGAGAGCCGCATTCAGAGCATTTGTCAGGTTGCAGCCAAAGCTGCTTCCTACATGCACATCATCCACATCGTACTCTTTCTCTCCAGCCTTCAGCTTCACGCTGCTCAAGCTTACGTTCTTGTTGAAATTCACCGTAATATTGCCTGATGTGTACCAAGCGAACGTCTGTTCTGCTTTTGGAGTGACAGCCAACGTCTGCACAGGAATAGGGCCTCCATTGCCGAACACAGAGAGCTTGATTTTCGAAGTCCATGTGAAGTCGGAATGCACGCTTATCTTTTCACCAGCCTTCACGTTGCCCACCTCGTATGCATAAGCATAAGTCGAGCCAGGCACATAAGAGTATTTCACTTCCACTCCCTCATGCTTCACCACAAACACTTCTTGGGCTTCCACCAGCACTTTGCAGTCCGATTCTGCGGTATATACTGCATCGAGCGTGGCGAATTGATAGTCATCCAGCACATTCTCGCCCACAGCAAGCACATAGTCTTTAGCACTCGCAGACACTGCACACAACAGCGTAGCTATCACTGTAAATAATTTTAAATTTTTCATTAGGTTATTCTTTGTTTGATTTATTATTCTCATTCATACTATAGTGCCTCATAAAAGCGTACAAAGATAATAAAAAAAACACAATGTTACAACCAAGAATACATTTTTTAAGAAACTTTCAAGAAATACGGCTAAAACGAATACTATTGCGTAACATTTTGTCACAATTTGACAACAAAAAAAGCACCACCCATGAAAGACTTGAGTGATACTTTTTACAAGAAATCATCTATTTCAGTATAACGTTTTCTTACCGTTCACAATGTATATTCTGCCTTTTTTCAGCATGCCATTACCTATCCTAATGCCATTCATATCGTAAAAGACGATACGTTTCTCACCCACACTGACATCCTTGACTGCAACATCAATTTCTGGTTCCGGATCTGGGTCGTCAGCAGGCTTATCTGAAGGTTCGTCCGAAGGCTCATCATTTGGATCGTCTGATGGCTCATCGCTTGGATTGTCTGAAGGATCATCGCCTGGATCGCCTGATGGCTCATCACTTGGATTGTCTGATGGTTCATCGTCTGGATTGTCTGATGGTTCATCACTTGGATTGTCTGATGGCTCATCACTCGGCTCATCTGTAGGCTCGTCACTTGGATCGTCCTCCTTTGGATCTTCTTTCAGAACTGTCACTTCAAACAAAACAGCATCGCCAGCAGAAAGGTATTCTGCAAGAACGACCGAAATATCTGAGTTGCCAAAATCATGCTCTTCAACTGTGCCATCAGAATGAGTTATAGTCATCTTCCACACACAACCTTCTATGCCTGCAGACAAACGAAGAGGTCGATTGAGGAAGTAACAGCCATCAAACAAATCAGTGGTTAAAGTAGTGCCGTTTATGAGCATGGCGCCATCTTTGCCAATCACTCTCACTGGCACATCACTGCCAAGTCCGAAGAAGTCTGCCATCTGAGCATATAGTATGGCTGGGCGATCCTGAACTACGGCTTTCATATAGTCAGTTGCCATTGTGAAACTGTTGAATTTCACATTATAAGCCTTATACGTAGCCTTCAGTTCTTCATATATTTCTGCGTCCATGCTTTCGATGTGTGCAAGCACGTTGTCAGCACATAAGAAGTCGCCAAGATACACGGAAAGCTTGTCTATGAACGATTCTCTGAATTCAGGGAATGAAATCATCTTCTTATAGAGATCAAAGTGGTGCATACCGCTATACATAAGCTCGTCAGGTTCAAATAAGTAGCGGAACATATCGAACGTAGGCGGATACATCATCATCTCTACTGCAAAACGGTCAAGATCCTTGAGTATCCAGCGCCATTTGCCCCCCTCTTCCACTGGTCGCCACATGGCAACATTGTTGGTGGGGAAGTCAGTGTTCTGGGCATATATCTCTGCTGCCAACACCTTCGCGAAATTGTCCACATCCATCTGCGAGGCAAGCTCATCGTAAGTAACATCGGAGCGCATGTATGAGGTGCGGAAATCAGCAAACAACGAACCATTCTCTGGCTCTTGGTATGACGTTTCGTCTGCTTGTTCTATGTCTTCTATATCTTCGTAGTTGGCAGCTACGAAGTCCTCGTCCGAACGCTCGCGCATTGCAAATTCACCGATGAAGCGTCCATTCAGATACACTATCACAGGCTTGTATGCCTGCCAGTCTAGGTTAGCCACACTCGTACCAAACAGCGTCTGCACCAGCGCATCGTTGATTCTGCCTAGAAAACTGTTGTTGCCGCCACTTCTTAGCACAAACGATTTCACCTTGTTCACTTCTGGCTTGTCGTCCCAGAACTTACCCTTGTAGTTCTTCTTGCCAAATCGCTTGTTGGCATAGATCTTCATGCTCTTCTGCACGTTCTCGCGAGTAGAGACACCAGATATGGCAGTTTCACCCAACTGATTGAACACCTGCTTGCCGTCTTCGGCTGCATAATACTCCACATTCACAGGGCGGCGCCACTTTTGCATATAGTTTGGCATGCCATCATTCACCGCTGCAGAGAGTATGCCTATAGTGCTGTCGTAGAAGTAATTCTGCTCAGAAACAAGTGAGATGACTGGCATCGTAACCTCACGTGGATGGAAAATATAAGACTGAGTGAGCGAGCGTCCTACAAGACCGCCTCCACTCTGCGAGATAATCTTTGCACGAACAACCATAGTGCCATCCACGGTCAAAGAGATCTGCTTGCCCGAAGCGGATTCTGCTGTTGGTTCTTTGCCATCCACTGTATAGTAAATCAAGGCATCCTCTGGCACGCCTTCTGGCAAAGAGATGGTGAGCTCACAGCCCTTGTCTGCATACAATCCGCCTGGCATGCTGAACACAGGATTTGGCAGCACTTCCGCTGCTCCGCCTCCAGCATTTGACGCACCAGCTGTTGGCTCAAGCTCATATTGCCACTCTTCGCTGCCATCAGTCACGCGACCGTATGCTACATTAGCCACTGGCATTTCGCCAAGAGTGAGACCATCCACCACATTGCCTTGCGGATCGAGCAGGTAAACGCTTGCCTTGCCTGCATCGATGCGGAAGCTGGCATGAAGGCCATGATTCTCCTTGTCGCAATAGATGAGGAGATGCCCCTTTGCTGGCACTATGGCCTCGCTGGGCAGCATGTAGCCCTTAGCTAAGCTGGCTTTTTCACTGATATAATAGCCTGACAAGCAGACATCGGAGTTTGATGAGTTGTAGAGCTCCACCCATGAATCTGGGAAATCATTATCGACCATCAGATAGTCGATGTTGGACTGCATCACTTCGTTGATGACAACTCCGCTCTGCGCCCTTAATGAAGTCGCCACTGCAAAAAGTGATGCAGTGGCGATTGCTACGTAAGCTTTATTTCTCATTATGGAAATATGCATGTTAGATACGAACTTTCTTTCCGTTGATAATATAGATATTACCCTTCTGCATCTGAGCAGCCTTGATGATGATGCCTGTGAGAGTGCGCACCTCTGCTGTTGGGTTTGCCATGATGTTCTTTATAGCAACCTCAGGGCCATCCTCTGGAACAGACTCTGCGATGAAGAGGTTGAGAGCGAATGCGTTGTCGCCATTCTCGCCCTTAGCCATCACACCCTCAGCGTCCCATGCCTGGATCATGACATTGACAGAGCCTTCTGTGCTTGTAATGTTTTCAGGCATGATGATTGTCCACACTGTGCCGTCCTCGCTCTTCTGCTCTGCAGAGAAGTTCTCTGTGCCATCCTGACCCTTTGCCCACCAGACTGCAACCTTGCTGACTGGTGCAGAGAATGTCACATCGAATGTATTGCCACTTACGTTGTAGCCGTGGTAGAGGATTGCGTTCTGCTCAAGGTCAACCTTGGCAAGCTCTATGTCAGAGAACTTAGCGACTTCAACACCTGTACCTACGAACTCATAAACAGTTGTTGCAACTGGCTCTGCACCGTAGTAAGGAACAGTAAATGCCTTGACAATCAAAGAATAGTGATAGCCTGCATTGAGGTCGTAATGACCGCCTTCCCATGTCCAGCAGATGAGCTTGCCACCAATTGAATTTACATAAGGGAATGAGATGTACTGCTCTGGATCCTCCTCGCAACGAATCTCAGCCTCGAAGTGGTCGAATGGATTGAAGTTACCTCCTACTGTAGCGATGACCTCACCATTTTCCGAACCGATAGTAGCCCAGTCTGTCTTGATGATATTAAGCTCGATGCCTTCTGGCTGAGCGTTCTCTACTGTAATATCGAACTTGCAATCGCCTGAGTATAAGTTGCTCTGTTCGTGACCAAGCATGAATGCATAAGCTGGAACAGAAACGGTATAAACTCCATTCTCTGCAAGAGGCACTGGAAGAGTGAGAGTAAGCTTAGTGCCGCCTACAGACTCATCGCCTGATACCTTGAACATACTTTCTGTGATGACAATGCCGAGTGTAGCTCCGTCTTTTGCAATTGTGATTCTGTTCCAAGTTGATGTCGCATTATCTGTATTCAGACCAATGCCTTCGTATGTGAATGTGAGCGATTCGATTGCCTCAAGAGTCTTTCCAGCTTCAGCAAGTTCTGGAGTAGGAAGACCAGCAGTAGCTGCCCAGCCATAGCGAATGTAGCATGTCTCAGGTGTACCTACGCCGTTAGCTGCGTCTGTCACGCGGTTGCCCTCATTGTCGATAGCAATAAAGTTGAGCGAGAGACTGCCATCCACGATGTAACCTTCTGGGACATTTACTGTCCATGTGATGCCATCCTCTGACGAGATGCAAGAAGCAGGAAGTTCTGCAGAGCTCATCTGACCGAGCACTGCTGTAACGTCAAGCGACTTGATTGCCTCAGAGAATGCAATAGTGATGACTGGAGTGCTTTCTGTAATCACAACGCTCTCAGCAGGAGTGATAGACACAACCTTTACAGTTGAGTAAGTTGCCACATCGGCAGTGCCGTTCACGAGGAAGTTGTACTCATAAAGCACTTTGCTTGTGAATGAAGACATGCCGTTGCGAGCCACAACGTGAATCTTATACTCATGGCCAGCAGCCAACTCATAAGTCTTTGGCATTTCAGCTGTCCATGTGCCATTCTCACCCTTAGTGAGGTCTGCAATGCTCTTGTAGATTTCGTTCACAGTTGCATCAAGAATCTCGTAAGTCACCTTCTTGATTGCTTCATCAGCATTTGTAAGCGTGATGATAGCGCCCTTTGGATAGGCTGCAAGCTCTACAGCTTTTGTCTCGCTGAGTTCGATAGCCTCGCCATTGATTGTGATTGTTGCAGAAGCAGGCTTCTCAATAGGAACGATTTCCTCGGTAGTAGAGATGTTGAATGCGAATGTGTGATCAGCATTCTCACCCTTGATCTGAAGACCTGTCTCTACGTCGTAGCCAGTGATGTTGAGGTTGAATGAGCCCTCTGCACTTGCCATGGAAGAAACGTCAACTCGCCATACCTTGCCAGCATCGTCTGCCTTTTCTGCAGTGAGCTTCTTTGAACCCTCAAAGCCCATTGCTACGTATGCCTTCACGTTCTTCACTGGTGATGAGAATGTTACCTCAATCATCTGATCGGCAGGAATGAAGTAGCCAAGCACACCCTCCTTTGAGTTTGTGATAACTGCTTTTATATCTACTGTCTGCTGCTTTGCATCGCCAGAGCCAACCACTGTCACAGAAGCGATCTCTGCGTATGCGTCCCAACCAAACTCAGATGTAAGGATAGTGAACACATAGTGGAGGTCTTTGTTGAGCACAACAGGCTTTGCGCTTGGTGTGTAGGCAAGAACTGTGTATGTGCCAGCTGTTTTAGCGAGGTCGCAAGAACCTGTTTCAGCGAAATCAGGGTCTTCGAGACACTTTGCTGTCCATTTGATGTCGTAGTAAGGCTTAGTCACTGTCACGTCAGCAATTGCCATGAGATTTGTGATTGCTGGCATTGACTCTGGGAGCTTGAAATCGACTGTGACTGGAGCAACTTCAGGCTCGTCGTCATCTTCGTCCTCAAGCTCAGCACCATTGTAGAGCACAACAATCTTGTGCACATAGATGCCGTCGTTGGATGTGAGGGTAAGGGCCTCGCCTGCTGCAATAGTGCCATCCCACTTGCCATTGATATATACGCCCTTGTCGGAAGATGCAAACTCCAAGAACTGACCGTCCATGATGATACCTGTGATCTTGTCCTTTGCCTCAAAGACGAGCTTGGTGCCATTGTTCCAGTCCAACTCGCCTTCTTCCTGCATGTTGTAAGTTACATTGAGAGTCATGCCCATGAAATCACGACCGATAGTCGTCATCTTCACGCCCTCTGTCTCGAGCACTACAGGCATGTCTACGCTCTGTCCTTTCTCGAAGAGCGTTTCAACTCTTGCTTCGCCCTGTGCACATGCTACATTGCCCATTGCAAGCATAGCAACAAGCACAAGCACAGATTTGAGATAAATGTAGAAATTCCTCATTAGATTAATTTGTTTAATTTATGATTTTTTGTTAGTTATTTCATCATATTTCTTACGCTGTTGATTGCCTCCCTCTGTCAAAATGATGCAACAAACATACAATTCTGCTGCAAAGATACCACTAAATCAATAAAATATACAATGTTTTGCAAACTTTTATCTATATTTGCAGAAAATAAATCAGAATTAACTATGACAAGAACTATTACTTTCATTATTTCGCTGCTCTGCACATCTCTGTTTGCAAGCATCAATGCACAAATCGTATATTCAGATTACAGCGACCCTGATGTGTGCTGCGGCACGGAGGGCGACTACTGGATGACTGCCAGCAGCTTTCAATGCATTCCTGGACTTCCTATCCTTCATTCCACCGATCTGCAGCATTGGACATTAGAGAATTATGCTGTAAATGAGCTCGTGCCAGAAGAGTGGTATCGCACCCCTCAGCATGGCAATGGCGTGTGGGCACCAAGCATCCGTCAGCACAATGGTACATATTATATATACTGGGGCGATCCCGACTTTGGCATCTTCATGGTGAAGACCAACGATCCACGCAAGGAGTGGAGCAAGCCAGTTCTCGTGGTAGAAGGAAAAGGACTCATCGACACTTGTCCGCTATGGGACGAGGACGGCAAAGCATACCTCGTGAATGGATGGGCAAACAGCCGATGCGGTTTCAATGCCGTAATCACGGTTCGCGAGCTCTCGCCTGATGGCACTCACGCTATTGGCAAGCCAAGAATGGTATATGACGGACTGGTGGAGGGCAACCACACCATCGAAGGTCCTAAGTTCTACAAGAAAGATGGCTTCTACTACATCCTCGCCCCTGCAGGTGGCGTAGAAACAGGATGGCAGTTGGCGTTGCGCTCTAAGAATGTGTTCGGTCCATACGAGGGCAAGATCGGGTTCAACAAGGAGGGCATACACCAAGGCGGCATGGTACCTGCTCCGCAAGGCAGCAAGTCGAGCGACGCATTCATCTGTTTCCAAGAGCGAGCTGCCTATGGACGAATACTGCATCTGCTCGATGTTGAATGGAAGAATGGATGGCCTATGATGACAAAAGCTGCTGCCGACACAAAGGCTCCAACAAAGGTAACGATGGCAGATGGACTCTATGGCAAGGGATATGCATGGCACGCCAACTATCAAGAATGGTTTGGATTTGCCAAAGCTGATGGCGCGCAGCGCATATATGGCTACGAACCAAACCACCTCACCACCCCATCGCTCAGCAAGGAGTCTTTCAACCTATGGGAAGTACCAAATCTCTGGCTCATCAAGCCTGACGGAGAATCATTCACACACACTACCCGCATGGTTATCAGAGCAAAAGCTGAGGATCAAGAGTCTGGTTTTGTGGTGATGGGACGCGACTATTGCCGCCTCAACGTCAGCTACAGCAACGGCAAATTCCATCTTTCTCAAAACATTTGCAAGGACGCAGAAAAAGGCAAGAAAGAAAGCGTCACGCCTGTTGCCGACATTCCTGGCAGAATGTATATGGCTGGAGCGAAGCAAATAAATGAATGCCAGATATGGTTCAGAATGGATTGGACGCGCAAGCCTGCCAAAGACATGCCATACAACGCCATCTGCTCATTCTCCTACAGCACCGATGGCAAGAAATTCCTCCCTCTCCCTTCCACCTTCACACCTCGCGAAGGCAAATGGATAGGTGCCAAGTATGGTGCATACAGCATCACTCACACGAAAGGCAATCGCGGCTGGTGCGATGTGTATGACGAATAAACAGAAAACAAAAGGGTGGCGAATCGTTCTTCGCCACCCTTTTGTTTTATATACAATTATTAGATTCTTACTCTTTGCAATGACTCTTTATCATTTAAGCTGATCCAACCAAATCTGCAAGTCCTGTATCATCTCTTTGTGATAGCGGAAACGCTTGCTGCATCCCCATCCATGTCCACCCGAAGGATACACATGCATCGAAGCCTTCACCTTTGCCTTCTTCAATGCGAGAAAGTACTCTGCTGAATTTGCAGGAGGCACTAAGAAGTCATCATCAGAAAGCAAGATGATAGCTGGCGGAGTCTGACTTGTCACCTGCATGGCGTTGCTATACAGCTGTTCCTGCTCTGTAGTTGCATTCTCGCCCACAAAACAGTTGTGGGAATCCATGTGAGTAATAGACTTATCCATTGAGATAACAGGATAGAAGAGTATCTGGAAATTTGGGCGAGTAGCCTCATCATTGTGAGTGGCGATGGTCGATGCCAAATGTCCACCTGCCGATGAACCAAGAATACCTACCTTTTGAGGATCAACGCCCCATCTCTCTGCATTCTCGCGAATGAGTCGCATGGCCTCAGTAGCATCGCTCATTGGCACTTCCTTATTACCGTTTGGCATGCGATAACTAAGCACAATTGTCGCAATGCCCTGTGGCACAAATTCTTGTGCCCAATCATATCCTTCTTGAGCAAGCGATAGCATGCGGTAACCGCCACCAGGACAAACAAGCACCGCCTTTCCATTGCGTTTCGGCTCCTCTGGCAAGAACACGCGAATGCTTGGTTTGTAATTACGCTGACTCGCATCATAAGGCTGACTATCCACACCATTTGTGTTCGGAAGCCCATTCTGCCAAAGATCTATGTCAAAGCTCTCTGGCTGCTGTGCCGTGCAATTAAGCACGAAACCCAGCATCATGAGTGATAAAAGTATTTTTTTCATACTTTGTAATTTATAAGTTCGGATTTGCTGTTATAAAAAGCTTTTTCTTGCCATTGATGATATACATCTTGCCTTTCTGCATTTGTGATGCATTGATGCGAACACCTGATAGGGTGTAAATCTTGGTGGATGCACCGAGCGGGATTGATGGAGCTTTAATTGCTACTTCTGGGCCATCGTCAATAGTTGGGTCATTAGTAGGATTATCGCCAGGCGTATCGTCTGGATTGTCGGTTCCTGGATCATCTGGTGTTTCATCTGGATTATTGTTGTCATCTTCGTTCTGGTTGTCATCTTCGTTAGAAGAGCCCTGTGTAACAATGAGGTTGTAGTCAAACGCATTGTCGCCATTGTTGCCCTTTGCCATGATCCCAAAGATGTCCCATGCCTGAATCATGACGCTGATGGAGCCCTCCTCACTTCCGAGCATACCCTCGGGGAAAGTGATTGTCCACACTTTGCCATCATCGCTCTTCTGGGCTACGGATAGCTTCTGCGAACCATCAAACCCCTTTGCCCACCATGCCTTGACTTTGCTGATGGATTCGGAGAAAGTAATGTCGAATGACTCTGTGGAAATATTGTAGCCATGATAGAGCAAGTCATTTTCCTCAAGACTGATGGATGCGACAGTGATGTCGGCATAGTTGGTTGGACTGACGCCTTCACCCACGAAACTGTATGTGCTGACAGCAACTGGCTCTGCGCCATAGAAAGGTACGTCGTAAGCACGAACGGTGAGCGTGTAATGATAGCCTGCATTGAGGTCATAGTGACCATTCGCCCATGTGGTGCATACGAGATTGCCTTCTGTGCTGAACACCATTGCAAGAGGGATGAATTGGTCAGGATCCTCTTGACAAGATATGCTTGACTCGAAATGATGGAAAGGATCGATATTGCTATGCACAGAGCCAACAACCTCGCCATTCTCGTTTCCAAGAATGTTCCATTCCGTCTTTGTTATGCTGAGTACGATGGCAGGATCTGGGTCAGGTTGGATTGTTTCTTCTGGGTCTTCTGCTGGAATATCATCCGCTGTGAGAGTTGTACTGATGTTGAATGTGAAAGAATGGTCAACGCCGAATGTGCCATTGAGCGGTATGCCATTCATATCATTTGCCGTGATGTGAATCTGGAAACCGCCTTCCTCGCCGCGCATTGTCTCAGGAAGAGTCACTTTCCACACCTTTCCCTCTGCGTCCACCCTCGATGCTGTGAGATTGACGCTTCCGTCCATACCCATTGCCACATATGCTTTGACATTCTTAACTGGTGCCGAGAATACGACTTCGTATGAATCTTGATAGATGTATCCAAGCGATGTCTCCTTGCTTCCTATGCTCAGTATCTTGATCTCGTCATTGTACTTCGTAGCCTCAGCACCTGTGCCAACGACCTCAAATGATTTCTCGTCTGCATATTCAAGATCCCATCCATTCTTCTGCAATTGGAACTTGAATGTGTAGTGATAGCCGCCGTTGAGCACGATAGGTTTGGAACTTGGAGTTGAAGCAATGACTATGTAGGTTTGCCCTTTCTCAAGATTGTCAACATAGCCTTGGTGGTAGAATCCTGGATCTTCAGCGCAAGTCACTTTCCACACAAGTTCATAATACTCATCATCCACCGTCACCTTAGCAACTTGCATATTGTTCACGATGGATGCTGACTGCGAACCTACATAGAAAGAAACAGACAGATGTTCCTCTGCCCACGATGTTGCACTTGCAAACAGAATCATGAGCATCATAAGCACTGATCGCATATTCAGGTATAGTTTATTCATTGGTATTATTAAATAGGATAGAAAAATGAAAAAGTTAATGGCGAAGGCGCGAAGAGTGCGCTTCAACCATTAACCTTCTGCTTATCTTTATGAAAGACCTTCAATCTGTCCGTTGACAATATCGATGCGCTCTGCCTGAGGGCTCTTGCTGAGACCTGGCATACGCATGATGTCGCCGGCGATAGCAACAATCATCTCTGCACCTGCGTTGATTACGAGGTCGCGGATGTTGATGTTGAAGCCTTCTGGACAACCGTAGAGTTTCTGGTCAGCAGAGAACGAATACTGTGTCTTTGCAATGCAGACAGGATAGTTCTCAATGCCAAGCTTCTTGATGCGGAGAAGCATACGCTCTGCAGCTTTGCCGTATGTGACAGAACCTGCACCGTAGATATTCTTGCAGACCTTCTCAATCTTTGTCTTGATGTCGTCGCTGTCTTCGTAAGCAAGCTGGAGAGGCTTAGAAGGATTGTTCTCGATTGTGTCAATCACAACCTGTGCAAGCTCTTTCGCACCATCGCCACCCTCGCAGTAAGCGTTATTCACAGCGAAACCTACGCCAGCATTCTCGCAGTGCTTGCGCATAATCTCAAGCTCATAGTCAGTGTCTGTAGCATAGCGATTGAAGCTTACAACAACGCTCTGACCATACTTCTTCAAGTTCTCGATGTGACGGTCAAGGTTCTTCAAGCCCTTGATAAGTCCTTCTGCATCAGGTTCCTTAATCTTCTCTACAGGCACGCCACCGTGCATCTTCAAGCCCTGAGTAGTAGCCACGATGACTGTGAGCTTTGGCTGAAGACCAGACTTGCGACACTTGATGTCATAGAACTTCTCTGCGCCGAGGTCTGCACCGAAACCAGCCTCTGTCACAACATAGTCAGAGAATGTCATTGCCATCTTTGTAGCAAGGATAGTGTTGCAACCGTGAGCGATATTTGCGAAAGGACCGCCATGCACGAAAGCAGGAGTCTGCTCAGTTGTCTGTACGAGATTAGGATGGATAGCATCGAGAAGCAACACAGTGATTGCACCACCAACACCCATATCTTTCACACGGAATGGCTCATCGTCTATCTTGATGCCAAGGATGATATTGTCGATGCGGCGACGAAGGTCATCAATGTCCTTTGAGAGACAAAGGATTGCCATGATTTCAGAAGCAGGAGTGATGTCGAACCCGCTTGTGCCTGTCACGCCATCAGTCTTGGCCCCAAGACCTGTGACGATGTTGCGAAGGTTGCGGTCGTTGATGTCGATGACACGCTTCCAAAGCACCTCCTTGAGGGCAAAACCTTCATCACGATGCTGATAGATATAGTTGTCGAGCAAAGCCGAAATCATGTTGTGAGCAGAAGTTATGGCATGGAAGTCGCCGGTGAAGTGGAGATTGATCTTCTCCATAGGCAAAACCTGAGCGTAGCCGCCGCCAGCAGCACCGCCCTTCACGCCAAAGCAAGGGCCGAGCGATGGCTCGCGAAGAGCACAAACAGCCTTCTTGCCGAGCTTGTTGAGTCCAAGCGCAAGACCAATGCTGACTGTTGTCTTGCCAATGCCTGCTTTAGTTGGGGTGATAGCTGTCACGAGGATAAGGTTGCTCTTGTCCACCTTCTCTTGGTCGATAAGAGATTCAGGAACCTTAGCGATGTGACGTCCATAGTATTCCAGCTCTGTCAATGGAATGCCGATATAATTCGCAATGTACTCAATGTTCTTGAGTTCACATTCGCGAGCAATTTCAATGTCGGTTTTCATTTTTATACTCAATAATAAGTTTTAAGTTGTTATTAGATGTCACAAAGGTAATGAAAATAAAAAAAGCAGACGAATAATCGCCTGCTTTTTTAGCATAATGTAAGAAAAATACTACTTATTTGAGTATTTTCATTGTCTTTTTAGTCTTTTTGCCAGTGATGTTGAGGATATACACGCCTTTTTCCACAGCCACTGACTGACGGAACACTGCTGGAACAGCAGCCATAGGACAGAAGAAAGAGCATACCTGAGCACCGCCCATAGTCACCACTTCTACTTTCACATCCTCATCGGCTGCAATCATCACATCGTCTATGCCATCAACCACGCTGACACTCACTACTTTCACAACACCATTAGCAATGTCTGTTGTGTCCCAAGTGAGGGTGTAGATGTTGCCATCCTTATCTGTATGCATCTCTGGCAACTCTACTGTTGGAGTACCTTCAAACGAAGTTACCTTGCCCCACAGACGGAGTACATCGCCCTCATTCGGAACGTATGACTCATAAAGGAATGGAGCAATCGTGCCATTCATCTTCAGCTTGCTAATATTCTTGATGCTTGCGCCACTCATCTTCGACTCATCGGCAGAAGCGACACGCATGCCCATCACGAGACGTGAATCTGCGCCGAACGTAACGTTCTTACCATTGAAGTCAATCTCTCCTGTAACAGCATTTGAGGTTGCGCCAGGTTGAAGCGTGCCATTGATAGTGAATGAAGAGTTAGTGGCAGGAGTACCAGACTTAGTTGTACCAGTGAGCACAGCGCCCTTAGCCACAGTGAGAGAGCCCTTGCCAAGCGTAGAGCCTGAATTGAAATGCAATTCGCCAGCATTGACATTCACCGCACCCGTTGTTGTCCAAGCGCCAGTAGTGGTCATCTTGCCTGAACCAACCTTTGTGAACTTATCCGAATCCACTACTTTACCTTCAAACTTGAAATCGCTGCCATTGCCTACTGTCCATGTGTTTGCCACAGCGCTCACGCCGTTCTTGAATGCGCAGAAACCGCCAAGATCGCCGCTACCTGTCACTGCACCAACCTTGAGAGTCTTGCCCGAGTTCTGAGCATGCATTCCCGAAGGGATGTTGAGCGTCCACTTATCACCACCATTGCTTGTGTCGAATGTGAAACGTCCGTCGGCAGTGTAAGTCGCACCTACCACGAGGGTACCCTCAAACTGCGAGAGATTAAGTTTGATAGGAGTGCGAGTTGCATAATAATTGCTGCCCTTTTCCGTAGCACAATAGATTGTGATCTTACCCTCTCCCGTCAACTTGTTGGTATAGTCGCAACGGTTGCCTGTTGTCCACTGACCACTCTTCTTTGCTGGAATATTAATCTCGTTTGATGTGCTGACGTTATCCACGAGCGAACCACCTTGCAACTCCACAACCTTAGCTGCATTGCCATTGCCGTTCTGCACAGTGCCTGCAGCAATCACCATCCTACCAAGATTAGATCCTGCAACCGATGTCTTCAGCCAGCCTGCTCCCCTCTTTGTCAGTACAGTGCCTGTGAATGCCTTTTGCTGAACGAAGTCGGCTGCATTGTTTATCACACCGCCTTCTTCCCCAACAAGCTTGATTGGCGAGCCATTCTTCACTGCGACAGTTGCTTGAAGCACAGCGCCATTCTCGATTGTAAACTTATCTGCGCTTGTTGTCACAGCGCCCAAGTTACCGTTAGCATCCACATCATTTGCAAGAAGCGATACAGACACAGTGCCACCCTTAAGATAGTTACCGCCAGTGTATGAATTTACTGTCTTGATAGTCAATGTTCCGCTGCCATCCTTTGTAAGCGAACCTTCAGTGATAGTGCCAGAGCCCTGGAATGTGTACGCCTTAGTATTGTTCACATTGATTGCATCTACCGCAAGAGCCTCGTTGAGGCTAACAGTAAACTTGCTTGCATTGTCGTTGAACTCCACTTGGTCGCCCTTCACAAACATCTGCGGAGCAGCACTCTCATCACCTACGAGAGCAAAGTTCTCTGTGTTTGCAAAATCCCACACATTGCTTGTAGCACCTGTCCAGAACACATCCGAAGCACCGCGAGTGCTGCCAAGAGTAAGGATGATCTTGCCATTCTCAAACTTCAAGCCAGTCTTGAACTCTGAGATGCCTTCAATCTTGAGGTTTGTCAAAGCACCACTAATGGAATCAGCCTCAGCAATCACATAGTCGCCTGCCACAAGATCCACGCCTTTCACTTCAATCACTGGCTGGCAATACTCTGGACCATACTTTGTCCAAGCATCGCCAGTCTTCTTCTCTATCTTAATGGTCTTAGCCTTCACGCAGTCGCCATCCACAGTTGCACCATACAGGTCGAGAACGATGCGAGATCCAAAACCAAGCATCAGTTCCTCATCCACAGTAATTGCACCCTTCGAATCTGCGCCACCAGGACGAATCGCCGAACCATAGTCTGCCTTCAGCGACTTGAACTCACCGCCATTCGAGTTGAGTTCAGCAAAACGGTTAAGCCAAACGTCAGACTTCTTCATCGTGCCATCAAAGTTAAGCGTTCCAGCCCAGATGCTTGTCTCGCCAGTGTGGGCAAAGTCAGTCTTTGGAAGATTCAGAATGCCATCACCCTGCTTCACGAGACGAGCATCGCCAGCGATAGCGCCACCTGTCACATTGCAAGTATAATAAGTATAGTTTATCTTGGCATCCTTTGCTGTATAGTTAGTGCCAGCAGTACCCTGCACCCAAGAAGGAACGTTGAATGTCACTATATAAGGCTTAGCGCCATCCTCTATCGCAATGGAAGAATTGCCATTCTCGCACACGATGACATGCTGGTCATTGAGAGCAGAGCCAATAGTGCCTCCGTCCGCAACCTCTACACGATCAGTCAATGTGAGTGGTGGTGGGGCAACTGTGATTTTCTCCAGTTCACCAAGGAAGTAACTTGCGTGAGGAGGCTGGTTGTAGCCGCACATCTGCCAAACCATAGCGTTGCGATACTGATGGTCATGCCAAAGCGTATAGTTGCGATACTTTGTAGGCGTTGGAGTTGAGTAGATACGGATATTGTTGCTTGCTGTGCGCATTATTATCTCCTCGCGCCAGTCGCCAAAAATATCACCCTGATAGCAAGGCGTACCCTTAGTGTCATTATTGGTCATAGATCCTACGCAAGTGTAAATAGGATCCCATGAGCCATATTTTGCCACAACACCCTCGGTGTTCTTGCCATTCTTGTAGTTGAATGTCTCTTCAAGCAAATCGCCATCCCAATAGATACGGAAGTTGGTGTTCACACCACCTGCGTTCATGTCAGGAATAGCATTGTTATATACAAGGCTTATCAACCCCTCTCTTGCCGAACAGCCCTGGCCGCCCGGAAATGAGTTGCAGAAATTGCCTGCCATAGCGCGGCCATCATCATTGCCCGACTCAAAGCGGTGGTAGATTTTGCTGGTTGTTGCGTCGCGGTAATTGTTGCCTGGCTGATCCTCGTTGCAGGCATAGATTTCCTGACCATGAATGTAAGGGTTGAAATCGCCGCAATGCTGAGCATCGCCGTGACCAAGACCTGTGGTGGAGAGTCCCTTGCCATTGTCATCAACCACCATCGAGCCATACACGATCTCGTCGCGGCCATCCCAATCCACGTCAGCCACTCCGAAGTTGTGATAGCCTTGCCACATCCAGTAGCCGCCGTTTGTCTGACGCCAGTCCCAGCGCTTCTTCAGCTTGTTGGTTGCAGGATCAACATCGTATGCGCACATCTTGATCTGAGTGTAGATGCCACGAGCGAGGAAGATGCTTGGCTTCTTGCCATCGAGGTAAGGAGCACCAAAGAAATACTTGCTCGAGCGATGACCGTAGCCGTCGCCCCAAGCAGCCTCAAGACTTGTCTCTCCTGGCTCAAGGCGAGCCAAAGGATAGTCGATGATATCGTTTATCTGTCCTGTTTCACCATCGCAATACACAAGGAATTCCTTGCCGTCATGCATGAACCAGTTCACGCCACCGCCAGTTGCACCGCGATAGTTTGTCCACGACGAGCCATTCTTGCCATTGGCACCAATGGTGTAAACTGTGCCGTCAGCCATGTGGATGGAAGAGCCTTCCTCCAGGCGCATAATGACCTCTGCCTTGCCGTCGCAGTTCCAGTCATAGCCTACAATGTTTTGTTCATTATTCTGGAAGTCGCCCATGTTAGGGCCGCAATTCACCCACCACAACCTCTTGCCGTTTTGCTTGAGAATCTCGAAGATGGAGTATTCGCCAGTCACCTTGCCATTCACCGTCGGACCATTCTTCGGATAACTCTGCGCCATCTCACTCTCGTTGTCAAACTTCATGAGAATCTCGAGTTCACCATCGCCATCCACATCGGCACAGCAAGCATCGTTCGGAATGAGCGTGCTGGCAATGCCTTCGTGCGTAAGCTTGATTTCCTTGTAGCTTGAGTCCCAAGGAGTTGCCTCTTTGCTCTGTGCTTGTTCTTTGCCGCGCGCCACAGCCGACACTGTGTACTTATTGCCTACCGATCCCCCCTCGTCTGTGAAGTTAGACACATCCAGAGGTTCGTCGGTAATCTTCACACCGTCGCGATACACATTATATTTGACATCGTAATACTCTTCGCCAAATATGCGCCAAGAAAGGAATACTCCCTTTGATGACTTCTGGGCTATCAAGCCTCTATCGAGCTTGTCGGTGACGCGCTGAGCCATGCCAGACAGAGCTGTCACAGCCAACAAGCAAGTCAGAAAAATTCTCTTCATTCTTCGGTATTTATTTTAGTTCTTATTTCTTCCAAACCTTCTTTGCTGTGCCATTGCTCATCTTAATGATGTTCAATCCCTTTTGCAACGCATTCTGCTTCATGCCATTTACTGAGTAAACAGCTGTCACGCTCGCATCTTCGCTCTGAGTCTTGATGCCTGTCATGATCTGACTCTCTGTTCCCTTGTACAGCAAGTGAACCTCGTCCATCATTGCCCACATCTCACCACCGTTAGTGTTCTGAACGCCAAACTCAATCTCGCCTTCTTCACCCACAACCACATCGATTGTGTAGATGCGCATGTATTCAGACTCGCCGCCCTGACCGACAGCCACATCCGCCACATTGCCATTAGCATAAAGTTGCAAACCTTCCTTGTCTGCGTATGCACCGCACTGGATTGTGTATGCGCCAGCTGGCAGACCAGTGATGCGCTGATAACCACGAGCATTATTCAAGTTCCAGAGGTTAAGATAGTTGCCATCGCCGCTGCTTGCACCTTCTTCGTTGGCAAAGCCGTACCAAGTATTGTTACCGAATGTTGCCCAGCCATCATTAGTCCAGCCATCCACGCCCACGAAAGTAGGGTTGTAGATTTTTGCCGTATAGTCGATAGGATTGTCATCAGATGCAGGATCAACTGGCACCTGCAGATTGAACTCAATTGCATAGAGCTCATCAAGCAGCTTGAGCACATCGCTGTTCTGCAATGCCTGCTTATCCAGCGACTCGAAACCAGACACATAATCATTATATGCCTCTGCTGCATCAAGACTGCAAGCAGCGCCATACTCAGTGTATATTTCTGCTGCCTTTGCCATCTCTGACTCAAGCTTTTCCATATTCCACACATAGTTCTGAGCCTCATCCAGTAATGCCTTCAAGCCTTCCACAGCCTTGTTCACCTCCTCTGTGCTCATAACATGATCCTCTACTGCAACCTGTGCAACCTCCTGCACGTAGTCGCTCAACTGCTCGCCATAATAGTTATTGGCTGACTGGCCAACAGTCTCAGCATCAGATATTGCTTCCTTCAGGACATTGTATGCCTCAAGGTTTGTATTTATCTCGTTAAGCACAGCTTCGTATGCGGGAATAATGCCAAGAATCTCTTCCTTTGTCTGCGCCGTGTTCACCGATGCAAGTACACCCTCGTACTTAGCCACGAGATCCTTCTGCACAGTCACATCGTCAAACGATGGCGCACTCTCGAGCAAGCCATTCAGCCAGTAGCGATAAGCCTCAACTCCCGAGCCATAGTACATCACTGACGCATTGTCGAGCGCCACCCAGTTTGTACCTTCGATGTCCTGCTTGAAGCCAAGCTCAAGTTCGCCGTTCTGAACCTCTGTAGTTACTTGGAACGCCTTGCCCGCAGCACCGCCAATCACAGCCTTCACATTCTCGTTGGCATATACGTTACCATCAATCATCTCAGAGAATACAGCCATGCTGACCACATAGATGCCATTAGGAATGCCTGTCAGTTTCTGCGACACAGCTCCCTGCATAGCCGCACCCCAGATGTTGAGAGTCGTGCCCTCAAAGCCTTCCCAGCCATCGCCTATCCATGTCTGAGTGTTCCACGTAGTTGCACCGATACCGTTTGTCCATCCATCAATTGCATCACATGAAGCATTAGCTATCATCGATGTCAGGTCTTTTGGATTATCAGGAGTTACGCTTGTCTCATAGTAAGCAAGAATCTTTGCATTGAGTGCTGCAATCGCTGCCATCAGCTCTTCTGCATTTGCGCTCGTGTTGGAATATGCAGTCTCTGCCTCAGCCACATCCACACCAAATGCCTTAGCCTCTTCGATGAGGGCTTTAAGCTCTTCGGAAGCATTATATGCATCTATGCGATTCTGATATGCAGCATAATCGCTCTGCGACACAAATGTCCACGTTGTGTTGAAAGCAATGTCAGTGTAGTCGTTATCCTCTCCGTAGTAATCGTAGATAACGCCAGTGCCTGTAGGAACACCATCTCTGGCATTAAGGTAAGCTGTGTCGTGTCCAATCATGTAGTCTGCCTTGTCGCCAGAGGCTTTCCACGTTGGATTGAGTTCCGCGCCTATAATATTATATGTGTTGTTTCCCTTATCTATGAAAGAGAAGAAATAGTCTTCCTGGTTGCCTCTATCCATGAACACTCCGCCACCATCAGTAATGAACATATTCATCCATCCACCCTTAACAATAGTGTAATCGCTGATAGTGTATGTCTTGCCATCCCAATCCTGCAAAGAACCATCTTCGTTCTCTGCCTGATACTTATTCACGACGAACTGCAATCCAGTGTCACCCACGCTGGCATGAGTACCCCAGTCATTGCCCTCAGTGAGGAACTGCTTTGCCTCAGTATTGTAGACATAAACTGTATCTCCAGGAGTAAGAGGCTGATAAGCACCTGCATACACAGGCTTCTCCCAACCTTCAGCGAAGACACCACACGAAGCAGCCATTGCTGCCAGAAAAAGTAATTCTTTCTTCATATTTATCTTTTTTATTTGTTTGCGTGGGTAATCAAGGGGTCAGACCCCTTGATTACCTATTTTTCACTTTCAATTTCTGCATCATCAAGGGGTCTGACCCCTTGATGATGCATTTTTCAGTTTCTCACCATCTCCAGCAAGTCTTTGCCTGTCAGCTTGTGACTCATATCTGTGCCGGCAAGGAGATTGTCTGCAAGGTCGCGCTTGGTTTGATGCAAGCGTATGATTTTCTCTTCGATGGTGTTCTTGCTCACGAGGTGATAGACCGTCACTGCCTGATTCTGACCAATGCGGTACGCACGGTCGGTAGCCTGCTGCTCAATGGCGGGGTTCCACCACGGATCCAAGTGGAACACATAGTTCGCACCTGTAAGGTTCAAGCCCAATCCTCCAGCTTTCAAGCTGATGAGGAACAATGGGCAGTTGCCATCCTGGAACGAGTTGACGAGTTCCGTTCTTTTCTTCACGGGCACTGAGCCATCTATGTAGTAGTACTTCATGCCCAATCTGTCCATTTCTTTGCGCACTATGTCGAAGAATCCTACGAACTGGCTGAACACCAATGCCCTGTTGCCGCCTTCTAACACACCTTGCAAGAGTTCCACCAATGTGGTTATCTTCGAGCATTCGCCTGTCCACTTCGGCTCTATCAACTGTGCACTGCACGCAGCCTGTCTCAGTCGGGTTATCTCTGCCAACACATTCATGTCCACCTCACTGCCGCCCTGCTTTGTCGTCATATTGTCTTCCAGCATACGCTCAGCCCGCACTCTTATGCTCTCGTATATCGCCAGCTCATCCTTCGACATCTCCACCTGATGGTATATCTCAGTCTTCTCCGGCAACTCCTTCAGCACAGCCTGCTTCGTGCGGCGCAGCATGAAAGGATGCACTATCTTGTCCAGAAGCTCCTGCTTCTCCTTATCCTGATACCCTTCAATCGGTATTATGAACTTATGCGAAAAATTCTCATATCCTCCCAGCATGCCTGGGTTCACGAACTGGAACAAGCTCCACAGCTCACCCAGATGATTCTGCACAGGCGTACCCGTCAGCATCACCCTGTTGTCAGCCTGTATCTTCATTGCCGCCGCACTCGTCTTTGCGCCACGGTTCTTGATGATGTGCGCTTCGTCCAGGCAAGCCACGTTCCAGTGCTTTGCAGTGATGTCGTCCTGTATGCTGAGCAATATTCCATACGTCGTAATCACCACGTCCCCAGCCTTAGCCTCTTTTATCATCTGCTGACGGTTAGCGGCATAGTTCAGCAACTGCGAGTTGAGCACAGGCGCAAACCTCTCCAGCTCCGTCTTCCAGTTCGGTGCCACAGAAGCTGGAGCCACGACGAGCGACGGCCCTTCGTGTCGCTTCAAGAGCAGGAACGCAATCGTCTGTATCGTCTTGCCAAGACCCATATCATCGGCAAGCAATGCACCTGCACCCCAGCTGTTCAGTCGTGCCATCCACTGGAATCCATCCAGCTGATAAGGGCGCAGCGTAGCGTTCAGTTCCTCAGGCACAGTCGGGCTGTATTCCGAACTCTCCAGTATCTTCTTTCTTATCTCAATAAGCTTCTCATCCAGCGTGAACACAATCTCGCCGTTCAGCATCTCCTCGTTCATCAGCGCTGCGCTGAAAGGTGAAATCCTTATCTTGCCATGATCGCGATTAGCCACCGCCTCAAGGCTGCGCAACTGCATCTTCAGCTTCTCGCTCAGAGCCAGGAACTCGCCATCATTCAACTGTATGTACTTGCCACGGCTCTTGCCAATCAGTTCAAGCAACTGGCTGATGCTCATCAGCGCGCCATTGTCCACTTCCACATCGCCCTCAATCTCAAACCACTGCCCCCTCGCTTTCAGCACGCCATTCCAGCTCACCGCGCTTCTCGACATAGAGCGAATCTTCAGCGTCTGCCCCTCAGGCCACTCTGCATAGCAGAAGTCGGGATGCGACTGCACGAACTGCACCAGGTCGAGCACAAACTCAGGCGGATACACATTGCTTACATCTATGTCCCAGCCTGCATCTGCCCACAACTCTCTCATCACGCTCAGGTTCGCCTCCTCAATGCTCATATTCCTCCTCACTCTCACTCTGCCTTCCTCGTTCTCATCTATTATCACGTCGTCTCCCTTAGCCAGCTGATACGTGCGGTTGCCACCCTTCAGCGGACGCACGAACACCTCCACGTCATACATCCCATTATGCTTAGGGCTCAGCTTTATGCCCACCATGCTGTTGCCATCCACGATAGGCAGCGTCGATCCACCCTCTATCAGCGACGAGTGCACCTCCACCTTGCCGCCAATCGTTGGCAGGAATTCTCTTAGGCTTGCCTCGGCGCTCAATGGGAAACTGCCCACCGACAGCAGCCTTGCATACCATCCCTTCACCTGCTCCGGCAGACTCACCACTGAATAATGCACAGGCGAGTTCTCCACCACGATAGGGTTTGACTTCAATGCATCCAGCGACACATTCGACTTCACCACAAACTGACCATTCTCCTTCTCCACCATCAGATAAGGCACATCCCTATCCACCTTCACCCTCTCGAATGGCGCCGTAGTGCCAAAGTACAGCCTGTCGCTGCCCACCAGATCCTCCACCACGTCGCTCAGCGTCAGCCGCCATCTCCCAGAACTTGTGAACTTGCCAAGAATCCTGCGGTCGGCATCATCCATGTATGACATGTCACCGCGTCTGTATCTCGTTTCCGACAACGTCTTTCCACTGCCCCACTGCCCATTCTTCAATCGGCTCTGCTCCCTCACATCTATGGTGTCCGTATGCATCGAGTGCCGCACATACATCAGTCGCACGCTCTCGTTCCTTCTTGCAACGACCTTCTCGCCCAGCACCTCCTTCGTCAGTTCCTCCAGCACATTCTGCCACTCAGCTTTGTGAGGGATGCTCGACAGTGCCAGCGTACTGCCATACTGACGGTTCAGCCTCTCCTTCTCCTCCTCATCCATAGGTATGTATGGCGACATCTCATGGCGCAACAAAGCCAACCGTGGCATGCACACTTTCATGTCGAACGCAGTGATTGGGTAGCCAAAGTAGCTGCAAAGCAAATACGACAAGCATCCATACACTTTTGGCACTAAACCTCTGCTTGATTCTGTGTATGATTTCATCAACTCCTCATGGTGCAGCTGCTTGTTCACGTTCAGGTAGTCTTGTCCCACTATTCTCGATGGCTGCAGCGAGTTCCAAGTCTTCATTTCTGGCTTCAGCAGCAGCATGTGCAGCTTCTGCTTGCTGTTAGGTTCCTCCGTGTGTATCAGTCCAAGCACATAGAAGAGGTTTACCACTGGGTTGTAGAAGAATCCCGTCAGCCCCTCGCCATCCTCTTTCGTCTTTAGCACCTTGGCGAACACCTGATTGGCAATATCATAGTTGCCAGCATTCATCAGACTCATCGCCACTTGCAGCAACCCTTCTGGCACGCTCTGATACACGCCCTCGCTTGGAGTTTGCCCATTGGCAATGTAGTTGTACAAATCATACAGTGCCAGCAACCTGTAGCGCGTAGCCTCAGTCACAGCACGATACTCCATTATGATATACGACATTGGCGTGATGTCACACGCTATGTCCTGCTCAATCCAATAGTCGAACAATCCCTTGCAAAACTTAATGAAAGTCTCCGAAGCCAAGTTTGCAATCAGCTTCTCCATATCCTTCTCGCAGGCTATGCCATACAGATACACAACCTGGTCTGGCGGTATCGCAGCCGCCGCATTCGCCTCCTCATATCCGCTATCCACCATCTGCTTCATCGCCGTGCGCAGAAACAGGAACGTCTGACTGCCCTGCAGCTTCGCCTTCTTGTACGAATTCACTAAGTCCCTTCGCTTCTCATACGTGTACCAGAGCGCAGGCATCACATCACCCTCATTCATCGCATACTTCGTTGTGCTCGTGTACCAGTCCCTGCCCTCATCTCTCAGCATGCCCACCTCCAGCAGTTCCTTCAGCGCAGCCTCACCCACAAAGCCACTGAAGCAATAGCGAGTCAGCACATACAGATGCTCGCTCATTCGCTTGCCCGATCCCATGCCCTGCGTGACATAGTATCCCAACAATCGCTGAGCATCCTCACTCAAGTGTTCGTATCGTTCAAAATTCATCTTTCCGTACAAAAAGCTTAATTTGGTAAATTTTGGCAAAGTTATCGTTTTTTCTTTATATTATCAATAGAGGAGCGAAATAAATTTATGCAAATTCACATTTTGAAGAAAAAAACTTTGTAACTTTGCAAAAGAATTATAACACAGCAAATAATGGAACTATTTGGACTTGACTGGCACGCTTGGCTCACCATCGTGCTAATAATAGGCTTGTTCGTCACAATGATAAAGACGAAGATACCTGCCGACATAGTATTTCTGAGCGTCATCGCGCTCTTAGTTGTCACTCAGTGCCTGCCAGCAGAAGAAGCGTTGAGCGGATTCAGCAGCACCACCGTGATCGTGGTGGGCACCCTGTTCGTCGTTGTGGCAGGCCTCGACGCCACAGGCGTGCTGCACTGGGTTGTGAAGAATCTGCTTGGCACCCCATCATCGTATGGCAAGGCTGTCATGCGCCTCATGGTGCCAGTGGCTATACTGAGTGCATTCCTTAGCAACGCTACAGTGGTGGCACTCTTCATCAAGGTGGTGAAGATGTGGGCATCAAAGCTAAACATCGCGCCATCCAAGCTCCTCATACCTCTCAGCTATGCAGCTTGCATGGGCGGCGTGTGCACGCTCATCGGCACACCGCCAAACCTCGTCATATCAAGCTTCTACGCCGATTCCACTGGCGAGCAGCTCGGCATCTTCTCCACCACGCTGGTGGGACTGGCATGCCTTGCTGTAGGCGTGCTGAGCATCATTGCCATGCAGAAGCTGCTGCCTGTGCGCAAGTCGCCGGAAGAAGAACTCACTGGCGAATTGAACAGCGCCGTGCACTACCTCTTCGTCACCAAGGATAGCCATCTGCCAGGCCAGACACTCGGCGACCTCGGTATGCTCAGCGCAATGAAGGACAGCACCCTTCTGGGCATCGTGCACTACGATGGTGAAGTGGAGCACATCGACCAGATGCAGAGATCCGAAGCAGACGACGTGTTCCTGCTCGGCGGCGACACGCTGCTTCTGACAGGCAGCCGCAAGGAAGTTGTAGCATTAGGCAAGCGATACGGCATGAAGCATACGTCATCTGAGCTCGACGAAGAGATAAAGGGAGGCGGCTACACGCTCCTCTCCTCTCTCATCATGCTGGGCATGGTGCTGCTGTCGGCATTCGACATTCTGCCTCTGCTCAACTGCGCCTTCATCGCTGCTCTTCTGATGCTGCTCACCCGTTGCTGCTCCATTGTCCAGGCAAAGAGAAGCATAAACTGGGATGTGCTCATGGTGTTTGCCTGCTCTGTGGCATTAGGCAAGGCAATCGATCACACAGGACTTGCCCAACTGCTTGCCGACAACATGGCAAGCATCTGCGGCAGCCACGCCCTGGTGGCATTCATCATCCTTTGCGTCATCGGCACCTTCCTCACCGAGTTTGTGTCCAACACAGCATGCGGTGCCATACTTGCGCCAGTGGCTATCAAGCTCGCCCTGACTATGGGCGTAAACCCGCTCACCTTCTGCATCGGATTGATGGTCAGCGTATCTTCCAGCTTTGCCACTCCTATCGGTTCGCCTACCCACCTCATGGTGTACATGCCGGGCGGCTACCGCTTCTCCGACTTCCTGCGCATCGGCATCCCGATGAACTGCATAATACTTGCCACAAACATCATCGTCACCCTTTTGCTATTCCCTATGTAATAGACAAAAGCTAAGATGTCGAGTCACTTACTCGAAATTGAACAAAGAGTAGAATCCAGTGATGGAGAACACCTGCTTCACTTCAGCACTTATGTTCTTGATTGTCACATCACCACCCTTTGCAATAGAAGCCTTGCGGAGAGAGAGGAAAAGACGGAGACCGGAAGATGATATGAACTCCATGCCAGCACAATCGAGGACGATGTGCTTGCCAGCGTTGTCCATAAGTGGTTCCATGTCCTTTGCAAACTGACTTGCAGCAGCAGTGTCGAGACGTCCATTGATGATGCCTACTACACTATCATTTGAATTCTTGATTTCAAGTGTCATTTTTTCTATTTTTTTATATTATTAATTCTACTTCATCATTACAAGCGAAAGGCGATTATGCCCATCCGCCGTGCGCTCATACGCAATGTCCGTCATGAACTGCCGCACGAGCATTATGCCGAGTCCGCCAATAGGGCGCTCCTCAGCCGAGAGCGTCAGGTCAGGCTCGTCAGCCTGCGTCGGGTCAAACGCCACGCCGCTGTCATCAATCACGAAGCATATCCTGTCATCAAGCACCTCTGCCTCCACCACGAAAGGCATGTCCTCCTTGCCTGGATAGGCATAGCTGATGACATTCACCACCGCCTCCTCCAGCGCCAGATTCAGCTGAAACGTCTTGTCAGGAGCCAATCCAGCCTCCTCAGCAAGTGCCTCCACCCATTCTGCCAGCTTCGTCACCTCGCCGACGTCATTCATTAGTTGCAGTACCTGTTTCATAACTTCAGTCACCTTTATATTCAACAACCAGCATCGTGATGTCATCGCTCTGCTCAGCATCATGCGCATACTTCGCTATCGTGTCATACACCGAAAGCACTATTTCCTGCGCACTGTGCATATTGTTGGCGCGAGCATCAACAAGAGCCTTCAGCGTAGCCTCTTCGCCAAACAGTTTCTTATTCACATTCTCCGCCTCCGTCACACCGTCTGTGTACAGGAAGATAGCCTCGCCCCGGGCGAGCGTCATCTCCTCCTCCTGGAACGGGAATCCCTCAAACACGCCTATAGCGAGATTCGTCTTTGGCTTGATGTAGTTAATATCCACCTCGCCGCCATCCTTCAGCCTTCTGACCACAGGCGCATTATGACCTGCGTTGCAGTATCGCAGATGCCCGCTCTTCAGGTCAAGCACGCCGATGAACATAGTGCAGAACATATTCATGTCGTTGCCCTCCGACAATCCCGTGTTGAGCGCATCAGCTATCTCTGAAGGCGAATCTGCATGCAGCGACACGTTGCGGAACAGCGAGCGAATCACTGCCATGAACAGCGATGCTGGCACTCCCTTGCCGCTCACGTCGCCAATGCAGAAGAAGAACTTCTCATCACGTATGAAATAGTCGTACAGGTCACCGCCCACATCCTTGGCAGGCTTGATGAATCCACACACATCCAGTTCCTTGCGGTTAGGGAACGCAGGGTAAAGCTTAGGTATCATGCCCATCTGTATAGCAGAAGCAATCTTGAGGTCACGCTCAATCACCGTCTTCGACATAGTGATCGACTCCAGCTTTCTGAACAGCCACACGAAGCACACAATCATGAACAAGATGCTCAGCACAGCTATCAAGGTCGTGTGCGCCTTCATCTTCTCCACGCCGCCATACACTTCATCCTTAGGACATTCCACCGTTATCATCCATCCTGCTCTCTCTATCGGCGAGAAGTAGAACAGAGCCTCATTCGCGCTGCCACGATTCACGTTGTACGAGCCGCTCTCTCCAGCCTTCATCTTCAGCTTCATGCTGTCGTCTGCCTCTATGTCCTTATAGTCGCCCACCTCCATCACGTTCTTCAGCAAGAAGCTCGTGTCGGGATGGCAAACGAAGTTGAAGTTGCGGTCAGCCACCAGCACCTGAGCCGAAGGGTAAGGCGCTGCCTCTGCGCATGTCTTGCCAAACAGCTCTGTGTCAATCACCAATGCCAGCACTCCCACCAGTCTGCCGCCATATCCATGCACAGGCAGATTAAAGCTGGCAATCACCTTGTTCGACGCTATATCGCGGAACGGATCGCTCCAGTATCCCTCATTGCGCACAGTCGCCTCCTTGTACCAAGGCATGCTGCGGCTGTCAATCTTCTGTCCCATCTCCTCGCGGTGATAGCTGCCATCAGCGTTGCGAGAGATGTAGGGAGTGAATCCATACTTGCTCTCCACATCTGGATACACGTATGGCTCAAAACCCAATGCCACGCCAAACACATGCGGATTAGCCTCCATGAACTGTTCCATGATGGTGTAGCATTCCTCAGGCATAGGCCGCACGAACGTCTTCATATCAATATCCACCGCAGCCTCGCCATTCGCCTTTCTCACCGTATGCCCAAAGTTGCGGCTTGCCAGCGAGAAAGCAGCATCCTCTATGCGCTGCATCTGACCGTCTATGTACGAATGCACATAGTCAATATCTCGCTGCACCTTCTTGTCCGTCTCCACCTTCACCTCCTCTCGCGCCAGATAGAGGCACGTGCCGAAACCGATGGTGAACACCAAGCCTCCCACGAGCATCACCAGCAACGCAATGTTTGCCGCGACCTTCAGTCCTAATATCTTTTTCATAATTCTATTTATTGACCTAATTCATCCTCTTTTCTCACACAGCCTTGCTCTCTTGCTTATATAGCCAGTGCGCAGCCTTTCCATGCTCAGCCTCATAATTCATGCGCTCCGAGCGAATCTGCACCTCAACCCAATAGCAGTCAGGCCCCATCACCGTAAGCTGCAAAGCCTGATAGCCCGAAGGCTTAGGATGCGTGATCCAGTTCTTGATGCGATCAGGATGTATACGATACAGCATCGAGATTACAGTGTATATGCGCCAGCAATACAACTGCTCCGCATCCATCTGCTCCATCTGCCATTGCCTCACTGCCCCCACATCGGGCAGCGCATCCACAGCGTTCGGCTCTGTCATCGGCAGAGGCTCAACCGTCGGCTTTGGCTTATACACGATGCGAACCGCAAACAAGTCATACACATCGTCAAACTCCTTTCCATCGTTCCTCATCTTTCGCCAGATGCTATACACCGACTTCATCCTGCACGTCAAGTCATACTCAATGCCCATAGTGTCCAGCATGGCACGGATAGGCAACGAGAACGTGCGGAACACCATCTCGCACGACATCTCCGACTCCTGCAGCAGCTTCTTCAATCTGCCATAGTCCTCAGGATAGCCCAGCTTCACCGACAGTTCCTGCAACTCATGCTGCTCATTCTGGCATCCCAGCATCTCAGCATAAGGAGCCACATCCTCCAGCACATGCTGTACATACCCCATGCAGTCCTCGCATGGAGCCACGCCCTTCTCGTCCCACTGCCGCATCTTAGCCAATGCGTCATATATCTCTTGCTTCTCCATAGTCACACCACGCCTTTCTGTTTCACGCTCTGGCATCCCGACAGCAAAGTCCAAACGCACACGCCACAAATAAACACATCCTTCATATCCTGTATCTTAAATACACCAAATGCGCATTGTGCCTGCCCCACCATGACCTAATCACAGCAAAAGCCATCCCACACGCATTCGCAAATTCGCCACAAAAGTACACATAATAAAATAAACAAACAAAGAAAAGGAGAGAAAAAAACAGAAAGAGAAAAAAAATATGAATCTCTTCTTTCTTCCTCCTCTTTGGATGTCGAATATTCTCTCCAATTACAATGTGTAAATAACCCTTTCTTTCCCCTTCCCCAACGGTCGTTTTGTTTCCAATATTTTCACAAAGTGTACATTTTGTTTTCATAAGATGTACGTGCGTACAGGGAGAAAATGCATAACTTTGCAGCAAATTTAGCAATTGATGATGGAAAAAGTTTGCAAAACGTCTTTATTTTAAAGAACAAACGCAAATATAGACGTTTTGCAAACTGCCACTCCGCAAAAAAATGCTACATTTGTACACAAAAATAAAAACCATGGTAAAAAGAATAAAACAAGCATTTATGCTTTTCGCTGCCACAGCAGCAATCACATCCTGCGTTGACGACCTCACCCTCAGCGCACCAACCAAGAGCAAGCTCGAAGAAGTCTATTTCACAGCGTCCATCGCAGAACAGGACTTCTACGGCACAAAGAAGCCACAGACACGCTCCGCAGCTGAAGAGCGACAGCGTGTGCAGGCAGGATTCTACGATCTTGCCATCGACGGTCGCAGCGACATCCGCCTCAGCGTGTCAACCCTCGATGGCATG
>JAZRYI010000071.1:0-17246 GCA_045600665.1 Bacteroidaceae bacterium
GTTGAGAGTCTCCAGGTTAGGACACAACTTGCTGAAGTCGGCCGACTTCACTGCGTAGCACCTCTCATCATCAACGTCACCCGTGTATCGGAAGCCGATGGCTGTGACAGGGAGAAGTTCGAGGCCCTTGAAGTTGCTTACGTTGTAGCAGTCAACATAGCTGAGGTAATCGTATTCGTCACCTTCCAGTATGCCGTTACCGTCCCAGTCTATACCTGAAACATATTCGCGAAGATACGGGTCGGGGAAGTTTGTTTCGTTAATGACTACACCATCGGCCATAGCCGTAGTAGAGAAGGCTGCCATTGCGAGGGCTGCCAGAGTGTGGGTAAAAAATCTTTTCATACGCGTATTGTTGATTATTTGTTTGCTTTGTGCTTCTTTGACCTGCAAAGTAACCGAAAAAGAGCCTCTTTCTCTACCCAAAAGGGTGGAATTTTCGGGAAAGGCGCGATATTCCACCCATTTGGGTGGTGCTATCTCTAAAGGATTGACTATCTTTGTGGCTCAAAATGACAATTTTCACACAAACAGGCAATCAATTCCCCAAACAGAGCATGACGAAACGTCTCCGCATTATACTATTATTGTTGCTCGTGAGCATGGTGACAAGTGCTGCCTACAGCGACCACCGTGGGCGAAAGGTCGATTCGCTGGAGCATGTGCTGCGCAAAAATCCTCCTACTGACAAGGTGGAGTTGCTTCGCATGTATGACGACCTTGCCTGCGGCTTCCTCGAAATAGACGGGGAAAAGACGCAGGCGTATAGCGACCTCGGCATCGCCTTGGCAAAGGAGGTGGGAGGCTACAGAATGATGGCGAATTTCTACCGTCTCAAGGGCATGTGCTACTGGGGCGAGGCTCGCTACGATGATGCAGAGAAGATGCTCCGCAAGGCAAGCGTGACGGTGGCTCTGATGAAGAAGAGCGGCAAGTATAGCGAGGGAAGTGTTGATGACATGGCTTCGGCAATCGATGGCACTTTGGGCAATTTGTACAACACTTTGGGCGATGGTGCTAAGGCATTGAAGCACTATCATAAGGCATTGATAGTGTTCAGGAAACATGCATGGAAAGAGAGTGAAGCGATAGCTTTGGGCAATATAGCGGAGCTGTATTATTACATGGGTAATTTTGAACGGGCAGAGGAATACTACCATCAAGGAGATTCTGTGGCTCAGCTTACTCAAGACTCTCTCGTCAAGACTTTCTGCCAAGGCGGACTTGCCAAGATATTCATGCAGCGAGGGAACGTAAAAGAGGCTTGGAGAATGATAAACTTGGTGGCAGATTATCTCTTCGCCCATCCCGACGAGGAGGGATCATCGCGAGTGAACTGTTTGGAGAATATGGCAGACATCGCTTTCTCCGAAGGCGATTACGCAAAGGCGAGAAAGCTTGTCAGCCGAAACGAACAGCTGTGCGACTCCATACAAATGAAGAGCGCTGGGCTGTTCACACAGAAGGCTCGCCTTGCCGTCTTCGACAAGAAATGGAACGAGGCGGAACGCCTTGCCCTCATTGCGCTCGACACCGACTCCGAATCGCCCGATCTCACGCACATCACCTACAAGCTTCTTGCTGAAATATACACCCATCTTGGCAAGGCAGACAAGGCAAGGTCCTTTGCAGAAAAGGCTGACTCTGTGCAGACTACGTGGAGCAACTATGCCTACCAGACATCGCTCTCCGAACAGGAGATGATCTTCGACTCGGAGCAGAAGGACAATCAGATAAACAACCTCTCGAAGCAGCGCATGTATCTCATGTGGATTGTGATTGTTGCGGTGCTGCTTATCTGTGTGCTGTGCTGCGTGTTCGTGCTTCTGAAGCGGAGCCACCGCCGTCAGAAGGAGCTGCTCGCCACACAGGTGGCGCTCGACACCGAAACGAAGGAACGAAGCATCCTCGCCAAAGATCTTCACGACGGACTGGGCGGCATGCTCACTCTGCTCAAACTGAAGCTTGCCAACAAAGAACAGGACGAGGCAATAAAGCTGTTAGATGACTCTATTGTGGAGATGCGACGCATGGCTCATCACATCATGCCCGACGAGCTGCAGAGGAACGGACTCGTCACTTCGCTTCAGGACTTTGCCATCTCGGTGCCTGGTGCGCACTTCCATCATTTCGGCGAAGAACGACGTCTGGCAAAGGATGCCGAACTGGTGCTTTATCGCTGTGCTTACGAACTGGTAAACAATGCGATGAAGCACTCGGGAGCCGATCGCATAGACATTCAGCTCATGGTGGAGAAGGAACAGGTGACACTCTCTGTGAGCGACAACGGCAAAGGTTTCGATTGGGAGGAGCAGACGAGTGGAGTTGGGCAGCAGAACATCAGAAGCCGCATTGCCCAGTTCGACGGACAGATGAACATCATCTCCTCGCTCAATCAGGGCACAGAGGTGAACATCATCCTGCCCTCTGCAAATAGATTATAAGTAAGTGACTAAAAACCAATTATGAATTATAAGATTGACGTAAACATAGTGGACGACCACACCATGCTTCTGCAAGGCATAGCCGATGCCATCAACCGAAGCGGCTTGGCACACGTAAGTCACACGTTCACAACGCTTGAGGCTTGTCGAAATAATCTCGCCGAATGGCGTCCCGATGTCCTGCTGCTCGACCTCTCCATGCCCGATGGCAGCGGCATTGAGTTCTGCGAATGGCTGATGGCTACATACCCCGCCGTCAAGATTGTTATCGTCACTTGCCATGACGAATACTCCGTAATTCTACGCATGATAGACCTTGGCGTAAATGGCTATGTGCTGAAGAGCTCCGTTGTCGAAGAACTGGTCACTGCCATCAATGCTGTCTATCATGGCGAGCGCTATGTGAACAGCGAAGTAAAGGCAATCATTGAGAAGGGCAAAGAGGAACATGTGTTCCTCACATCGGCAGAGCGCAACATCCTCTCCCTCATCTGTCAAGGACTCTCCAACCCACAGATTGCCAATCAACTCGGCATGAGTATCGAAACTGCCAACTGGTATCGCAAGCGCCTACTTGCCAAGTTCAACATGACCAACTCTACCTCGCTTGTCGCCCACGTACTGCGTGAGCACATTATTGACAACATATAACACAACACAAACGACATTCTCATAAGCCAGAAGCCACGAACATGCGATTACATGCCGTGGCTTTACTAAAAACATGATAAGAGTGCTATTTGATTGAGCTTTTTAGACCTTATAATAATAAATATTGTGGGTTTTACGATATCTTTTGTGCTGCAACTATGGTTGTGTGAAAAAAAAAACATATCTTTGCACAAATCAAATATCATAAACTACATAATCAAAAATCACTATCAATGGCTTTAATCGAAAGTATTATTGCGCGTGCAAAGGCTAACAAGCAGCGCATCGTGCTCCCAGAGTCACTTGAGGAGCGCACTCTCACTGCCGCCGACAAATCACTTGCTGACGACATAGCCGACATAATTCTCATCGGCAATCCACAGGAAATTAACGCACTTGCAGACAAGCTTGGCTTGAAGAACATTGGCAAGGCAACAATCATCGATCCTGCTACAAGCGAGAAGACTGAGGAGTATGCCCAGCTTCTCTTCCAGCTGCGCCAGAAGAAGGGCATGACAATCGAGAAGGCTCGCGAGCAGGTTCTCGACCCATTGTATTTCGGCTGCCTCATCATCAAGAGTGGTGATGCTGATGGTCAGATCTCTGGCGCTCTTTCTACTACAGGCGACACTCTTCGCCCAGCACTTCAGATCATCAAGTGCGCTCCTGGCATCACTTGCGTTTCAGGCGCTATGCTCATGATCACTCAGACACCTCAGTATGGTGAGGAAGGCGTTCTCGTGATGGGCGACGTGGCTGTTACTCCAATGCCAGATGCTGCTCAGTTGGCTCAGATTGCTGTTTGTACAGCTCAGACTGCTAAGTCGGTTGCAGGCTTCGCTGATCCACGTGTGGCTATGCTTTCGTTCTCTACTAAGGGAAGCGCAAAGCATGAGGTTGTTGACAAGGTGGTTGAGGCTACTCGCCTCGCAAAGGAGATCGATCCGTCAATTAAGATTGAAGGTGAGCTTCAGGCAGATGCTGCTCTCGTGCCATCAGTAGGTCAGAAGAAGGCTCCAGGTTCTGAGATTGCAGGTCATGCAAATGTGCTCATCGCTCCATGTCTCGAAGTTGGCAACATCTCGTACAAGCTTGTTCAGCGCCTCGGCAATGCTGATGCTATCGGCCCTATCCTTCAGGGTATCGCTCGTCCAGTAAACGACTTGAGCCGTGGCTGCTCTGTTGACGACATCTATAAGATGGTGGCAATTACTGCTTGCCAGGCAATGGATGCAAAATAATTCATAATTCACAATTCATAATTCATAATTGTTGCATACATAATGCGTGCAATGATATAATTGAAAAAGCAATGAAAATTCTTGTTTTGAACTGCGGAAGTAGTTCTATCAAATATGCGCTCTACAACATGGATGACCAGAGCGTCATCACTTCTGGTGGTATCGAAAAGATTGGCCTTCCAGATTCATTTATCAACGTAAAACTTAACGGTCAGAAGACAAAGATTGAGAAACCAATCGCTGAGCATACTGCTGGTGTGCAGCTTATCTTTGATGTTCTCACAAAGGGCGACCTCGCTGTGATGAAGGACCTCAACGAACTTGATGCTGTTGGTCATCGCATGGTGCATGGTGGTGAGAAATTCAACAAGTCTGTTCTTCTTGACGACGAGGTGATGGCTGCATTCACAGCTTGCAACGACCTCGCTCCGCTTCACAATCCAGCAAACATCAAGGGTGTGAACGCTGTCAAGGCTCTTCTGCCAAATATCCCACAGGTGGGTGTGTTCGACACAGCCTTCCATCAGACAATGCCTGACTATGCTTACATGTACGCTCTTCCTTATGAGCTTTATGCTAAATATGGCGTTCGTCGCTACGGCTTCCATGGCACAAGCCACCGCTATGTCTCGCAGCGTGTTTGTGAGTTCCTTGGCGTAAACCCTGAGGGCAAGAAGATCATCACTTGCCACATTGGCAACGGTGCTTCTATCGCAGCTGTGAAGGACGGAAAGTGCGTTGACACTTCGATGGGTCTCACTCCACTCGAAGGCCTCATCATGGGCACTCGCTCTGGCGACATCGACGCAGGCGCTGTGACATTCATCATGGACAAGCTCGGTCTCGACACTAAGGGCATCTCAAACCTCCTCAACAAGCAGTCAGGCTTGGCTGGCGTGAGCGAACTCTCTTCTGACTTCCGCGACATCCTCGCTGGCATCGCTGCTGGCAACGATAAGGCTCGCCTTGCTAAGGAGATGTACACATACCGCATCAAGAAGTACATTGGTGAGTACGCAGCTGCTATGGGTGGCGTTGACATCATCCTCTTCACAGGTGGTGCAGGCGAGAACCAGTGGGAAGTGCGCGAAGGAGCAACAGAGGGTCTTGAGTACATGGGCGTGAAGATGGACGAGGCAAAGAACAAGGCTTGCCGTGCTACAGAGGCAATCCTCTCTGCTGATGACTCTAAAGTCACTGTGTGCTGCATCCCAACAGACGAAGAGCTGATGATTGCACTCGACACTTTGGCACTTACTAAGTAAAACCCCTCACCCCCCGGTCCCTCTCCCCCTTTAGGGCGAGGGGAGCGCCATGCGGGATGACAGGGCATAGCTACCTTGCCCCTTTTGAGGGGAAAATCATTCAAAGCAGAGTGTCTGTTTTGAATCTACAAAACAATCATAACCTAAATGAGCGAAATAGATGACGAAATGCTCAACGAGGGAATAGAAAACCTCGATGAGACAAACAATATGGAGGAAGGCGATGTGCTGGCAGACGGCGCATCACCTTCTTCTGGCTTACCTCCGAAGAGTGACTACGACCCTACGAAGGCAAAGGACAGCATCACTCACCACTTGAGTGGAATGTACCAGAATTGGTTCTTGGATTATGCTTCATACGTAATCCTTGAGCGTGCTGTGCCTTACATCATGGACGGCTTGAAGCCCGTGCAGCGACGCATCTTGCACTCGATGAAGCGCATGGACGATGGTCGCTATAACAAGGTGGCGAACATCGTGGGACACACCATGCAGTTTCATCCTCATGGCGATGCTTCCATCAAGGATGCTCTCGTGCAGATGGGACAGAAGAACCTGCTCATCGACTGTCAGGGCAACTGGGGCAACATCCTCACAGGCGATGATGCTGCGGCAGGTCGTTACATCGAGGCGCGTCTTTCCAAGTTTGCGCTTGATGTTGTGTTTAACCCTAAGACCACCGATTGGAAACTCTCTTATGATGGACGCAACAAAGAACCTATTTCTCTGCCAGTAAAATTCCCGCTCCTCCTCGCTCAGGGAGTGGAAGGCATTGCTGTAGGTCTGAACAGTAAGATCCTGCCTCACAACTTCAACGAACTTTGTGAAGCAGCCATTCATTATCTTCACGACGAACCATTCCAGCTCTACCCTGATTTCCAGACAGGTGGCAGCATTGATGTGTCAAAATATAACGACGGTCAGCGAGGTGGTTCTGTTCGTGTGCGTGCTAAGATAGAGAAGCGAGACAACAAGACTCTCGCCATCACCGAATTGCCTTTTGGCCGCACAACAGGCTCTCCATCAAAGGGAAGCCCATTCATCGACTCTATCCTCAAGGCTATAGAAAAAGGTAAAATCAAAGCGCGCAAGGTGGAAGACATGACAGCTGCGGGAGTGGAAATTCTCATCCACCTCATGCCTGGTGCTTCTTCCGACAAGACGATAGATGCTCTCTATGCTTTCACCGATTGCGAGATCAGCATCTCACCAAACTGCTGTGTCATCGACGACCGCATGCCAAAGTTCCTCACAGTCAGTGATGTTCTTCGCAAGTCTGTCGATTACACTAAGTTCCTCATCAAGCGAGAACTTGAGATTCGCCGAGGCGAACTCCTCGAACAGCTTCACTTCTGCTCGCTTGAGAAAATCTTCATCGAAGAAAGAATCTATAAGGGCAAGGAATTTGAAAATGCTCCCGACATGGACAAGGCTGTTGCATACGTTGACAAGCGATTGGAGCCTTTCAAGGAAACCTTTGTCCGTGAGGTCACTCGCGACGACATTCTCCGACTCATGGAAATCAAGATGGCGCGCATCCTCAAATTCAATAAGGACAAGGCAGACGAACTCATGGCTCGTCTCAAGGATGAGCTTGCACAGATTGAGCGCGACCTTGCCAACCTCATTGAAGTGACAGCAGAGTGGTTCCGTTTCCTCATGAAAAAGTACGGAGCCGAGCATCCGCGTCTCACAGAGATTCGCAATTTCGACACTATCCAGGCAGCCACGGTTGCCGAGGCAAATCAGAAACTATACATCAACCGCGCTGAAGGCTTCATTGGAACAAGCCTGAAGAAAGACGAGTTCATCTGCAACTGCTCTGACATCGACGACATCATCATCTTCTACAAAGATGGAACCTACAAGGTCATCAAGGTGGCAGAGAAAGTCTTCATCGGCGAGACAGAACGCAGCAAGGCAGAGAAGCGCAAGGTTGAGATTATCCATGTTGCGGTGTTCAAGAAAAACGACACACGCACGATATACAACGCCACATATAAGGATGGCGCAACTGGCGTAACATACATCAAGCGCTTCAATGTGCCAAGCGTCACTCGCGACCGTGAGTACGACGTCACTCTTGGCACTCCAAAATCAAAAGTCACTTGGTTCTCAGCCAATAGCAATGGCGAGGCTGAGATCATCAAGATTACGCTCAAACCGCAAGAGAAGATTAAGAAACTCGTATTCGACAAGGACTTCTCCGAAGTGCCTATTAAGGGACGCTCTTCGCGAGGCAACCAGCTGACGAAGAACGAGATATTCCGCATCCAGCTCAAGGCGCATGGCGGTTCCACCCTTGGCGGTCGCAAGGTGTGGTGGGATCCTGACATTCAGCGCATCAATTATGATGAGCATGGCACGTACCTTGGCGAGTTCCACAACAACGACCAGATTCTCGTCGTGCTCAACACAGGCGAATACTACCTATCCAACTTCGATGCCAACAATCACTACGAGCAGAACATCATGCTCATTGAGAAATACAAGGCAAAGAAGACTTGGACAGCCGTGCTGTGGGATGCCGACAACCAGGATCAGCCATATATCAAGCGATTCCTTTTCGAGGAGACAAAGAAGAAGCTTTCCTATCTTGGCGATAATCCAGACAGCAAGCTCATCCTCCTCACCGACACTCCGTTCCCTCGTCTTCAGCTCACGTTCATTGAACCAGACACTTTCCGTGGACCGCTCGAAGTGGATGCGGAAGGATTCATCGCCGTGAAAGGCATAAAGGCTAAGGGTAAGCGACTCACCACCTATGCTCTCGACGCAGTGACAGAGCTTGAGCCTACTCGTTTCCCAGAGGAGAGCGAGATCAATAATGAGGAAGAAAAAGAGAACGTGCCAGAGGTGGTAGATCCGGATGAAGGCAAGAGCGATAGCGATATCAGGGATGAGATAACAGGACAGTTAAAACTTTTTTAAGTGATTAGAGTAAAAGATATACTAGCAAGAGGCTTGGCAGTAACACTGATGCTACTGTCAAGTCTTTGTGCTTTCTCTCAAGAGATCAAGAACTTTGCTTTTCCAGATTCCGTAGAAGAAAGGAGAGTCCCTCCTGCCATAAAGCCAATACCTCCTGTTGAGGAGATAAATGGATTGAACGAAGATATTTATGGACAACTGGAACAAATCGAGCATTTAAGGCATGTAGTAGCACCGCTTCCTTCCATTCATAGTACAATGATTGGAGTGGGACATGCAAATGTACTCGATTCATATCTTGCTCCGTACAATTACACGGGTACGAACTTCCGCTTTCAGTTGGAGTCGCTTCGTATCACTTCTGGCGGCAATCAGCGCCAAAGCCAGCTGGATGTGAATGGCGCATTGCTCGAGAATAGGGTGGGCAACACGAACGCTTACTCTGCTGGTGCTCGGTATGCCATGACATGGTATTATGTCAATGAAATCAAAGAGCATCTGAGGATTGGCTATGGCCCTGAGGCTTCTGCCTATATTGGTGTAACATACGTCAATCGCTCTGGCAACAATCCTGCTAATGCTCATTCTGACATCATGCTCAACCTTGCAGGCATGGCAAACTACGACTTCACATTGTGGGGAAAAAAATACAATCTGACATATCAGCTTGCAGTTCCGTTTCTTGGTATAGCATACTCGCCAAATTACGGACAGTCGTATTATGAGACCTTCGTGCTCTGGAACCTCGACCACAATCTGCTATTTGCCAATCCTTTCAATATGCCGTCCCTGCGTCATCGCCTTTTGCTCGACATTCCTGTCGGACGGCGAGGTAGCACAGTGCGCATTGGATATGTAGGGCAATTCAATCAATCCACATTCAACAACCTGAAGTTCCACTCATACACGCATGACTTCATGATTGGCTACACCAAAACATTCATACGCTGATGAAACGCATATCACTATTCATACTTTATTTCATCATTCTTCATTCTTCGCTCTTCATCCTAACCTCCTGTGTGCAGGAAGACGAGTACGACAATTCGTGCCGCGGTAATTTCGAGGCGCTCTGGAAACTGATGGATGAGCATTACTGCTTCTTCGGCTACAAGCAGCTGGAGCTCGGTGTCGATTGGCGCGAGGTGCATAGGCGCTATGCTGGCAGAGTGAATGAGAAAATGAACAATGAGCAGTTGTTTGAGGTGCTTGCTGAGATGATTGGTGAACTGAAGGATGGTCACGTCAACCTCAGCGCATCTTTCGACTATGGTCGCAATTGGTCTTTTTATCAAGAATATCCTGCCAATTACAACGACAGCATCGTGTCGCTCTATCTTGGTCACGACTACAGCATAGCTTCTAGTCTTAAATACGTTATTTTGGAAGACAACATAGGTTATGTGCGCTGCGAGTCCTTTGCCGATGGCATTGGTGATGGCAATGTCAGCATGATGCTCAACAGCTTGGCTGCTTGCTCTGGCATCATCATTGATGTTCGCAACAATGGGGGTGGTCAGCTCAACTACGCCCACACGCTTGCCTCGCACTTCACCAATGAGAAAGTTCTTTTTGGCTACATCTGCCACAAGACGGGTAAGGGACATGACGATTTCTCCAAGCCTGTGGCTCAATACTTAGAACCCGCCAATAGTGGCATTCGCTGGCAAAAACCAGTGGTGGTGCTAACCAATCGCCGCTGCTACTCTGCTTGCAACGACTTCGTGAACTGCATGAAGCACTGTGCCAACGCCACAATCATTGGCGACCATACTGGCGGCGGTTCAGGTATGCCATTCAACAGTGAGCTGCCCAATGGCTGGGGTGTCCGCTACAGTGCCGTTGTTCACTACGATGCCGAGATGCGTCATACAGAATTCGGTATCGACCCCGACATCTTTGTTGAAATGTCTGGTGCCGATACCGATATGAATAAAGACACTTTTATTGAAAAAGCAAGAACTATGTTGAATTAATAGTTCTCTGGCTTAAGCTGGAAGTAAGCCTGTGGGTGATCGCAAACTGGGCACTTCTCTGGAGCCTGCTTGCCGAAGTGGAGGTGACCACAGTTGCGGCACTGCCATACGCAGTCGCCCTCGCGTGAGAATACGATGCCTTCTTCGATGTTTGCAAGAAGCTTCTTGTAGCGCTCCTCGTGTGCCTTCTCAACTGCAGCAACACCCTCAAACAATTTAGCTATTTCCTCGAAACCTTCTTCGCGAGCTTCCTTTGCCATTGTTGGGTACATGTCTGTCCACTCATCGTTCTCGCCAGCAGCAGCATCTTTCAAATTGTCGATTGTGCCGCCAATGCCATGGAAGAGCTTGAACCACATCTTTGCGTGCTCCTTCTCCTGGTCAGCAGTCTCCTGGAAGAGGGCAGCAATCTGCTCATATCCTTCTTTCTTTGCTTTTGAAGCGTAGTAAGTGTACTTGTTGCGAGCCTGAGACTCACCTGCAAAGGCTGCCATCAAGTTAGCTTCTGTCTTTGTTCCTTTCAAATCTGCCATAATAGTGTTAGTTTATTGATTACTTAATGTTGTAGTTTTCCTACTGCAAAAATACGTATTTCTCGATATATCATCAAGGCTTTTGTGTTATTTTTTCTTAAAAACGCAAAAGACTGCAGTGTTCAATGTGTTTGCAAAATTGGGCGAAAACGCAAAAGGAACGGTTGCGACAGCGGGGAGCTTTCAAAAACGCGCTGTTTTTTCGTTGATTACATAAAATAAATGTGTAACTTTGCAGCGCAAAATGCAAATTTCTCATGCGAGACGAAAAAAAAGAACTGCAATGACTAAAGAAAAGATAATGTACTTGCGTATCCGCAATATCTGCGGAATGCTTGGAGTGCTTTTGCCTTGGCTGGCATTGTTTTCCGGAGGGCTTTCTTCGCATCCAAGCGAAGAGTGGTGGTGGAGCCTTTCTGCCACATACTATCTATCGCCAGCTCTGGTGGGCGTGCTCACTCCTGCCAGCATCGTGCTGATGAGCTATGAGGGCTATGACAAACTCGACAACTGGGTTACGTCGCTCAGCGGTGTGTTCGGGCTTGGCATCGTGCTATTCCCGACACAGGTAAGCTGGCTGCCAGACGATATGCCTGTGGGCTTCTTCCAGCTTCCAGCTCCTATTTCCAACTTCCTCCACGCATTGTTCGCGGCGCTGTTCTTTCTTTTCCTTGCATTCAACAGCTTCTACCTCTTTACCAAGAATGGTAACGGACGCATGACGCGCCGCAAGCGAATCAGAAACTTGATCTATCGCGTCTGCGGAGCGGGTATGCTGCTGCTCGAGGTGGGATATGTGATTATGATGGTGCTTGATGTGCCAGGCTATTGCGTGATGATAGTCGAGATCATCCTCTTGCACTTCTTTGGCATATCGTGGCTGGTAAAAGGCGAAGCCATACCTTGGCTCAACGACCGTGAGGGCGACGAGGAGTACGAGTGACCTTAGCCTTCAAGATACGAATATCCTCTACGGGACGGTCGTTGCGGTCTGTCTTTACTTTCTGAATCTTATCCACTACATCCATTCCGCTCACAACTCTGCCAAACACAGTGTAGCTGCCATCAAGGTGCGGTGCGCCACCCACAGTCTTGTACGTCTCGCGCATCTCTGGCGTGAGTTTGCAAGTGCCGTTCGTCCATTCGTCTATGCGCTTCTGCTGTGCATCAAGCTGTGCATCGGTGAAAGTGCGTCCTGTTACGATGGTGAACTGAGTGGATGAACTCTTCTTCTCAGGATTGGTGTCATCGCCCTCGCGTGCAGCGTTGAGCATGCCGCGCTGGTGATAGAACTGAGGCACGCAGAATTCGGCAGGAATCCAGTCAGTTTTTTTCTCGTCGCCTTCGCCAAGCATCTCTCCCGGTTTGGCTTTCTTGCTGAGGCGGTCGCCTGTCTGTATGATGAATCCATCGATGACGCGATGCCAGAGCACGCCATTGTACGTGCCGTGCTTCACTTGCTTGATGAAATTGTCGCGATGCAGCGGTGTTTCATTGAAGAGTTCCACCACGATGTCGCCCATGGTTGTCTTGAACTTAATCTGCGCTCTCTTGTCATCTTGAGCATTTGCAATGACAGAGAGGAAAAGCAGGAGAAGAGGAAGGATTCGCTTTGTCATATTTTCCACGGTTTTATGATTATAGTAAAAACTCCAACTGCTTCTTGAAAAACAGTTGGAGTATATCTTCTTTGTGCGCCTGACAGGACTCGAACCTGCACACCACAAAGTACCAGATCCTAAGTCTGGCGCGTCTACCAATTTCGCCACAAGCGCAAATGCGAGTGCAAAGTTAGGCAATAAAATCTGAATGAAAAAGGAAAAAGTGAAAAAGTTTGAGTATTTATATGAAAAAACGTAAGGAACAAATCTTTTTTGAACAAATAATTGTAAAAGTGTTACAAATGACAATGAAAAGACGTATATTTGCAACTAAAATAGAGAAAAAAGAAAGAAATAATAACTAAATCATGGAAAAACAATTACTACTTGGTGACGAAGCCATTGCCTTGGGAGCCTTGCACGCTGGACTTAGTGGCGTGTATGCTTATCCTGGCACTCCGTCAACAGAGATTACTGAGTTCATTCAGGGATCTCCTCTGGCAAAGGAAAGAGGAGTGCATAGTCGCTGGTGCACAAACGAGAAGACAGCTATGGAGGCTGCACTTGGCATGTCGTATGCTGGCAAGCGTGCTCTTGTTTGCATGAAGCATGTGGGCATGAACGTGTGTGCCGATGCGTTTGTGAATAGCGCTATCACAGGAGTGAATGGCGGTCTTGTGGTGCTTGCTGCCGACGATCCTTCCATGCATTCAAGCCAGAATGAACAGGACAGCCGTTTCTATGGCAAGTTTGCGCTGATTCCTATCTTTGAGCCTTCGAATCAGCAAGAGGCATACGACATGATGGCAAAGGCGTTCGACCTTAGCGAAGCGCTGAAGGAGCCTGTGCTCTTCCGCGTTGTGACTCGCCTTGCTCATAGCCGTGCGGCGGTGGAGACTGGTGAGGTGAGAGAAGAGAACAAGATGAATGCTTCGACCGACCAGTGGGTTCTCCTTCCTGGCATAGCAAGAAAGAAGTATGCAGCTCTGCTCGACAAGCAGCCAAAAATGGAAGAGGCAGCGGCTACTTCTATATTTAATAAAGCCCCTCTCCCCCTTGAGGGCGAGGGTGACTGCACGCATAGTAAATTGGGCATTATTGCTTGTGGCATCGGATATAATTATGTGATGGAGGCTATTGGCGACGATAGCAATGTGCTGAAGATTAGTCAATATCCTCTCCCTGAGGAGATGGTGAAGAAGCTCGCTGCAGAGAATGATGCCATCCTTGTGGTAGAGGATGGTCAGCCAGTGGTGGAGCAGGACGTGAAGGGTATGCTTGGCGCTGGCTATCCTGTCAAGGGACGCTTGACTGGCGATCTGCCACGCACTGGCGAACTGAATCCAGATAATGTTGCTGCAGCTCTTGGCAAGGAGACTGGTCCTGCATTCGATGCGGCAAAGAATCTTGCAGGTCGTCCTCCTCAGTTGTGTCAGGGTTGTGGCCATAGAGATGTGTATGGCGCTCTTGTGAAGATAATTGAGGAATACCCAGATGCACGTGTGTTTGGCGACATCGGTTGCTACACTCTTGGCGCTTTGCCTCCATTCAAGGCATTGGCGAGCTGTGTCGATATGGGTGCTTCCATCACTATGGCTAAGGGTGCTGCCGACGCAGGTTTGCGTCCTGCCATTGCTGTGATAGGCGACTCAACCTTCACTCACTCAGGCATGACAGGATTGCTTGACGCTATCAACGAGAATGCTCCTATAACAGTGATTATCAGCGATAACTTGACAACAGGCATGACAGGCGGTCAGGACTCAGCTGGCACAAACAAGTATGAGGCAATCTGCCTTGGTCTTGGCATGGATCCTGAGCATCTGCACGTGGTGACTCCGTTGCCAAAGAACATTCCTGATATAGCAGCATTGATAAAGAAGGAGATTGAATACGAAGGAGTTTCTGTAATCATTCCACGTCGTGAGTGCATTCAGACAGCGGCACGACACGCTCGTGAAGCAAAAAAAGCAAAGGAGGCATAGACATGAAGAAAGACATAATTCTCTGCGGTGTAGGAGGACAGGGCATCCTCTCTATCGCAACAATCATAGGCGAGGCAGCAACAAAGGCTGGAGTGAACTTGAAGCAGGCTGAGGTGCACGGAATGAGTCAGCGTGGCGGTGATGTGCAGTCGAACTTGCGCCTCTCTACCGAGACAATCTACAGCGACCTTATCCCACAGGGTGGTTGCGACCTCATCATCAGCATGGAGCCTATGGAGGCTCTGCGCTATCTGCCTTATCTCAGCAAGGATGGCGTGATTGTGACAAGCAACAAGCCTTTCGTCAACATTCCAAATTATCCAGAGGAGGAAGCGCTATTCGCTGAGCTCAATGCTCTGCCTAATGTTGTTCAGCTCGACATAGAGCAGGTGGCAAAGGAAGCAGGCAATGCTCGTGGCGCCAACGTGGTGCTTCTCGGCATGGCAGCTAAGTATCTGGAAATCTTGACTCCAGAGCAGCTTCGCAATGCCATTGCAACAATCTTTGCTCGCAAGGGCGAGGCTATAGTTGAGGCAAACTTGAAATGTTTCGATGCTGCAAATAAATAATACTACAATGACACTGTTAGAAAAACTGAACTCTGACGATCGCTTTGCCAATGGCATTGGCGCTCGAATAACAGAAGTACGTGAAGGCTACGCACGCACGGAGTTAGACGTTGAGGAACGTCATCTGAACGGAGGCGGAGTGTGTCAAGGAGGTGCGATCTACACCCTTGCCGACCTCTCCTTTGCAGCCGTAGCCAATTGCCATGGCATCCTCACGCTGGGCATCAGCAACACCATCACCTTCCTTCATTCGGCAATGCTTGGCGACCACCTCACGGCAGAATGCACTGAGACGTTCGACCACCACAAGTTGCCATACTGCGACATCAAGATCACCAACCAAAAGGGTGAGCTTGTGGCAGTTATGACAGGCTTAGCATATAGAATGAGAAGAGACTTCGAATACGACACTCTAATGTAAAAAATACTAACTCATAAAATACCAAACCAAAACTATGATCTACAATCCCAAAATTGAATGCATGGAGCGCGAGGAAATGCGCAAGCTCCAGTCAGAGAGACTCATCAAAACAGTAAAGACTTGCTATGAGAAGTCTAAGTTCTATCGTCGCAAGATGAACGAGCTTGGCATCACTCCCGACGACATCAAGTCAATCGACGACATCAGCAAGCTTCCTTTCACAACCAAGCATGACCTTCGCGACGAATACCCATTCGGTCTTCAGGTAGTGCCACCAACAGAGGTGGTGCGCATTCACGCATCGTCAGGCACAACAGGCAAGCCAGTGGTTGACACATACACAAAGAACGACCTCGAAATGTGGGCAGAAGGCGTGGCACGCGTCATGGCTGCTGGCGGCGTAGGTCCTGGCGACACAGTGCAGGTCAGCTATGGCTACGGACTCTCCACCGGCGGTCTTGGTGCTCACGATGGCGCTATCAAGCTTGGCGCATGCCAGCTCCCAACCTCTGCCGGCAACACAGAAAAGCAGATCATGCTCATGCAGGACTTCCGCACCAACGTGCTTGCATGCACGCCTTCATACGCAATGCGACTTGCCGAGGCAATTCACAACTCTGACAAGGTGTCTATCGAGAACATGCACCTCCGTTGCGGTTTCTTCGGCGCTGAGCCTTGGACAGAAGGCATGCGACGCGAACTCGAAGAGAAGCTTCGCATCAAGGCTTACGACATCTATGGTCTCACTGAGATGTGTGGTCCTGGCGTAGGTGGTGAGTGTGAGTACCAGAACGGTACACACCTTTGGGAAGATATGTTCTACCCTGAAATCATCAACCCAGAGACGCTTGAGCCAGTTGCTCCAGGCGAGTTTGGCGAACTCGTATTCACATCCCTCTGCAAGGAGGCAATGCCAATCCTTCGCTACCGCACACGCGACCTCACTCGTCTCATCTACGACAAGTGTGAGTGCGGACGTACAGCAGTTCGCATGGAACGCATCCTCGGTCGCTCAGACGACATGATGATCGTGCGTGGCGTGAACGTGTTCCCTTCTCAGATCGAAGCATGCCTCACAGAGTTCCCTGTGTTCCAGCCATACTACTTCATCACAGTCGACCGCGTCAACAACGAAGACACATTCGACATCGACATCGAGCTCAAGCCAGAGTTCTTCCACGAGGATCCTCAGCAGCAGATGCCATACATCAAGCCGCTCTTCGACCGCATCGTCTCAATGGTTGGCATCAAGCCAAACATCCACATCCTTCCTCCATACGGCATCGAACGCTCTATGGGCAAGGCAAAGCATGTGCTCGACAAGCGCAATTTCCAGAACTAATGTATATAAAGATAAAAGGTTAAGGTGGCATCCCTTAACCTTTTTCTGTTAGAGCAGGTTTACGATTGCTGTCATTTGTTTACCTGGTGCAAATGTCAAAAAGGATAAGCCTTGAAAGATTGTTCGATTGTCTAAGAAGAAAGTGAGCTGAAGATTTGCTTACTATTATAATAATGAGTATCTTTGTGCAGTTTTGAAGCAATAAATATGACAAAAGAGCAATTCATAGAGTTCTGCAAGGTCGGTGAGAACACGACTATGGAATACAAGACTTGTGAGTCTGAGGT
>JAZRYI010000072.1:0-22792 GCA_045600665.1 Bacteroidaceae bacterium
AAAGACTTTAGTCCAAACGCAATAGTTTCTGCTGCATATAAATACTCGACCCATCCGTCTGTCATTGTAGGAAGACTGCAATATCTGAAGCACATCAAGTACTGGCAGGATCAGTCGTTGATGAGAAAAGTAGAGTTGTAATGTCTTCTAATGCAGAACCCCTTTACATGATTAACTACTCACGCATGTACCGATATGGTAAAAGGCGTACCAACAAAAAAAGTAAGGTTGCCACAGTGGGCAACCTTACTTAGATAAAGTAATTTTTATTGAGAGTTAGTTTTTGTTTACCTGCAATTTTACTGTAGATGAGATGGCGCGACTGCTGTTGCCAAGAGAGAGGGTGAATGTGCCAGGCTCAAGCACCCAGTCGTGACGTGCCTCGTCGAAATATGTGAAGGCATCGCGAGAGAGGGTGAGAGTGACTGTGCTCGACTCGCCTGGAGCAAGCGAAACCTTCTGGAATGCTTTGAGCTCACGCACTGGGCGAGCTACGGAGCATTTATCGTCGGTGACATAGAGCTGAACAACTTCGCTGCCTGCACATTTGCCAATGTTGGAAACTGGAACTGTGATGCTTATCGTGCCACCATTGTCGAGAGCCGATGCTGAAACTGTTGCCTCAGAAACTGCTGCCTTGCCTATGCGGAACTGAGTGTAGCTCAATCCATGACCGAATGGGAAGAGCGGAGCAAGTTTCTGCTTGTCAACATAGCGATAGCCCACGAAGATGCCTTCCTTGTATTCCTCGTCCCAAATGTTGGAGTCTGCACGCTTTGTGCCTGGATATTCGCCAAGAGCGTGAGCGCCACATTGGTTGAGGGACTGATACCATGTGAATGGAAGGTGACCCGATGGATTAACATCGCCACTGAGCACGTCGGCAATGCTATGACCTGCCTCGCTGCCAAGGAACCATGCCTGCATGATGGCTGGCACTTTCTTTATCCAAGGCATGGCGAATGCGTTGCCACTCACACCTACGAAGATGATGTTCTTGTTGACTGAGGCAAGAGCGTCGATGAGGGCGTCCTGATTGTATGGCAATCCATACTCCAAGCGATCGGCACCTTCGCAATCCTGATTCCATTTCTTGTTGAGACCACCTATATATATAACGTAGTCTGCATTCTTTGCTGCTTCTACAGCTTCGGCAGTGAGCTGTTCGGGAGTGCGGTCGTCGTTGAGGTCTTGACCTGTGATTACTCCGTCGTACTCGCCAGTTGGGTCGCCAACGTAGCCACGGCAATAGACGATGTCGGCATCCTTGCCGAAACGCTCGCGAATACCATCGATTGGGGAAATCTCGTGCTGAACCTTGAGGTTTGACGAACCACCGCCAACGGTGAGCATCTTGATGGCATTTTCGCCTACCACAACTAATTTTGGGCGGCGAGATGCTACGGTATTAGACGACGAAGAGAAGTTGAGAGGGAGGAGGCTGCGGTCGTTCTTGAGGAGAACGATGCCCTCGGCACCAATCTTGCGAGCTGCTGCATAGTGCTCGTCAGAACAGAAAGAGCCATAGCCACGTGCGCCCGACATTGTGGTGCGGAACACCATGCGGAGGATGCGGCGCACCTTGTCGTCGAGACCTGCAACAGAGTACTTGCCAGAGCGAAGACCATTGAGGTATGGATGAGCAAGGTAGTATGTGTCGTAGGCATTCTTTGCACCTGTAGAAAGACCATCTGTGCCTGTGCCGAACTCCATGTCAAGACCATTGTTGGCTGCTTCCTCGGTGCTATGCACTGCACCCCAGTCGGAAACAGCCACACCGTCAAACTTCCACTCACCCTTGAGGATGTCGAGAAGAAGGCGCTTGTTGTGTCCGCATTGCTGATCCTCAAAGAGGTTGTAAGATGGCATGATGCCAATTGTCTTAGCCTCGGTGACTGCAGCCTTGAATGCAGGAAGGTAAATCTCGTAGAGAGCACGGTCAGAGACCTTCACATTGGTGGTGTAGCGCTCATGCTCCTGATTGTTGAGGGCAAAGTGCTTCACGCAAGCAGCGACACCTTTAGACTGAAGACCTGTGATGTAAGGTATAACCATGCGAGATGCAAGGTATGGATCCTCGCCCATATACTCAAAGTTGCGACCATTGAGAGGGGTGCGATTGATGTTCACTCCAGGTCCGAGCAGCATTGTCTTGCCACGATAGAGTGCCTCTTCGCCAATGCTATTGCCATAGAGAGTGCCCATCTCTGGATTCCATGAAGAAGCAAGAGCCGTGAGGGCTGGGAAACATACGCACGAGTCGTTTGTCCAGCCTGCCTGCTTCCATTCGTCCCAGAGAACCTCAGGACGAACGCCATGAGGGCCATCAGTCATCCACACATCAGGAATGCCGAGACGAGGAACACCCGCAGACGAGAATTTGCTCTGTGCGTGAGTCATCTTTACCTTCTCTTCAAGTGTCATGCGAGAGAGAGCATCCTCCACTCTCACTTCAACAGGAAGAGACGTGTCGAGATATTTTTGAGCGTATGATGCGCTTGCCATGAGAGCCAATCCCATGACAAACAAAGATTTAATTACTTTCATAGAAAAAACTCAGCGATTGTATTTACATCATCAAGGGGTCTGACCCCTTGATGATGCAGAATTCTTTACTTTTGGAAAACGCGAACGTAGTCAACTTCCATAGTCACAGGAAGAGCCTTCTCGTCCACACCCTGACTGCCACCCCAGTCTCCACCCCATGCAAGATTGAGGATTACATAGTATGGCTTGCTGTAAGGCCAGTTGCGAACACCCTTTCCGTCGTTGGCATAGTAGAGTGTCTTCTTGCCATCAACATAGAACTGGAAGTAGTCCTCTGTCCATTCCATGGCATAGATGTGGTAGTCGTCTTCTGCACCCTTACACAGCACTTCCTTTGTGACCTGAGTGTTGTTGACATGATAGTGTCCCTCTGCGTGAAGGCTTGACGAAACATAGTTGGGATGGTATCCCACCTCTTCCATGATGTCAATCTCTCCACACTTAGGCCAACCTTCTGTGGCCCAATCAACGTGCACTGGCATCATCCAGAATGCAGGCCATGTGCCTTTGCCCTTAGGAAGCTTGATGCGAGCCTCAACGTAGCCAAATTGCCAACCTTCGTTCACCTTGGCATATACACGACCAGAATAGATCTTGCCATTTTCTTTAAGGCAGTTGATATGGAGTGAGCCATCAACTATCTCAGTTACATAGGCACCATTTGGAGTGTGCTCTTTCACGTAGTTCTGAAGTTCATTGTTTACCCAATGATCTTTCTGCACCTCGTGTGTCCAATCGCTACTGAGCGAAACGCCTTTGTCGAACTCATCGTGCCATACGAGCGAATAGCCTTCAGGACAATCATATTCAGGCTGCTTGTATTCACCTGCTTCTTGCGAGATTGTGATTGTCTTGCGCTCTGCACCCGACATGATAGTGACAGTGCCTTCGCGTGGAGCTGTTTTTGCGTTTTCATCCACGGTGATTGTCACCGATGCCTGATGGGAAGTGGAACTCTCTGGGTTCACCTTTATCCAAGTGTCGGAGGTGTATGAGCCCCACTCACGACCTGTAGTGATGGAAATGGTCTGTGAACCACCCTCGCTCTTGAATGTGAGCGATTCGCTGCTGACAGAGATCTGCGCTGCAGAAACCACTGTGTCATCGTCGTCACCACAGCTGATGAGAGGAAGGGTGAAGAATGTGAGAAGGGCAAGTATAATCTTGAATTTCATAATGTTTGAATAAGTAATGAAATAAATTAAGAGTCAGGCTTGCCAACACGGAGTCAGCAAATGCCTAACTCTTAATCTTGCCAATCTATTATTTATTTACCTATTTTTTTACTTAGTCTTGTGCTTCTGGATGTGAATCTCGCTAATCTGGAGAGTTGTTCCAGGAGTGATGCCACCAAGGTCGAAGAACATCTTAGCCTCAGCGAAGCCTGGGTCGCCCTTTGAGTTTGCAACCTTAGCGTTGCAGATCTGAAGGATGTTCTCGCCAGCGTCGAGCGAGTGACCACCATTGTAATACAATGTGTTGTCGTCGTTGCCTTCGTCACAAACCTTGAATGTGAAGCGATTCACGTCGTCGCTTGCTACAATCTTCAACTTGATATCGTAGCCCTGCTCAGGCTCGATGAGCATGTTTGCGTGATGGATAGAGCACTGTGCCTGCCATTCGCCACCGCCATTTTCTGTAGCACCAATAGTGTAAACACCGTCTGCGTAAGAGAAGTCAGGGTCGCCAATCTGAGCCCAGCCACCGTCAGCCCACCAGAACTCCATGCTGCCGATTGTGTTGAAGTCTGCACCGATGTTCTCACCGCTCCAGTCAACATTAGCAGGGTCTGCATCTGGGTCGTATGGCTCAGGAAGCACCGTGCCATCGTCGATAGCGTGATCCTTGAGAGTGATGTTGCTCACTGTGACAGTTGTATTGTCTGGACAGCCACCGAAGTCGAGGACAAGCTTAGCAACATCGTCGAAACCTGCGCAATCTGTGATGTAGAATACATAATCCTTGCCAGCCTCAAGAGCTACACGAGTGTAGAAGAGTATTGGGCCATCGTCAGCCACATTAGGCATCTTGACTGTAGCGAAGCCACCAGTGTTGCTGTTGATCACGCATGAGAAGTCATAGCTCTTGCTTGCCTCAAGACGGAGGTTGTTAGGGATGATGAAGCACTGTCCCTGCCATTCGTCAGTTGTTGCAACTGGGAGAGAGAATGCGTAGTCAGCACCATTCTGCTCGAAGCCAGGGTCGGCAATCTGATTCCAACCTGGAGCATACCAGAAGCTTGTAGTGTAATCCTTAGCCTCGTCGATTGGACGCCAGATGTTAGCATCATGCTTGTAGTCGAAGCCTACGAAGCCCTTAGCCTCTTCCTCGCTTGTGAGGATATAGTGCCATGCGATGTCGCCGTTGTCGCACACGAGAACCATCTTCTTTGATGAAAGAGACTCGATGCGCCATACTGGGTTGTTGTACTGGTCGTCGTTAGGAACGTATGCAAGAAGAGTCTGTGCAGGAAGCTTGAGGTTGAGCTGATCGCCATTCACTTCAAGTTCGTATGTTGTGTTCTGCACACCAACCGTTGCCATGAAGTCGGTGTTGTCGTTGGTGTTGAACTCCGGGAACACAGAACAGCCTGTGTTTACATAAACTGTGCCACCGTCGCCTGGATCGTAAGTATATGAGCCATCAGAGTAGAATGTCATGCGGTCGTCATACACGCCCCAGTCCTTCTTGTCCTCAGGACCAGCCGACCACCAGTTAGTGCCGTCGGTGTTAGACTCACCACAGGCAAGGTGACCAACTTCTGAATAGTCGATGCGCCAAGTCTTTGAAGTCTCGCCAGCGAGCTTGCTGATGTATGGAGTGAGGTCGATGAGTGAGTTGTCGAAGTGGAAAGTCTTCTTCACTGTGCTCTGGCTGAAGCCGTTGCGGTTAGCCATGCGAAGATAGATCTCGTAATCGCCACGCTCAACGAATGTCTTTGAGAGAGTGCTCAATGTAGAGTAAACATCTGCCTGCTTATCAGAAGCTGCAGGAATGTACCACATTGGGTAGCAGCCCTTCATGTCTGGAGCCTTAACCTCGATAGTGTTTGTCTCTGGGTCAACGCTCATCTGGAAGTCAACACCTTCCATTGATGGAATGCCATTAGGATCGGCACCTTCGAACTCCTCAGGCGAACAAGCAGTGAGTGTTGCTGCCGCCAAGAAGAATCCACCTATATATTTGAAAATATTCATAATTGTAGTTTTTAAGTTCTTAAGACTTTTAGGATTGATGGAAAATGGCAAAGGCATCATTTCTTTAACCATTAACCCTTAACCTTGATTTAATAGTTATTCTGCTTCAATGCTGGGTCAGAGTCGAGCTCTGCCTGAGCGATTGGGATATACTTCTTGTTTGGAGTCCAAGAGTTTGTGCGATAGCCGTATGAATCTGGAACGAGCACTGTTGCTGCCATTCCTGTGCGAACTAGGTCGAAGTAGCGCTTGCCCTCGCCTACGAACTCAAGGTTACGCTCCTGAATAATGTCTGCCTTTGTCACAGAACCGAGTTTAGCAAGACCTGCACGAGTGCGAACCTGATTTACGCATTCAACAGCCTTACCTGGGTTGCCAGTAGCGAGAGAAAGCTCTGCTGCGTTGAGGAGAGTCTCTGCATAGCGATAGATGCGGAGATTGTTGTTGTAGTTGAGGTTCACGTCGAAACCTGCATCCTTATTGTTCTCGTCCTGAGCACGATACTTCTTCAGCCAGAAGTGAGTGTCCTGATAGCGTGGAGAGTAGTCGAATGCACGGAGGTCCCAGATTGTTGCGTCACGGCGAACATCGGCAGGATCATACATGTTGTAAGTTTCCATTCTTACTGGCAAGAAGCCCCAGCACTCCTGTGTCAGACCATCGCCACCTACGTTAGGAGGGCCGATGAGTGTTGGCATGACTGTGCCGCCGATAGCAAGTGGAGAGCTCCAGCCGCGCTCGCTGTTGTCGTCCTGGTAGTTGATTTCCCAGATTGACTCCTTGCACCATTCGCCGCTCTCCTCCCAGAGGTTAGCGTAGTCAGGATTAAGATCATAGTTTGTATCTGCGATGATCTTGTTCATTGCTTCGAGAGCCTTTGGGTAGCGAGCCTCATCGTTCTGGTACATAACCATTTCTGCATACATCATATATACCATAGCCTGAGAAATGCGACCGCTGTTCTTGTCGTCCCAGCGCATTGGGAGAACATTTGCGTCCATGATGCTCTCAAGTTCCACGATCAACTGATTGTAAACCTCGTCAGCTGTAAGCTGTGGAGCTGTGTATGGAGAAGTGAGGTTCTCAAGATAGAAAGGAATGTTGCCAAAGTAGTGCCAAAGGTTGTTGTAGTAATAGACACGAAGACCACGTGCCTGCATCTCGTAGCTATTCTTGTTCTCTTTTGTGAGCGCCTTCTCAGCCCAGCCAAGGTAACGAAGCACATCGTTGCAGCGCTTCACGCCAGAGTAGTCAACAGTCCAAAGAGAGTTGTATGTGTTGTAAGCATCAGCCTCGAAGTTGAAGAGCATGTGCCAGTTCTGCATATCTGCCTTGTTAGCACCGCCAACCCAGAAGTTGTCGCCCATCACCTCTGCATCAATATTGAGGGCATTGTACTGACCAAGTCCCCAGTCAGGCCAATGGATTGGGTCGTAGGCAGCGTTGAGAGCCTCGTTGATACGGGCATCGTTTGTATAGTATTCCTCAAGAGGCTCACCAGTTGGGTTTGAAACCTCAAGGAAGTCGTCGCTACATGCAGTGAGTGTAAGTGCAGCAGCTATGAGTGAAAATATCTTGTTCTTTTTCATTGTTTTCTATTGCTTTTATATTAGAATGAAATCTGTGCACCAATTGTCCATGTGCGAGCCTGTGGATATACACCGCGGTCAACACCAAGTGATGTGCCACCAGAAGAGATTTCTGGATCGAAGCCCCAGTACTTAGTCCATGTAATGAGGTTTGAGCCCTGAACGTAGAGGCGGAGACGATCTACGCTAACCTTCTGAGTGAGAGCGCGTGGCAATGTGTAGCCGATAGAGAGGTTCTTCAAGCGCATGTATGAGCCATCGCAAACATAGAGGTCGCTGACCTGCCAGTTCTTGTCGTCGCCAAGGCGGAGCATTGGGTACTTGTTGCTTGTGCCTTCGCCTGTCCAGCGGTTGAGCATCCATGTTGGGTAGTTGCCTGAATAAACGTCTGTGCGGTATGTAGCATCGAATACGTCAGCACCGCTCACGCCCTGGAAGAAGAGGTTGAAGTCGAAGCCCTTCCACTCTGCGTTGAGGTTGAGACCGAATGTCCAGTCAGGAGTGCCGTTACCAATGTTTGTACGGTCATCTGTAGTGATTGTGCCGTCACCGTTCACATCCACGAAGCGAACATCGCCTGGACGTGCTTCTGGCATCAATTTCTCGCCGTTTGCATTTACGTAAGCGTTAACCTCGTCCCAGTTCTGGAACACGCCAGCAGTCTTGTAGCCATAGAAGAATGGGAATGGCTGTCCGTTCTCGCCACGAGTGATTGTGCCGATACCCTGAGCGCTGTCATAGTTCTCAAAGCCAGTGTCGTTGCCAAGCTTTACGAGTTCATTGTGGAGGTAAGAAGCGTTAGCTTTTGCAGCGAACTTAGCATCGCCGATTCTCCACTTATAGCCTACCTCAAACTCCCAGCCTGAGTTGCGCATCTTACCCACGTTGCCCCAAGGCTTAGACTCACCTACGTATGAAGGGATAGGCATAACCATGAGCATGCCCTCTGTGTCCTTGATGAAGTAGTCAACTGTGAAAGTGAGAGCATTCTCGAACAGTCCCATGTCAACACCGAAGTCTGTCTGCACGCTCTCTTCCCACTTCAAGTCTGGGTTAGCAAGACCATTAGCCTTCGAACCGTTCTGCTTGATAGGATCCTTGCCAATGAGAACGTTGTTGCCTGTCTGAGTAAGAGTTGTGTAGCGGAAGTTGCCAAGACGGTCGCTACCATTCACACCCCAGCTTGCACGTACCTTCAACATCTTGAGCCAGTCTGCCTTGTCCTGCATGAATGGTTCGTTAGTCACGTTCCAGCCTGCGCTGAAAGAAGGGAATGTACCGTACTTGTTGTTAGAACCGAAACGGCTTGAACCGTCACGACGAACTGTTGCCTGGAACATGTAGCGCTCGTCGAAGTTATAGCTCAAGCGACCGAACAATGATGACATGCGATACTCTGCCCAAGTGCCACCGTAAACACCGAACTGAGCAACGCCATCTTCCACGTTACCAGTAGCATAGTCGATAGAAGGCTTGTCTGGGTTGACAAGATTCCATCGGCTGCCACCGAGGTTGTCACCCTTTGTCTTCATTGCCGACTGACCGAGAGTCACACCAACAGTGTGCTTGTCAAAAGTCTTGTCGTAAGAGAGGACATTCTCAATCTGCCATCTTGTTGACTTGCTTGCCGACTTAGAAGCCTCTGTATGTTCGCCCTTATTATTATTAGAAAGATAGAAGTGTGTCTTTGTTGCACCTTCGTTGCCCCAGAAGCTCTGGTCAGCACTCCATGATGAGCGGAACTTCAAGTTGTCCCAAATCTGCAAATCGAGCGCGAATGCAGGCATAATCTTGTGCGACCAGTTCTGATTTGGGTTGAGAGTCATCATGGCGAGAGGGTTGTTCATTTCCTGGAATGTGCCGAAGTACATAGGAACTGAATATGGATTGCCATTGGCATCAGCAGGAAGCTCATAGCCAAGACCTGTGTAATACTTGTTCATTGCGTCGCCAACAGCGCCTGTTGCTACAGGAGCAATAGTTGGAGCCATGTAGAGAGCAGAACCAAGAACGGAACCAAACTCAGTGTTTGTCGAAATACCTGTGCCATGAGTGCGGAGGTATGACACATTCACTGTCAAGTCTGCCTTGTTCAAGAAGTTGCGCTCCTTAGTAGCGTCGAGCAAATGATAGATTGTGTTTGAGCGGAGAGTGAGACGGTCGTAGTTTGACTGGCCGAAGTTACCGCCTACGATACCTTCCCAATCAAGATAACCGAGTGAGAGATAGTAGTTCACCTTGTCGTTAGCGCCGCTGATAGAAAGCTCATGTTTTGCCACAGGAGCGTTGTCGTTGAACACCTCGTTCTGCCAGTCTGTGCCGAAGCCAGAAATCAAGTTGCCATTGCTGTCTGAAAGATTGTATGGGTCAGCATAGAGTGGAGCCATGCCACCATTCACATACTTTTCATTCTGGAGGATTGCATAGTCAGTAGCACTTGTCACATCGCGATGACGAGCTGCCGACTGCCAGCCATAAGCGAAATTATAGCTGACATTTGTCTTGCCCTGCTTGCCCCTTTTTGTTGTAACGAGGATAACGCCGTTTGCAGCACGAGCACCGTAGATCGCTGCTGATGCGGCATCCTTCAATACCTCAATTGACTCGATATCTGATGGATTTACGATGTCAAGACCGCCATCCATTGGCATACCGTCAACAATGTACAATGGATCAGAATCATTGATTGTTCCGACACCACGAATGCGAACGCGTGGAGCCTCGCCTGGCTGACCAGAAGCAGAAGTTACGTTCACACCTGCAGCAAGACCTTTGAGTGCATCATCCATACGCATAGGAGACTTATTCTCCATGTCCTCAGAAGATACCTTTGCAATAGCTGCAGTAACTACCGACTTCTTCTGTACGCCGTAGCCCACAACCATAACTTCGTCGAGCTCACCATCTTCTTTCATCACAACACGAATAGGAGCATTGCCTCTCACCACTGCCTGAGTAGGAGCCATGCCAACATAGCTGATCTGAAGAGTTGCGCCCTTGTCTGCCTTCACTGAGAAGTTACCATTGATGTCGGTAACAGCGCCTGTTGTAGTGCCCTTCACCTTTACGGAAGCGCCAACTACTGGCTCGCCAGTTTCATCCTTCACGTTACCTGTGATGACAGCAGACTGAGCGAACATTGCTGTCGCCATTGTCACTGCTACACCCGAAGCAAGCAAGCGTGATGGGAAACCATTCAATTTCCAAAATTTCTTGTTCATATAGATTATGTTTAGTTAGTAATATATCTTTCTTTATTAATTAACAATGTGCGTTTTCTGCTTTAATTTCCGAATTGCAGTGCAAAGTTAATCATTATATATATAAAGAAAAATATCAAGTAAAGTTAAAAAGTAAACTCTACTTGATATTACTATCACTAATTTTCAGCTTGTTACGCTATTTATGCGTGCCTATAAAAGTAAACTTTCGGTAAGTAAAAGTAAGGTATCAAAGGGCATATTTCAGCGCAAAACCTCTGCTTTTCCAAGGCTTTGCACTGTTCTAGCAAACTCCTCCTTCGGAATGATTGCCTTGTTTCGGCAGCGCAATCTGTTGTTGTAAACTGTCTGTGCAGAACAGTGGAGGAACTCCGAAATCTTCACGCTATCATTGATGCCAAGACGCACAAGAGCATAGATGCGAAGCTCAGTATTCAGCAGCTCGCCATCCTTCACCACGATGCGCTCTTCCTCTCTGAGGAGGTTGTTGAAGTCCTGCACAAAGTCAGGATATATATTGAGGAACACCTGATCGAATGTATTATAAAACTCCTTGAGCTCGTGTTGCTGGAGCGGCATCTCCACAGTCTTCATTGCCTCAGCTGTTTGGCCAGTCTTCAACTGGCGAAGTATTCTCTTACGGAAATCCTCCTGCTTGCTGATGTACTGCGAGCAGACGCTGAACACATATCCGATTATCTCTTCCTTCACGAAGTTAGAATCTCTCAGCCGTATGTTCACCTCCTTGAGCTTCTCATTCACATCAGTCAGCTGGCTATTCAAGTTGCTAAGCTTATCGTTCGCATCCGACAGATTGCTCCGAGCCATTGACAGCTCGTCGTTCGACATTCGCAAGCTCTCATTTGCCTTCGTCACCTCTGCCCTGCTCTGCCTCAGGTTCTTCATCTGCTTCAGCACCATCACCACAAGAGCCACAAGAGCCACAATGAGAATGATCAAAGCAATCATAGCAAACTGCAATCGCTGCTGCTGCTCCGCGCTGCGCTTCATGTAGGCATCGTGAATGTCTTTGTTCACTTCACTGAGACTGATCATGTGAACGCGATTGTGGTAAAGGCGATCATTTTGCATACAGTAGTTGATGAACGAGTAGCTATGCTCTATCTCTCCCTGAGCGAACAGCCACTTTGCCAACTCTTCCATAGCCGCTATGTCACGGTTGCAGCATCGCAAGTCAGCCATAGCCGATAAAATCATGTATTTGATTCTCTCCGTCTCATTGCCCTCCCATTCATAGATATGGCTCAGGCAATATGCATTCATGGCATCAATTCGCGAGTCGAGCTTGCTGCCATCAATAGCGTGAATGAGTGCCGTCTTCACCATTGCAGGCTCTGGCCCCCACGCTTTCTGCCACAGATACAGAGGATCATCTGGCGACGTGAGGTTGCAGATGCTGTCCTTGTATGCAGCTTCAAGCTGGTAGTACTGCTTCGCCTCTTCCGACTCGCCTGCATATTGTCCATAGTGAGAATAGATGTATATGTATTGCCTGAACAGTTCTACTCTCAGCGGCACAGGCAACTCGTCAGCATTGATTCCCGCCAACTGCTCCACAGCCTGTGGCAGCATGCCCGTAGCGGCATACACAAACGATGCCTTGATGTCCCACTCCGTCTTCCACAGCGGCTTGTTCAGCTCTTGCGCAATCTGCAGATTCCGTTTTGCCAGATTCAGTGCTGTATCAGCATCGTACACATAATACTCATCATACAGCAACGAGTTCATCGTGTATCTCTCCTCCGCATTCGCCATCTTCTTCATCCTGCGCCTCACTTCATTTATCCTCTCCTCTTTCTGAGCAATAAACTCATCCTGCCTCGCCACCATAGCCTCAAGACTATCCAACAATCCAGCAATATCTCCATTTACTTTTGCGGATGCCGACACTGCCAGCATTATTAATATATATAATGTATATAATTTTTTCATCGTTAATTATCTTTTTCTGCGACAAAGTTAGTCAATTTGTTTTGTATATACAAAAAGTATCTGCTTTTTCAACATTTAGATATGATTGCAAGGCATAATTACTAAGAATAGCTACAATTATAAACAATGTAAGATAAGAATAACACTTTTTTACAATCCTTTTGAATGGTGTATCGTTTTATTTTCATACATTTGCACATCATATTTACAAGAAATGCATTATGGAGAAGAAAAGAAACGCAATAAATATGTTAGGGCAATGGATCGTGGCGATGGGTCTGGCAATGGGCTGCAGCAATGGTGCATTCGCGCAGCGACAAGTTATCGATTTGTCAGGCGAATGGGATTCATCGTTGGGCAAGTGCCGCTTGCCTGGCACTACCGATGAGAACAAGTTGGGCGATGGCAATCACCCAACTGATGTGACGACGCAGCTAACAAGATTGTACCCATATTGCGGAAAGGTATGGTATGAGCGCGAGGTGGAGATTCCAGCCAATGCTGCTGGCAAGAGAATGACATTGGTGATGGAGAGAACGAAGCCAAGCACCCTGTGGGTGGATGGCGACAGTGTGGGTAGCATTGTGCAACTGTATGCTCCACATGAATATGCGTTGCCGCGCCTGAAGACTGGCAAACATAAGCTCAAGGTGCTGATTGACAATAGCAACGAGGCTGTGCCTGCTGGCGTGCATGGATCGCATGCCTGGACGGATGCTACGCAGACGAATTGGAATGGCGTGATTGGCAAGTTGCAGATTGTGGCTACTGATCAGACATACATCGAAAGCATGCAACTCTATCCAGATGTGGAAATGAACGAGGTTAAGGTGAAGATGACGATATTTGCAAATGCGAATGGTAAGTTTGAAGTGCGCCTTAGCAGAAACACATTCTGCGATGAGACAGAGGAGGAATGCTGCTTGGCAGAGAATGTGATGCTGAAGAAAGGGATGAACGATGTGGAGATGGTGATGGACATGGGCGAGAACCCAAGCCTGTGGAGTGAGTTTCACCCAGATGTATATACTATGACTGCCCAACTGACAGGCAAAGGCACGTCGGACAAATTAGTTAGTACGTTCGGCATGAGAAACTTCAGCGTGGAAGGTACGCAGTTTGTCATCAATGGCAACAAGACCTTCCTGCGAGGCACGCATGATGCTTGCGTTTTCCCTCTCACGGCATATTGCCCAGCTGATGTTGAGGAATGGCGAAGGACATTCCGAATTGCTAAAGAATACGGCATAAACCATTATAGATTCCACAGTTACACTCCAACCGAGGCAGCATTTCAAGCGGCAGATGAAGAGGGTATGTACCTGCATACTGAGTTGCCTTTGTGGGGAACTATCGATAGCACAACCGTTGCTCAGAACGAGTTTCTCAGGAAAGAAGCATTTGACGTGCTGAAGTTCTTGGGCAATCATCCAAGTTTCATCGGACTTGGATTAGGCAATGAGCTGTGGGGCGATGTGGACGAGATGAAGAGATGGCTGGACGACTTCAGAGCCACAGACAACAGGCACCTGTACAGCATGGGCTCGAACAACGACCTTGGCTGGAAGGGACCAAAGGACGGCGAGGACTTCTACATCACTTGCCGCGTGGGTGGCGGCGAAGGATTCTCTACCCATGCCAGAACGTCGTTTTCGTTTGCGGATGCTGACGGGGGCGGAATATTGAATACGATGCGTCCGAGCACTTCTGCTGATTTCAGCAACGTAGTGGGATTGTGCAAGACGCCTATTGTGAGTCATGAGACTTGCCAGTTCCAGATTTATCCTGATTATAAGGAATTGCCAAAATACAAAGGAGTGCTGTATCCTTACAACTTGGAGATATTCCGTGACAGGCTGAAAGAGAACGGACTAAGCACTCAGATTGATGCTTTCCACGAGGCTACAGGCAAGTGGGCAGTAGATTGCTACAAAGCAGACATGGAGTATTGCCTGCGCACTGCTGGCTTTGGAGGCTACCAATTGCTGGACATCAAAGACTACCCAGGTCAAGGCAGTGCTTTGGTGGGAATATTGGATGCATTCATGGATAGCAAGGGACTCGTTGAAGCTAAGGATTTCAGAGGATGGAACTCCCCTATCGTGCCTATGGCAAAGATGGATAGCTACTGCTTCAGCAATCGAGGGACGCTGAGAGCAGGAGTTGTGCTGAGCAACTATAGCGAGGACGACTACCGCACGCCTATCAAGTGGAGCTTGTGCAGCGTGAACAGCAATGGAGAAGAGGATGGAATGTTCAAGAAGGAGGGAGAGTTTGATTTCTATGACGCTTGGCAAGGCGAGGTGACTAAAGTTGGAGACATCAATGTGAGACTGAGCGAGATAGAAACGAGCACGATGATGAAGCTGAAGCTGGAGAGCGGAGATTATCGCAACGAATATAAGGTGTGGGTGTATAGTGAAGCGGCTAAAAGCGAGAAGCTTGAAGGGAAAAGAAACAAGATGGAAGATGCCGTCGTGAGAGTGGATAGCCTGGACGACAATGTCATCAAAGCCTTGAAGAATGGCAAGACTGTGGTGCTGACGCCAAAACTGTCAAGCATTGAGAAGCAGTCTGTGGGCGGCTTGTTCACTCCCGACTATTGGAATTATGCCATGTTCAAGACCATAAGCGAGAACAACAACAAGCCAGTATCGCCTGGCACATTAGGAATGCTTATGAATCCAGAGCATCAACTCTTCAAATCGTTCCCTACGGAGGGAAGAAGCGATTGGCAATGGTGGAGCATCGCGCTTAATTCTCGTCCGCTGATTCTGAATGGATTGGATAAGGACTATTTCCCTTTGATACAGACAGTGGATAACGTGGAGAGAAACCATAAGCTTGGCATATTGATGGAATTCAAAGTGGGCAAAGGCAAGTTGCTGATTGCCACTACGGATTTCGAGAAGATCAGCAAGTTTGTGGAAGGAAAGGCATACGTTGACGCTGTGATGGGCTATGCAGCAAGCAAGGATTTCAAGCCAGAGACGGAGATTGGAGTGGAGGCACTGAAACAGCTGCTGTATAGCGAGACGAAAGTGAGGGATATTCAGGGTGTGAAGAACATCACGGACTACAAGAATGGAGAGTAGATGAGAAGTTACTCTGCTTTCGCAAATCGCTGACTTGCGAACACTAAAGCGAACAACAAGAATTATATAAGACCATGAATGACGTAATTACAGAGATAACTCCTTTGTCAGAGAGGGATTGCTTCTATCTCGTGGACAGGCATAAGGACACGTTCACATATCCGCTGCACAAGCACGATGAATTCGAATTGAATTTCATTGAGAATTGCGGTGGCGCAAAGCGCATAGTGGGCGACAATATCGAGTCGCTGCAAAATTATGACTTGGTGTTGATAGGCAGCGGACTGGAACACGCTTGGGAACAAGCAGAATGCAGCAGCACGAATATGCGCGAGATTACTATCCAGTTTTCTCAAGACCTGCTCGGCAAGACCTTGCTGGAGAAGAATCAAATGGCAAGCCTGAAAAAACTGATGCTGAACGCTCAGAACGGAATCGCCTTCGAGATGCCAGCCATCATGCGCCTGTATGATCGCATCAACGAAATAACACGCACACAGCCTGGCTTCTACCGCGTGCTCAAGCTTTTCGAGATTCTGTATGAGCTTTCGCTTGTGGATGATTTCCATCTCCTTACGTCATCTGCATTTGCTCATGTGCACGCCACTCCCGACAGTCGCAGAGTGAAGAGAGTGGAAGAGTACATCGACAAAAACTACCGCGAAGACATCAGGTTGCAGCAGCTGGCAGACATTGCCAATATGACGCCAACGGCATTCAGCCGCTTCTTCCGCCTGCGCACAGGCCGCAGCATTTCCGAATATATAATTGATGTGCGGTTAGGCCATGCTGCACGAATGCTTGCAGACAGCACCAACTCCGTTGTGGAGATTTGCTACGACTGCGGCTTCAACAATGTCAGCAACTTCAATCGCATCTTCAAGAAGAAAAAAGGCTGTACTCCAAGCGCTTTCAGAGAGAATTATCACAAGAATAAGGTGATAATATAATAGCCAGCAAGGATAAATGAACAATTATGATTAACTTTGCAGTCGAAATCACTAACACATTGAAATGAAGAAATCAATAATACTCATACCAGCATTGATGCTGGCAACTACCCTATCAGCCCAGAATGATGCAGAGATGCAAAGAGGGCGCATAGAGAATGTGACTGACTATAGCCAGCCTACAGTCAGCCGCCATGCTCGCATAGGCAGTCGTTCCAGTGCTCCCCTCCCTTGCACTGGCAGCCCAAGAATACCTGTTGTGCTCGTGCAGTTCAACGACCTGAAGTTCACTTCCGATGTGCTCATCAACCCTTCATCAACTCATAGCGACAAGCAGGTGAATGCCTTATTCACGAAATTCTTCAATGGCAACAGGGACGGAACATTATACCAAGATGCCCATTCGATGGGTTCCGTGCATGACTATTTCTCCACTGTGTCTGACTCCATTTTCATGCCAGAATTCACAGTGATTGGCCCTATCACACTCAGCAGCGGCTTTGCCTACTACGGCAAAGACAATGGAAGCACCAAAGACACTAACATACGTGCCTTCTACAACGAATCCTGCAAATTGGCTATCGACAATTACGATGTAGATTGGGCTCAATTCGACAATAATGGCGACGGCAAAGTGGATCTTGTCTTTTTCATCTATGCTGGTGAAGGACAGAATGCACTGGATGTAACAGAGGATGCTATCTGGCCAAAAGAAGGAACATCAACTCTGAGAGTTTCTGCAGGCAGCAAGGAGATTGTGTTTGGCGCATACGGATGCACAAACGAGATTTTCAATGGTAAAATGGATGGCATTGGCACCTGTGTGCACGAAGTCAGTCATGGTCTTGGGTTATGCGACCTCTACGACACTAAAGGCAAACTGTTCGGCATGGACTATTGGGACGTGATGGACTCAGGAAACTACTGCAACCAAAGCTACCTTCCATGCGGATACAGCGCATACGAACTGGACTTCATGGGGTGGCGCGCACTCGAGAACCTGCCATTAGACCGCAACATCACACTCACTCTTTCCCCTATCTCATCCGGAGGCATAGGCTACAAGCTCACAGATCCAAACAATTCAAACAAATACTACATCCTCGAAAACCGTCAGAACAAGAAATATGACTCTGCATTAGGCTTGGTAAATTCCGGTTCAAACCTTCTCGGCTATTCCGCCGCAGGCAAAACACATGGGCTCATGGTGACATACATCCAGTATAATAGCAGTGAATGGGGAAATAACTCCGTGAACACAGACCACGAGCACCTCACCATCATTCCTGCCGATGGAGAAAAGATTTCTGCCATGGGAGGCTACTCAAAGGAATACTTTGAATCCATCCTTGGCGACCTCTATCCAGGAATTAAGAATGTGACCACATTCGAGCTGTTAGGCCAGCGATTTGAGGTGACAGAAAACGAGGATATGACCATCACTCTGAAAGTAAATGACGGAACACCGATGATTGATGCGATCACAAATGCAAGCACATCTGTTGCTCAGCCAATGCAAATCTATTCCGTCAGCGGTCAGCCGCAGCAAGAGATGAAAAAAGGAATTAATATCATCAAGTATTCAGACAACAGCACAAAGAAAGTCTGGGTAAGATAGCGCACTCATACAAACAAGAAATGCCAGCCTCTTCAACGGAGACTGGCATTTTTTGTTTATGAATATTGACACTATCACGCCTACTTTCCCAGCTTCTTCAAAAGCCAGTCAAACCATTCGTCATACTGTTCCTGATACCAGAAATGAGCAGTCTGCTGATAAGGGCTGATAGTCTTCTCTGCTGTGACAACATTGTAAGTTGCATACATCGACGTCGGAGCGACAACATCATCGTTGTAGCCAAATGAGAACCAGCCTGGCACCGTGATGCGGCGGGCGAAGTTCACGCCATCATAGTAGCGCATTGTCTCCACCTCAGCAGCATCAGGCTTTGCCACCTGATAGAACATGTGTGGCCATCCGCAAGCAACCTGCTTCAGCGATGCCTCGTGGTCGCACATGGCAGCATGAACTGGAGCATAGCAGCTGACGCGTTTGTCAAGGGCTGCAGTAGCGAGAGTGAGGAAACCGCCTTGCGATGAACCGCACACACCCAAATTCTTCTTGTCCCAAGCTGCCGTTGGGTAAGGAGAGGATGTTGCTGACAGTGACTCAAGGAAATCGATGGCGCGAATGCAGCCAGTCACAACATGCTTGTAGTATGATCGGTCACGGTTGTTGCATCCATGCGTCCAGTAGTCGGCAAGAGCTGCGGTGAACAGATTGTCGTAGTACGACTGAGGATTAGTGACAGGAATGCCATGTATGCCAATTTCCAGCACAATCACTCCCTTCTGGCATAGTCCTGTGTCGCCACCGTATGGACGAACACCTGCGCCTGGCACTTTCAGTATGGCAGGATACTGCTTGCTGCGGTCGGCTGGCACATTGAGAATGCCATACACGCGGCGTCCCCAGCGGTCGTTCTGGAATGACACATGGTACGTGTTTACCTCTGGCGTGCTGCGCTCTGGCAAGTATTCGTAAGTTGGTTCCAATGCCGTCCAGCGTGCCTGCTCAATAGTCTTTGACCAGAAGTCATCGAAGTCCTTAGGGTTCTGTGTCGTTGGCACCAGTTTCTCTGGCGAGAAAGCAGCAGTGCTCCAAGCCTTATACTCCTTGCCTTCCACATTTGCTGTCACAGTCAGTCGATAGAAGCCAGGCTTTGGCATCTTGCCTTTAATCTTCGCTGTGCCATCCTTCAGCGTCATATCCTTCTTTGTGTCAGGATACATCTCGGGACCCATCTCATAACTTATCTTTGCATCGGGCAGAGGCACTCCCGACTTGCACACAGCCACATTGAACGTGGCAGTCTCTCCCACCTTGTATGTCCAGTCCAGGCGGTCAGGCACAACAGTCACCGTTATGCTGTTGCCTCTAATCTGCGCATGCATTGCCACAACAGCAATGAGCAACGCCAACATGATTGATATCTTCTTCATAATCTGCTATTTCCTTATTGCATCTGTCATTTCCTTGATAATAGCCAGCGTGCTCTCATCCACGCTGAACACTGAGTTCAAGCCTTGCTCCTCCTGAGCAGGATCGCACACATAGTCGTCGTATGGCTGCCATATCACGTTCTTCACTTTGGCAGAACCGCCCCACCCCCAGAAGTTGCATCCTGCAATCTTGCCAGAGTCGCGGATGATGGCAAACACATATTTATAATAAGCATCTCTGCCCACTGTTGGCGAACCAGGAGTGAAGAGGAAGCGGTCGCGAGGATAGCCAAACTCTTCGAGCACGATAGGACGGCCTGCCTTGCTCATGAGCTCGTAGCTGCGATCGATGTAGTCAAGAGTCTTGGCGCATGCTGTGTCCACCATCAGCACAATAGGGTCAGGCGCATCCTCAGCAATGGTCTTGTCGGCGTCATAGTTCTGGTCAAACTTGCCCAGCCATCCCCAGTTATTAGGCCAGATATGTATGCAAGCATAGTCAATGTTTGGCACAGTGTGAATCTGCTCAAAGAGCGTCCAGTCGTTTTCGCAGCCATTGTATCCCTCGCTGCCTGTAGTGACAAGGTGGTTAGGATCCAGACTCTTGATGAGAGTCGATTGCTCGTCTATCCATTCCACAAACTTAGCGCGATGCAGCGAGTCATTGACAAAGCAGCGTGGCTCGTTTGCAATCTCCCATGCCATCAGAGCAGGCGACTCAGTGTATGGCTTGCCAGTGACGGTGTTCGTGCGCGACACGATGAACTTGACATGATCAGCAGCAAGCGCCTTGGCAGAATCATTTACGATGAAGTTGCCCACATACTGCATATACTCCCACCATCCGTCGATGCTTGGCACAGGAGTGCCATCAAAGTGCTTCATCTCGCCACTGCCATCGCTGCTCATCACATCGCCAGTGAAACCCACCCAGTCGAGGTATGCGCCATAGCCGCCGCTCCATTCCCAGGCGTTATTGAAGTAGAGAATAGCTTTCATATCACGCTTCTCCAGCTCTGCCATCATATAGTCAAGTCCCTGAAGTATAGTGTCGTTATACACACCTGGCTCCAGCTGCAACTTAGGCGCGATGTGGCTTGGTATTCCCTCACGTCCATCGCCGCCCACCAGCACGCGCACATTGTCAATGCCTATGGCTTTCATGTCGTCGAGCTCCTTCACGAGACGCTCACGGTCGCCTCCCCTACCCTCGCTGGCAAGGATGGCGCCGTACCAGAAATTCGTGCCTACGTAGCGATACTCCTTATCGCCAAGATAGAACTTTCCATCCCTCACTGTCACAAACTGAGTTTCCTCGCTTGTGCTGACGCAACCCACCATCACGAGGGCTGCCAAAACTAACAATAATGAATATACCTTTTTCATCTTCTTGATTATTTATCTGTTCTGAATGGCACTACAGGCAGTCCACGCATGTTATGCAGCTTGCCTGGCGCAAAGTTCTTGAAGCAATATCTTACGCTTTTCACCTCAGGCACTTCTGGACAAACGAGCTTGAGGAAGCATCCCTGACGCACAGTCATCTCCCACGACGACGCTGCCCACACCACAGCTGGATAATACTTGCCGTCAGCACCAGCTGCCTCAAAGCCTTGAATGTCTGTCAGTCGGTCAAAACCATCCGTACTGTTGGTGAAGTACAATTCCACCACCTTTCCTTTCTCATTGGCATTCTTAGCCACAGCTGTGCCGGCAATCACCTGAGCATCGCTCTCGTCAGCATCCACAATTCTCATGAACTCAAACTCAGGCGCCTCGCTTGCAATGCCTTTCACTCCATAGTCGCGCACCGCAGCCATGTAGGCAAGGCGCTGACCAATCTCCAGTTTCTTAGTGCCATGCACCTGAGCAGGCTCATAGTCATATATGAGATCGCTCGTGCAGATGCAGCCGCTGTTCTCCAGCTTCTGCGCAATGATGTGCTGCGCCTCGCGGAACTTAGCTCCCCAATCGCCATTCACATCTCCATAGTCGTATGGAGGAAGCTCCACAGCATACATCGGCAACTTGTCGCCTGGCTGATTCCACATCTTGCGCCACAGGTTTGTCATTGTGATGAAGCGATCGATATACTCCTGCTCCTTGCCCACATTGCTCTCGCCCTGGTTCCACAAGAATCCCTTGATAGTATATCCAGCAGTAGGATGAAGCAATCCATTGTACATTATCATTTTCTGATGATATTCAGTATCATCCATCGGCGTGAGACCATCTGGATAAGTGAGGAGAATCTCCTTAGGCAACCATCCTTCCACGCAGCTACCGCCCCATGCGCAGCAGATGATGCCCACTGGCACGTCGAGAATGTCCGAGAGAGTGCGGGCAAAGAAATATCCGCCTGCCGAAAACTCTGGCGAGAACTCTGGAGTGCACTCCTGCCACTTGCCGGCAGCACGATCCTGAGGCGTCAGTGCCCCCTTGCGCTCAATGGTCACAGCACGAATGCTCCTCTTATACTTGCCCGACTGCGCTATTGCTTCATTCGCCCCCTCAATAGGGCAGTTCCAGAATCCACGCAAAGGCATCTCCATATTCGACTGCCCCGAGCAGAACCACACCTCTCCAATCAGCACATTATTTATTGTCACGCTCGTAGCATAATCAGCCGAAGCCTTCTTAGTTCCCTTCTCAGTGATGCTGATGGAATAAGTGTTATAGCTTGCTGCAGGCGTTTCCACGCTCAGTATCCATTTGCCATCATCACCCGTCTTAGCAGTTGTTTTCTTATTGTTCCACGACGTAGTCACAGTGATAGTGCTGCCAGCCTCAGCCCAGCCCCACATCTTAGCCTGAGTCTGCTGCTGCAGCATCATGTTGTCTGAGAAAATCTCAGGCAACTCCAGCGCATCGGCAGACACAGCCGCCAACAACGCCATGCATAAATTGATTATCTTTTTCATCCTGTCAAGTTAGTAATTACCATATAGTTTATAAACCTGTCGCAAAGTTACAGCATTTTCACCTAACTCAATGACACTATCTTACCTTTCTCTTTGCCTATTCGGATTTAGTTTTGGGAAATATGGTATAAAACAACGATTGGCTGTGCCGAGCTTCGATTCAGCCAATCGCTGATTAAAAATATACAGACTTGAGCAGTAATAACTCTTTTCTAAAATATTAACAACAAAACATTTGGTGGGAATGATAAAAATTAGTAGATTTGCACACGAATAAATATAATATAGAGAGAATATGGGAAACTATGTTGCAAAT
>JAZRYI010000073.1:0-17650 GCA_045600665.1 Bacteroidaceae bacterium
TCAAGAAACTCAGCGACTTCGAGACGGAGTACATCCGTCCGCAAGATAATGGCTACCGTTGCGACACCCGTTTCATCGAGCTCAACACCGCAAGCCACAAACTCACAATCAGCGGTCTTCAGCCGCTCTGCTTCAACGCTCACGATTATGCCGACGAGGAGTTGGACAAGTATCTGCGTCACCCACAGGATGTGAGTCGTGATGGTTTGATGCATCTCAACATCGACCTCAACGTCCACGGCGTAGGCGGCATAAACACATGGGGTGCTCGCACTCTGCCAGAATACACCATCGACGGCAACAAATCTCATAGCTACAGCTTTATCCTCAGCGTAGAATAACCACTAATCTTTATGTCAAAGACTATTCGCATATTATCACTCCTTTTCCTTTTGCCTTTCGCAGCATGGGCAGGAGGAAGCTATCAGTTTAGGTATCTCAACACGACAAATGGTTTGTCAAACAATTCAGTAAACTCGATTTTTGTTGATAGTGAGGGGTATTTGTGGATTGGCACACGGTCGGGATTGAACCGTTATGATGGTTATGAGGTTGTGTGCGTGTCGGAGATGTTTCCTAATGTCTCATTGAACAGTATCAGCCTTATGGACGAGGGAGGTGATGGCATGGTGTGGATTGAAAGTGCCAACAGATATAGTCTTTATGATGTGCATAAGCATGTTTTCAGCAATTCGGCAGATTCTGTGCTATTGTCGTTGGGCATTAGCCCCAAAGGCAATTACCGTGTGAAAGCCACAAAAGATTTGCTGTGGATAATGCAGAATGGTGAAATACATTGCTACAGCTATGGAACGAAGAAGGTGCAATCGTGGCATGTGCCTGAACTCGAAATGGGTGATTTCTATTCGAGAGGTGCGGCTGTCACGTCGGATGGCATATATTTGTCTTTTGCTCATAGAGTGTGGCATTTTTCGTCAGAGACGGGACAGATAACTCCTATCGAACTGAAAAGAAACAAGATAGTGGAGAATGATATCCTTGCCACCTTCATTGACTCGGACGAAACGGTGTGGATATACTCTATTGTCACGGATATGGTGTGCAAGTATCGTGTAGGCGGCAAGGTTGTCAGAGAGATTGTTTCGATAGTGCCTGAAGGCAAGTTTTCGGACAATAATGCCATCCGTGATATGCTGGACGATGGAAAGGGCAATGTTTGGATAGCCAGCGACCATGCAGGATTGTTTGTGTATAAGAAGCAAAGCGAAAGCATCACTAATATCCATCGAGATGAAAAGTCATCATTCCATTCTATTCCTTCGGACAATGTGACTTCACTGGCTTGTGACCGACAAGGAACAATTTGGGCAGGGCACTACAAGACAGGTGTGTCGTATGCCACTTCCTATTCAAATATATTCCAGATCGAAGGTGAGCAATATGGTGATGTGACAGCTCTGGGATATGACAAGCATGGTACTCTGTGGATTGGCACTGATGGCGATGGACTCTTTGTTCAGCATCCTGATGGCTCGTATCAGAAAACAAGATTGCCAAACATCAATATCTCGAACATTATGGCAGACGAGGACGGCTCTGTGTGGGTTGGCACATACAATCATGGTATGTACCACATGCGAAGTGCTACGGACTATGAGCATTTCTGTGTCGAGAATGGAACGCTTGCTTCTAACAGTGTCTGGAAGCTGGTGAGCGATTGTATGGGAAATATATGGTACACATCTGCCATGTCCATGCTTTCAAAATTCAGCAAGCAGACTCACCGAAGCACCATCATCACTAATGATAAGGGAGAGAATATCGTTGGCTATTCCATCTTGAAGGGCAAAGACAAGCTTTTCGTCGGAACTGCCTACGGACTATGGACAATCGATTTGAAGACAGGCAAAAAGAGGTGGCAGATGGGCAATAATGCAGGAAATAAGAATTTCCTTTCGGGAATGATTATCAACGGACTCTGCGACAGCAAGCGCAATATCCTTATCCTTGGACACATGGAGGGCGCCACGATCTATGACATGCAGAATGATTCGGTCTATTACCTCAACAATCAATTGGGAGGCACAAGCGTGAGCATTCGCAGCATTCTTGCCGACGGCAAGGGCGACTATTGGCTATCTACTGTCAAGGGATTGTCGCATGTCAATATCAGTCGTCAGGGTAGGGGATTGCAGATCGGTGTCCAAAACTATACTGCTCGTGAAGGACTGCAGACGGTTGACTTTAATGAGAACTCTTTTGCCTGTGCTCCAGATGGGAAACTTATTTTCGGTAGTATTAATGGATTTGTAAGTGTTTTCCCTCAAATTATACCTAAGTCATATCTTGCCGACAATGCTCCTATCATATCCGACATTCTTGTTGGCGACAAGTGGATATGCCCTAAGAATGAATCTATTACACTTGCCCATGATGAAACAAGTATCATCGTGAAGTTTTTCTCTGGCAGACTCAACAATGCTAATAGGGTTCGTTATGCATACATGCTTCGTGGAGCAATGTCGGACTGGGCTTATACTGACGAAAATCACATTTCGTTCATCGGTATTTCTCCTGGGAAATACACGCTGCTCATTTCCACGTGTGACAGTGAGGGCAATAGGGGAGAGGTGCGTGAACTGAACATAAATATTCTGCCTCCTTTCTATCTTTCATGGTGGATGATAGGCATTTATCTTCTTCTTGCATGTGCGTTGGCTTATTATGCTTTCCGCAGATATCAGCATAGACAGAACGAACGACTCGAAAAGGAGAAGGAAGAGATGGAACGGCGGAAGCAGGCTCAGTTGGCTGATATGAAACTGAAATTCTTCACGAATATCAGTCATGACCTCCGCACTCCGCTCACACTCATCATTTCTCCGCTCGAGAGTATTATAAATAAGGTGGAACAAGGCGACGATGTCGCACGGTCGCTTCCTATGCTGAAAAACATGCAGAAGAATGCCCGACTGCTGTATAGCCAGGTCACTTCGTTGCTCGATTTCCGCCGTCTTGATGCAGGAGCTGAGAGCTTGCAAGTTGATATGTCTGATATTGTGGCACAGTTGAATAGTATTTGTCTTTCATTCCATGACTATGCTCAAGAGAAAGGTATCGACCTCCGTTTCAACACGCTTAAGGACTCTTTCCTAATGAGTTATGACAAGAAAAAGATGGAGAAGATAGTGTATAACCTTCTGTCCAATGCCTTCAAGTTTACTCCTAAGGATGGTAGCATCACTCTCTCACTTACAGTCAGCGATGGTAATGCTGCGATAGAAGTGACAGATACGGGATGCGGCATCTCTGTCGAGGACAAGGCAAACATCTTCACACGATTCTATCAAGCCAAGTCGGATGACAGTTCGCGAACTGGTAGCGGTATTGGTTTGCATATAGCGACTGAATATGTGGCTCTTCACGGAGGCAGTATTTCGGTTCGTGACAACCATCCACAGGGTAGTGTATTCACTGTTGTCATTCCTGTCAAGGCGACACAATCTGCCGATACTGCGACAAGCGAAATGTCAACAGTTGATGCTAATGTCTCCGAAACTGGCGATGAGCAGTCACTACCAACCATCCTTGTCGTCGATGATAACGAGGACATGCTCTCCTTCATCAGCAGCAGTCTTTGTTCTGAATATAATGTGCAGACAGCAACCAATGGCGAGAATGCACTATCTGTCCTTTCCCAGAAAGCAGTTTCATTGGTGGTGAGCGATGTGATGATGCCAGTGATGGATGGTCTTGAATTGTGTCGGCGCATGAAGTCGGATATTAACCTTTCGCATATTCCTATCATTCTGCTCACTGCTCGCACCACTGAGGAGAATCAGCTCGAAGGACTCCAGCTTGGTGCTGATGATTACGTGATGAAGCCTTTCAATATGGATGTGCTCACACTTCGTATTGCCAAGTTTATGGAATGGTCGCAAAAGAGTCATAAGCAGTTTAAGGAGAAAATAGATATTGCACCGAGCGAGATCACCATCACTCCTCTCGACGAACAGTTTATTCAGAATGCCATCAAGATAGTAGAAGACCACATGTCGGATTCTGAATTTACTGTCGAGTCACTTGGTCAGGCTGTCGGCATGTCTCGTTCCAATCTCTACAAGAAGCTTATGGCAATCACAGGGCAAGGACCAGCGGAATTTATCCGAACTCTTCGTATCAAACGAGGAAAGGCTCTGCTCGAAAAGTCGCAATTGCAGGTTACGGAAATCGCCTATATGGTCGGTTTCAACTCGCTCAAAAGTTTTACCACAAACTTTAAGTCGGAATATGGAGTTACTCCAACCGACTATGTGAAATCATTGAAAAACAGCAGATAATCAAGCATTTCAATACGTAAGAAACATATTATCCTATATTCGAAACATATATTCCTATTCCATTTGATAATAAGGCGTAAATTTGTAACCAAAAATAATACAAATAAAAACCTTATTGAAAATGAAGAAACTTTTACTTATTCTTGCAGCACTTGTCATGGCAAACATGACTCTTTTTGCTGCATCATGGAACAAGCCTGTTCCTAAGGATTACACCGTTAAAGATGGTGATGTGTTCTATCTCTACAATGCTGCCCAGAACCTCTTTCTCTCTCACGACGGCATGACAGTAGTTCTCGGTCAAAAAGGAACAGCCCTCACTGCAATCAAGCAGTCTTCAGGCGACTATATGTTGCAAACTTCCGATGATGGATTGCTCTATGCCAACATCGATTTCGTTTGTAGTGATGGCACAGACTCCGACATTAATATAAATTGGTATTTCGAAAAGCAGTCAGATGGAACCTACCTCATCCGTCCTTCAAAGAACGACCCTGATCACTCTTGGGCAAGCTTTCCTGATTGCTGGATGGGTCTGTCATACGCAGAAAACTACATTTCCCCTCTTGTGAAAGCTGAGGATGGCGACATCAAGTGGTATGCTATCAGCGAGGGCGACATGGGAACCTTCTCTTCTCTCTATACTCTTGATGCAGTCATGACCGAACTTCAAGGATATGGATATGATGTTTCGTCACTTCTCTCTATATATAATAACGAGTCTTCTGCAAAGACGGACTATGACAATGCTATCAATAGTGTTCAAGCTACTCTTGCTGAATATCGCATAGCAAATGCAACTGAATCGTCTCCTATCGATGTCACCTCATTCTACATGAGAAATCCGGGTCTTGATGAGAATTATGTCAACGATGGTCATGATGTGCCAGGGTGGACAATGATTCCTTCCACATTCTGCGGATTGAGCGAAAACGACTATGTCGAGACTTTCTATACAGACAAGATAACACTCGGTTCGTGGTCGGGTGGTGCATTCGGCGACAACAAGGTTTATCAGACTCTCACAAACCTCCGCAATGGCAAGTATCGTCTTGGAAACTATGGAATCTGGATTCGCCATACTGGCAATGAGGGCGACCCAATAGAGGGTGCTTATATCTATGCAAAGGTAGGCGATAAGCTTTATCGCGAACCACTCATGGATACAGGATGGTGGCGCGGTCTTTCCGAAGTGATTTTCGAATGCCGTTCTGGCGAGGCTGAGGTAGGTATCATGTTTGAGGCAACTAATGTTGGCCAGTGCATTATCTATGATTTCCGTCTCGAATACATGGGCGAGGCAACACCTGCCTCTCGCATCAAGGACCTCATCGCTAAGTCTAATGCTGTAATTGAGGCAGCCACAGTAAACGCAAAGTATATCAATGCCCTCAATGCTAATATCGAAAAAGGACAGCAGCTCATCGACGCAAATAAAGAAACAGAATTGGAAACACTTTATTACACATTCCTTGCTGATTATGAGGAAGCTCAGAGAAATGCTGAGTCCTACATCACCCTCACAAGCCTCGTTCGCAAGGCTGAGACAGAAATATCAAAGGGTGACACTGAAAGCATGGGCGTTCTCTCTGACTATCTCCTGGAAAATGATCTCAATGACAAGATTCGTAACTATGATTTAGACAATGAGCAAATAGAAGAAATCATAACAAAGATATCCCTTCTTATAGAAGAGGCGAGCAACTCAACAATCAAGCCAGGACAGGATGTGACCTACCTTGTCGTAAACGCAGATTTCTCCAAGTCAAACGGTTGGGAGAATAAAAAGAACGAAAATGGCACAGGTTTCGACACGTCAAAGAAACTGCTCACCAAGTGGTGGTCTGACTGGTCTGCCGAACAGACAATTGCAAATCTTCCTAATGGAACCTACCGCCTCGAAGTTCAAGGCTTCCAATGGCATTCATGGGATTGGGCACAGGCTCAGGCACAATGGGAAGCTGGCGATGGCACAGATCCTGCCTACGATGTGACTACCTACATTCGTCTTAACGACGAGTCTGTTCCTGTATGCAATGTCTTCTCTTGCGGACCTACCGACATCAAGGAAGGGTATGATACCGGCACATACTTTGTCCCAAACAACGAAGATTCTGCCATGAAGTTCTTCGCGCTTGGCCTCTACCAGAATGTTATCGAAGCAAGCGTGAGTGACAATACTCTTCGAATAGAGTTCGACTGCACTGTCAATGGTTTCTGGAACTGCTTCACAAACCTTCGCCTCACTTATGTCAGCAAGGATTATGTTGACACCATCGATGACATTAGGACTAATATCCCTATCACTCCTACAGCTTATTCTCTTCAAGGAACAAAGATTAATCCTCAGAACTATAAGGGGATTTACATAAAGGATGGCAAGAAGTTCTTCAGCAAGTAAAGCATAGATTGCAAAAGAGTCAATGAAAAAGGTCGCAGAATAGAAACTCTAATCTGCGACCCTTTTTTTGTTTTATAGTATTCGTTCTCTATTACTTATTCTTGATATACTCAACAATCCAAGCACCTACTTCCTTTGTGCCGTACTTGCCTGCGCCCTCTACCTGAATCTCTGGTGTGCGGACGTTCTGGCCGAGAGAAGCGTCAACAGCCTCGCGAACGAGTGCGCCTTCTTCCTTGAGGTCGAAGTACTCGAACAGCATGGCTACGGAGAGAATCTGTGCCAGTGGGTTGGCAATGTTGAGACCCTTGCCCTGTGGCCATGAGCCGTGGATTGGCTCGAAGACAGGTGTGGAAGAGCCTGTAGATGCTGATGGGAGAAGACCCATAGAGCCTGTGATGACTGAGCCCTCGTCGGTGAGGATGTCGCCGAAGGTGTTCTCTGTCACCATCACGTCGAAGAACTTAGGGTCCTGAATCATGCGCATTGCTGCGTTGTCCACATACATGAAGTCTGTCTCTACGTCTGGGTACTGTGGTGCCATCTCTTGTGCCACCTTGCGCCAGAGGCGCGACGATGCGAGCACGTTTGCCTTGTCCACCACGGTGAGGTGCTTGCGGCGCTGGCGTGCATACTGATAGCCTACCTTGAGGATGCGCTCCACCTCTGGGCGAGAGTAGTAGTTGGTGTCGAGTGCGTCCTCCACGCCATCAGCGTTGATGGATGGCTCCTGCTTCTTGCCGAAGTACATGCCGCCTGTGAGCTCGCGGATGCAGATGAAGTCTGCGCCACGCACGATCTCGTCCTTGAGTGGTGACTTGTGGATGAGGCAGTCGAAGGTAGTGACAGGGCGGATGTTGGCATACAGGCCGAGCTTCTTGCGCATGGCGAGAAGTCCCTGCTCTGGACGAACCTTGGCAGAAGGGTTGTTGTCAAACTTAGGGTCGCCTACCGATGCGAAGAGCACTGCGTCAGCCTCCTCACAAGTCTTGAATGTCTCTTCTGGGAATGGGTCGCCCACCTCGTCGATGGCGTGAGCGCCGCAGAGTGCCTCCTTGTATGAAACCTTGTGTCCGTATTTCTCTGCCACTGCGCTGAGCACAGCCACGCCTTGTTCCATGATTTCTGGTCCGATGCCGTCACCAGCCAGAACTGCAATTTTCAATTCCATATTCTTGTTTGTTTTTTACGTGTTTCTGAGTTATGAAAGTGCAAAGTTACGACTTATTTTTTAATTAATGTGTAAAAACAGTCGAAAAATGCTATGAATAGATTCTCTCGTGTATCGTCTTGTCCTCCATGAAGCAAGGGTGCACAGGCCCGAAGCCATGTCCGAACTCATATTCTGCGCCAAGGCTGATTGCCTTGTTGATGAACTCCTCGCCCTTCTTCACTGCCTCAAGCAGTGGGTAGCCCTTGGCTATGTAGGTGGCAATGGCAGACGAGAATGAGTCGCCTGTGCCGTTAACATTGTTGGTGGCAATGCGTGGCTTGCAGAACTCATGCACTCTGCCTGTAGAGGCGTCGTAGAACCAGTCGGACAGCGTGCCGTTGCCGTTGTCTATCGACTTCACTATGACTGAGTTGCCCCATCGTGCAAGTTCCTTGATGTCTTCCTTGATGTCGGCGATGGGATGCTCGATCAGCACCTCTGCCTCGCGCCTGTTTGGCGTGATGAGAGAGGAGAGGGGAAAGAGCTTGCTCTTGTAGGCAACGATGGAGTCGTCGCTCACCAAGCGTTCGCCCACCGAGTTTACCACCACTGGATCGATTATCTTTGGCACGTGGGGGTAGCGTCTGAGCACGCCAGCCACGCCTTCTATGATTGCGGCGCTCGGCATGACGCCCGTCTTGATGCAATTCGCACCAACGTCGCCCAGGAACGACTCTGCCTGTGATGCTATCACCTCCACTGGCAGAGGGTGGATGCCTTTCACGCGCTGTGTGTCCTCATCCACAATGCACGTGAGGGCACAAGCTGCGTAGCCGCCACAGGCTGTGATGGCCTTGATGTCTGCTTGCATGCCTGCGCTGCCCAGGGGTTCGCTGCCTGCAATGAGAAACACGATGTTGAGAGATTTCTTCTGCATGATTGTCTTTTGTTATGATATTCTCGGTGCAAAGTTAAGGAGTTTTCTTGAAACAAGCGGAAAAAGCAACGAGAAAATGATGATTTTCGGTTTAAAAAAGAAAAAGAGGTGTCCTCACGGATGCCTCTTATTCGTTCTCAATAAGTATTAATTTTTTTTAAGGTAAAAAGATTGTTTTTAGGATGGTGCAAAGGTACGGACTTTGCCAATTCTGAACAAATGTGAAAACATGTTACAAAACATGTGTGTTCGGACACACAAGGTTTTTCTGCTTTTTTCGTTAGTTTTTTCTTGTCAAAATCATACCTATTGGCATAAAATGTGTAACAATTCTTCTGTCAAGAAAAAAGGGGAAGCATTGTTGCAGAATGTGCTTCTGAGGGGGAGTGGACGCGGTCATGGATGCCTCGGTTGAGCCGATGTCAATCTTTCTCCATGTCTGCCAGCACCATCTTGATTTCTGCATACGAATAGTCTCCTGGCAAGAGGTTCTTGATGTCGGAGAGGGTGTATGCCTTGTTGAAGGACTTCACGATGCCTCTGATGAACTTCTGATGCATGGATGAAACCACATCGTCGATCTTGAGGTCGCCTGTGCGGACATAGTGAGCCATGTGGTTCTCTATCGTGCCTGTGGTGAGTGAGCGGGCTTCGGCTATTTCTTTTACAGACATGCCTTCCTTGTACATTCGGAATGTCTCAATCTTGCTGTCCACCTTGGTCTTCTTAGGCTTTTCTCCCTTCGTCTTTGCCACCGACTCTACTTGCACGCCCTCTTTCTTCACCACGATTTCGTCGAGTGCAGCCTTTGCCTTGGCATTCAGGTAGGACTTCACGGTGAAGTCTTCGCTGATGAGGCGAGAGAATGTGCCGACCTTGAGCTTGTACGACAAAGTGAAGCTGTCGAGGGCATTGTTGTACTGGGTGCTGACCTGCTTGTTGCCAATCTTCAATGCGCATTGAGCAATGACGCGGTCGAGCAATTCATGAATCTTGTTGAAGAAATACTCTGCAGCTGCGTGAAGCCTGCCTTGCAGAGCCTCGTCCTTGCTGAAATTGGCTGACTGAGCCATCATCTGCTGATACTGCACAGCAAACTTAGCGGCGACTTGCGACAGATGCTTTTCCACCTCGGGAATAGTCTGCTTCAGCAAGGAAAGATAGTCGGGATAGGATGTGTAGAGATGCTCATCCACCACTCTGGTCAGATACTTCAAATCGGAAACAAGCGCATTGAATGAGAACATCTCATTGAGCAGCGTCATGTAGTACTCATACATCATCTGAGGCAACCTCGTTTCCGTTTCCTTTGCCTCTTCAATCTTCGAGTCGATGTAGGCATTCACGTTTGCGTCTGTGATCACCGAACGCCCATCTATCGGACGTGCAAGCACCATTCCCTCCAGTGTTCTGCAGCGGCTCAGCGCAACGTAGGTCTGGCCATGCGCAAACGAGTCGTTGATGTCGAGCACAGCATGGTCGAACGTCAGTCCCTGGCTCTTGTGAACCGTGATTGCCCAAGCCAATCGAAGCGGATATTGCTTGAAAGTGCCTTCCACCACTTCCTTGATTTCCTTGGTTCTGTCGTCTATCACATACTTCGTGTTCTCCCACTCCATCTGTGGCACAAGCACATTTCTCTTGTCCTCCTTGCACCACACCGTGATGCCCTCATCCGTCACTCCTCTCACCACTCCAATCTTGCCGTTGTAGTAGGCGTGCTCGGGCGAAGGATCGTTCTTCAGGAACATCACCTGCGCACCTACCTTCAGCACCAAGTCCTTCTCTGCTGGATAGTTCATTTCGGGGAAATTGCCTTTCACCTCGGCAGAGAAATGCAGCTCTTCGCTTCTCAGCAGCCTCAGCTGGTCTTCGTTGAAGCTGTCTGCCATTCGATTGTGGGTGGTCAGACGAATCCAATCCTCATCGGCAGGAGCTATGAAGTTTGGCACGAAACGAGTGTTGAGTGCTCGTATCGTCTCGCTATCCACATTGTTGTTTCTTATCTTAGCAAGGATATTGATGAAATTCTCATCTTGTTGACGATAGATGTGCTTCAGCTCTACCGTCACATAAGCGATCTGCGACAAGGCTCTGCTTCCGAAGAAATATGGCGTGCGGTAGTAAGGCGACAGCAATGCCCACTCGCTCTCTTTTGCCACAGGAGCAAGCTGCTGCAAATCGCCTATCATCAGCAACTGCACACCGCCGAAAGGCTTGTTTCTGTCCTTGTACTTCCTCAGTTCGCCATCAATGGCATCGAGCAAATCACACCTCACCATCGAAATCTCATCTATCACCAGAAGGTCAAGCGTCTTGATCAGATTCTTCTTCTCCTTGCCCATCTTGTAGAATGTCTTCCTCTCTTTCTCCACCCCAGGCACCATAGGCCCGAAGGGCAGCTGAAAGAACGAATGAATGGTCTGACCCTGGGCATTGATAGCAGCCACGCCTGTAGGAGCAAGCACCACCATTCGCTACGGAGTCAGCTCTTTCAGTTTCCCCAGAAACGTGGTCTTGCCCGTTCCTGCCTTTCCTGTCAGAAACACCGAAACATTAGTGTTTGCAATGAATCTCCATGCCAGATTCATTTCCTTGTTGTGCACCCTCACTGGTGCGCTATCTTCGTGGGCAAAGGACGAAAACTCATCCCCCTCATTTGCCAGGTCAATATAATTCATAAGTACATTCTTTATGCATCATCAAGGGGTCAGACCCCTTGATGATGTAAGTTTGCTACTTGCGAGTGAACGGGAGCGCCTTGCCGTCCTCGTTTGTGAGAACAAGTGTGGTGGCTGTGTGCTCTGTGATGGTGAGTGGCTTTGTGAATGCATCGCTGATAGTAGAGACAGACTTGTCATTCTTGATGCCATTTGCTATCATCGCTTTGAGAGACTCTTCGGTGATGCCCATCGCCTTCATTGCCGATTTCTGCTCCTCTGGCAAGTTGATGGAGAACTTGTAGAGGTCGATATTGACTGATTCTGGATTAGGACTCAACGTGATGCTCTTGTCTTTCTTTGTATATGAGCCTTTCATGCCGAAGTTCATTCCCATTTCCATAGACATGCCATCCTTGTTTGGAGTGGCAAGGATGTCGAAAAGAAGAGAGAAATCTGATGCGCCAAATGTTAGTGTCAGGTTTGTCTTCGGCATCATGGAAGAAATTTCTTCGTCAAATATTGATGTCATTTCAGTACACACCCATGTGCCTTGAAGAGATGGTGTAGCTACTGTTGTTGTCTTAGCTGTTTTCTTGCTGTTCGACTTTTGTGCTGATGCGCAGAGTGTGCCAACGCTCATCATAGCGCAAGCAAGGAGAATCGTTGTAAATACTTTTTTCATGTTGATGTTAGTTTCTTGTGATTAAAAAATTGCGTTGCAAAGATAGAATAAACAGTTGATATTACAAAGATAATCATTGAGGAATTAAGCCAAAACATGTGAGAATAGTCTATTGCAACGTGACAATTAACAAAAAAAGAATACAGGCGGGAAGATGGACGATTCTACAAAATCATTTGCATAGTTAGCACAATTTATAATAACCGCGAGCATTTTATGATAACCACGAGCATTATGTGAGAATTATTGACTAAATTTGCACACTTTTCATTAACTCGTATATACTTATGGCAAAAAAGATTCAATACATAGGTCTGAATGATGAAGAGGTGCTGAAGAGTCGCGCAGAACATGGAACGAACCTTCTCACTCCAAAGGAGAAGGTGTCGCTGTGGGTGAAGTTCTTGGAGAAATTCAAGGATCCGCTCATCATCATTCTTCTCGTTGCAGGCATCCTCTCCGTTGGCATTTCTTTCTACGAATACTTCGGGCTTGGCGACAGCACTCATGTCTTCTTCGAACCTATAGGCATTTTCGCCGCGGTACTCATCGCCACATGCGTTGCTTTCTATTTCGAATGGCAAGCAGACAAGGAGTTTGAGGTGCTAATCCAAGTGAATGACGATGAACTGGTGAGCGTGATTCGCAACGGCAGTCCTCAGCAGATAGCAAAGAAGGATGTCGTGGTGGGCGACATTCTCGTGCTCTCCACAGGTCAGGAGATTCCTGCTGATGCAGAATTGCTCGAAGCAATATCCATGCAGGTGGACGAGTCAACGCTCACAGGAGAGCCTATGTGCGTGAAATACGTTCTATCGGAAGTAGGAAACAACCCGAATGATAATTCCTCCACTATGGGGGGTAGGGACGAACGGACTGACTCAATGTCACTCCATGAGGAGTCTTGGGAGGGGGCATTTCCCCCCAACCACGTTATGCGTGGCACAAAGGTGATGGAAGGTCACGGCGTGGCTCGCGTCTTTGCAGTAGGCGACGCTACTGAAAATGGCAAGGTGTTTGAGGCAGCTCAGATTGACAATCATGTGAAGACTCCTCTCAACATTCAGCTGTCGCGCCTATCAATGTGGATAACATACGGAAGCTACGTCATTGCAGGACTCATCGTCATGGCGCGTCTCATCGCGTACTTCCTCCAGCCCGACCTCGTCATCGACACAGCAAGCACCACATTCTGGGTGGAACTCTTAGCCTACACCCTCAGCACATTGATGATTGCTGTGACTCTCATCTGCGTTGCTGTGCCTGAAGGCCTGCCTATGGCTGTGGCTCTGAGTCTTGCCTACAGTATGCGCGCTATGCTCAAGACGGGCAATCTTGTTCGCACCATGCACGCTTGCGAAACTATGGGTGCAACAACAGTCATTTGCACAGACAAGACTGGAACGCTGACACAAAACCAGATGCAAGTGGCAGAGATGCAAGGAGACAGCGAACTCATCTATGAGAGCATTGCAACAAACTCCACAGCCATGCTCGACACTTCTGCGGAACAAATCGGAGTAGTGGGCAACCCAACAGAAGGCGCTTTGCTGCTATGGATGCATAAGCAAGGTATTGACTACGAGGCTCTGCGTCAAGAGGCAGAGGTAGTGAACGAACTGCCATTCCACACAGACAGGAAATACTCAGCCGTTGTGGTGAAATCGGCTGCAATCCCAGGCAAGCAGGTTCTCTACGTCAAGGGAGCTCCAGAGATTGTTCTCGACATGTGCTCAGATATTGATAACGGCAGCCGCAAGAAAGAGATTCATCATCAGCTGAAAACATATCAAGAGCAAGCGATGCGCACATTGGGCTTTGCCTATTATGTGCTTGAGGACAATAGAGAGGCAGACATCATGGTTGAAGACATCGAGGCACTCATTGTTTCTCTGCATTCCAAGATGAAGTTCATTGCTGTAGCAGCCATTTCCGATCCTGTTCGCACAGATGTGCCTGACGCTGTGACGGAATGCCTCGACGCAGGCATTGACGTGAAGATAGTGACGGGCGACACTCCTGGCACAGCTCGCGAGATTGGTCGTCAGATTGGCATTTGGAACGACTCATGCAACGAAAACCAGATCATCACAGGACCAGAATTTGCTGCGCTTTCCGATGCAGAAGTGCTCAATCGTGTGAGCGACATAAAGATAATCTCCCGCGCTCGACCTTTAGACAAGAAGCGACTTGTGGAAACGCTCCAGAAGAAGCACCATGTGGTGGCTGTGACTGGCGATGGCACCAACGATGCCCCTGCTCTGAAGTCGGCTCACGTAGGTCTTTCGATGGGTTCTGGCACCTCTGTGGCGAAGGAAGCAAGCGACATCACCATCATCGACAATTCCTTCTCCAGCATCACTCGTGCCGTGATGTGGGGACGCTCGCTCTATCAGAACATACAGCGCTTCATCCTCTTCCAGATGACAGTGAATGTGGCAGCATGCTTCATCGTGCTCATCGGTTCGTTCCTCAGCACAGAGTCGCCTCTCACTGTCACTCAGATGCTATGGGTGAACCTCATCATGGACACTTTCGCAGCAATGGCACTCGCTTCGCTTCCACCGTCTCGTGCTGTGATGCAAGACAAGCCACGCTCTCGCAAGGCTTTCATCATCAGCCAACCTATGTGGAAGCACATTCTCGGCACAGGCAGCATCATCACGCTCATTCTGCTTGCTGTGCTCATTTGCTTCGAGCGATACAATGTGGATAGCATGATGGATTTCATCAATCTGTCGTCGATGTTTGCGAGCCCTAATCCAAGCATCTCCCAGCCAATATCTGACTATGAGCTGAGCCTTTTCTTCACCCTCTTCGTCATGCTTCAGTTCTGGAACATGTTCAATGCTCGTGCATTCATGACAAGGCGCTCGGCATTAAACCTCAAGGGGTGCAAAGGATTCTGCACTATCTCTTTGCTCATCCTTATTGGGCAGATATTCATCGTGTCTTTTGGCGGCGAGATGTTCAATGTCACACCTCTACGCATTCTCGACTGGGCAATCATTATCGTATCAACAAGTCTTGTATTTATCATTGGTGAAATAATAAGGTTTATCCAAAGAAAATGAAACGAATAGGCATAATCAGCGACACTCATTCATACTGGGATGATCGCTACTTGAAATATTTTGAAGAATGTGACGAAATCTGGCATGCTGGCGACATCTGCAGCACAGAGCTGATTGAGCGACTGCAGGAGTTTCGCCCTGTCCGCGCTGTGTGTGGCAATTGCGATGGCGGCGACTTGCGTCTCATGTTTCCAGAAGTTCTCCGTTGGAAATGCGAGGATGTGGAAGTGCTGATGAAGCACATAGGTGGCTATCCAGGCCACTACGACCGCTCCATCATCGGGCAGATCTACTCCAATCCGCCACAGCTCTTCATCTCAGGTCATTCACACATCCTTAAGGTGATGCACGACAAGCATCTTGGCCTGCTTCACATCAATCCTGGTGCTGCAGGCATGCAGGGGTGGCATCCTGAGCGCACACTCATCCGGCTCACTATCGATGGCAGCGAGATGAAGGACCTTGAGGTGATAAGTCTTGGATTGAAGGGAAATCTCCACTCATTTTAGGGTTTCCGCCAGAAGAAGTAGGAAAAAACAGTGCGCCTCCCACTTCATAATATCCTACCTTTGCATTGTCAAAAGATTAAAGCATCAGATGACAAATAGGTAAAATAATTTATTTGGTTAATAGTTAAAAATTGGTTATTATGAAGAAAATTATCTTATTGCTCACTGTTATAGCAAGCACTTTGCTTCTCCAGTCGTGTTTCTGCTGTGCTTACGACTACTATGATCATGGCTACGGCTACCACAGGTCATACTACAGCGCTCCTGCCCACCGCCATGGCGGTCCTCACGCAGCCCCTCATCATCATAGATACTAAACAAGCAACAGAAACTAATACATAGACATAGCCCAACTGAAAGATTTCCATATCTTTTATCCTATTATATTTATCAGAGAAAGTGTCGAAAACCGAGCTGAAAAGAAATGTTATCGATGCCTTCTCTGATAAAGCGTCCTTCTTTCTTGCTGTAGCCAGAGTGTTTAGGAAAGATTGTAACCATCGAGCGTATCTGCGCTCCAACGCCAAAATGACGACTGAAGCGATAGTCAAATCCCGCATTATCTACGAATCCAATTCCATGCATTAGATTCCCCCCAGTCAGTACTTTTATCAGCAAAAAATACTATGTTGCATGCCGCACACTCGTAAAATACTCAATTCTGAACCTTGGTCGGAAAGCAATGATATGTAGCAAATGAGACGAAATAAAAATCACTCTTCACTCTTCACAGATAGGAGGAAACATGTTGATATTCATTCCTTTAGAAGCGTGAAGAGTGGGTGAAGAGTGGGTGAAGAGTGGGTGAAGAGTGAAATGGCACTCTTCATATTTCCAATGAATTGTCATTCAAATGATTAGACAGCTATTATGAAGAGTGAAGAGTTTCCGAGTGAATTCATTTTTGATGAGAATATGAGTGTGCGACACATGTATTTATGCGATTTGGATACGCCCATCAACCATGCAGGAAATATGCTTCACAGAATGCTGTTATTCGCTTCCAGTGCATACGGTTATTCATGCCGTGTTAATACGGTTATTCATGCCACATTAATAAGAGCATTCACACAGCATGAATAAACCACGCTGTATGAGAACTGCGTTTGTTACTGCAAGTTGAACATATGCGAACAGCGGGAACGCCTCAGGGGATGTTTATATACTTTCCTTAAAATAGATAGGGCGAACTATACCTTATTTATAATGGAACAATTATATACATCATCGTGGGGCTTTCAGCGTTGCTCGTTTCGACAATCCGGGGCAATGCGAGAGCCTTAATAGCGTGGAACGAGTGACAGGACTGGCTCCGCATTCGAATCAGTGATACATTTGTAACGTACGATAATCAGTATTAGTTATTTGCGAAATTGACGCGTTGATACCACAATGTTCCCAAGGTAAAACATTTGAAATAATCCTTTCCCAAATGTTGTGGTGGGGCGAAAATATAGCAATAACCACAGTTTGGATAATAAATGTTAAATTCATGAAGAAAAATGATTATTTGCTTTTTTGCCAGGAATAATGTTCGTAAATTTGCGACCAAATTATAAACGTAAGACTTATGGCAGAGAAGAAGTACTGCATAAAGACAGAGACATTGGCACAGATGGCGAAGGCTCTTGGACATCCGGCTCGCATTGCCATCATGAAGTTTCTTGCTAAACAAGAGACCTGCTACTTTGGTGACATTCACGAAGAGTTGCCTATCGCAAAGGCAACTGTTAGTCAGCATCTTACAGCACTGAAAGAGGCTGGGCTCATTCAGGGTGAGATTGAAACACCCAAAGTGCGCTATTGTATAAATAAAGAGAATTGGGAATACGCCAAGCAACTGTTTGACGAGTTCTTCAATATGGAGTTGCAGAAGAGTGGCAAGAGCTGCTGCGATTGAGGTCTTGACAGGCGCATAACGCCCACCTAT
>JAZRYI010000074.1:0-9736 GCA_045600665.1 Bacteroidaceae bacterium
TAACAACTATGGTACATGGGCATCTGGGCGTACAGATCAGTTCGGAAAGGTGTTTAAGTACACACACGACTACTATGGCAATATCTCCATGACGCTTACTCACCCATACGAGTATGTTGATTTTGACCAACTCTTTAATAATAATAAGGTAACATACTCGTTCCAACAATATGCAGAACCAAAGCAAGCATGTGCCTACACTTGTTTCGTAGATTGGTATCCAAAGTTGTATGAAGACCATAGCATAAATGGTGCGAGCGGTGATTATACTGATGGCGGTTCTGCTACAGAAGGAGACCTCACGAAGGAGATGTTCCATAAGTGGACAACGTCAGGGGCTGATGCAGCAATTGATCCTGAGAGAGTTTATCCTGCACTTGTACTTAATGAGTCAACAGGAATGCCGTATGGTGATAGCAACGTGTATTATTTGAGTTATGCCGACCTTTCAGAGTATGGAAGGCTCGAAGTTACAGTGTCAGCTGGTGAGCCACGCTTCTGCTTCAATCGTTTAGTTGATAATGGAGCTGTTACTATCGAGTTCCCTCGTGATAAGGATACAAAAGCATACGAAACAGTTGTTGACAATGGCAACGGCACTACTACCTACATCATTAATCTTCATGCTATCGTGGCAGAGGCAGGTTTTGCTCACCTCAATTGTATCAAGGGTGCAAACTATGCTAACGTTACCGTAACCAGCATGAAGCTCTACCCATACGATCCAATCACCGCTATCACTCTCGCCGACACTAAGACTGCTACAAAGCCAGTTGTGCTTGTGAAGGATAATCAGGTGATGAATGCTCCTTGGGGCGAATACAATGATGCGGCTCAGTTGCATAGCAAGACTGACTTCACAGAGAAGGCATACCAGATTAAGGTGGAGCCAGTGACAATCAGCGGTGCATCAAATACTTACACTATCAAGCTCAAGGAAGATGGTGAGTACAAGCGTTACTTGCAGGCATCTCAATGGGGACATGCATTCTTCAATGCAAACTATGATAATGATGGAACGAACTGTGCAGTATGGACTATCGAGCAGATGGCTGATGGCAAGTATTCTATCCGCAGTCTTGGCATTGCACAAGGTGTTATTCGCAGCGGTGATGGTTATCTCTGTGTGAACAACGATGGAGCATTAAGAATTGACTCTAAGACAGCAGTTGGTTGGCAGTTTGCTATATATGAAGATGGAGAAGAGTCGGATGATACTCCTATCGTGACTCCACCAGCTTCTACTGCCGACCCTAACTTCCACATCTACCTCTGCTTCGGTCAGTCGAATATGGAAGGCAATGCAGCTATTGAGGCTGTGGACCGCACAGACCCAGGTGAGCGCTTCCAGATGATGGCTGCTGTGAATTGGTCTGACGGCAGTCGCACAATGGGCAACTGGTATAATGCTATCCCACCTCTCTGTCGCCAAGGCACAGGTCTCACTCCTGCCGACTACTTCGGCCGCACAATGATTGAGCGACTTCCTGAGAATGTGAAGGTTGGCGTGATCAATGTCGCTATCGGTGGCGCACCAATCGAGGTGTTTGACGAGGACGAAATCAGCAAGACTGGCTATTGGGACGGACAGGCTGACTGGTATCTGAACTATTGCAAGGAATACGAAATGAACCCTTATCGCCGTCTTATCAATATGGCTAAGGAGGCACAGAAGGCGGGTGTCATCAAGGGCATTCTCTTGCATCAGGGCGAAACAAACAACGGTCAGCAGGACTGGCCAAGCAAGGTGAAGAAGATTTACGACCGCATCTGCTCAGAACTTTCTCTCAATCCTGCCGAGACTCCGCTTCTTGCAGGCGAGATGCTGCGCCAGGATCAGGACGGTGCTTGCTGGGGACACAATGCAGTAATCGCAACTCTCCCTCAGACTATCGCTAATGCTCATGTTGTAAGTTCAGAAGGATTGCCAGGCAATGGAACTGACCATTTCCATTTCAATGCAGCTGGTTACCGCACACTCGGCAAGCGATATGCTAACAAGATGTGCGATATACTTGGAATAGAGTATGAAGAGGAAGGATTGGAAGCAACTGGTGAGTTCTTCTCGCTTGCTACAGCCGATGTCAACCCAAGCATTTGGGAAACTGGTAAGTACTCATACGACAATACTGCAAAGGTTGGTACTCTCTACACAGGTCAGTACGGCTTTGGTGGATGGAAGAGTGATGAAGGGTATGACGTAAGTGATTACGAGTCAATAACAGTTGAGTTTGCGGAAGCACCAACTTCATGTAAGTTCCGTCTGTTTGATGTGAATAATTATTGGACAGATCCTAAGGTGGATGTAGAATGTGATGGCAAGACTTCTGTTACCGTTGACATCTCTGATATTGACGAGCTTTACATCGCTGGCTTCTGGACTCTTGGCAATGCTCCCGCCGAAGACGGTACAATCAACTATGTGAACCATCCAGTCAAGATCAAGTCTATCACTCTCAACAAGAAGACAGTAGATCCTATCACAGCTCCTATCGACCTCGCTTTCACAGAAGAAGGTTCGAAGACATTCGACATCCGCTACTTCAAAGTGTCGGGTGAGGGTGTGACTATCGACTACAACACTGGCTTGGTAACTTCTACGCAGGCTGGAGGCAAGATCTTCGTTCAGTTCAACAATGCTGACCTCTCTGCTGCACAGAGCATCAGACTTGATGTGAATACAAGCGACCCTAACAAAGATATCTGTGCTACTGGTCAGATATACAATGCTGGCACAAGCATCAACGCATGGTATGGCAGCAAGTACAACATGCAGAATCTTGACAAGACTGCAAGCATCAATCAGGTAGCACAGGATTACAACTGGAACGATAAGATGGGCAGCGTGACATCTATCGAATGGAATATCGACAAGGCTGGTCTTATGACTATCAACGAGTTGATTATCACTTCGGGCGTTCCTGCTTCGGCTGCAGACCCTGACGATTCGGGTTCTGACGTCATTGCAGGCGCTCAGCGTCGTCCTGTAGATAACAAGCATCCTTTGTGGCTCGTGCATGTGGATGTATGGAACAATGCTGACCCACAGAAGATTATCGACTTGATTCCTGAAGACATCAAGCCATACGTGGCGATGAACCTTTCGTTGTCTTGTTCGTATGACGATGATCTGCACATGTTCAAGAAACCGCAGAATGCTATACAGACATTCCGCTCGTGGGCTTCAGTTTGCTGTCGCAACAATATGTTCTTCACTTGTCAGCCTGCTTCTGGTGGTCGTGGTCACTTGCCTGATGATGATGCTCATCTTCAAGAGACACTTGCCACAATGGAATCGTTCTTCACGGATTATCCTAACTTCCTTGGCTGGAACTATGCTGAGCAGTTCTGGGGATTTGACGAAGCAAGCGAAAGCTCAAGCAAGGCTGTTGATCGTATTCGCCTCTTCTCAAAGCTTGTGCCAATGCATGCTAAGTATGGTGGTTTCCTCACAATCTCGTTCTGCGGAAACATCTGGTCGCATCCTACCAACCCAATCGGCATGATGAAGCGCAATGCAGACTTCCTCAATGCTTGTAAGGCTAACCCACAGGCTACACTCTGGTTGTACAAATATACTACAAGTGCTAACTGGTACAACAACGAGTCCGTAACAATCGGTCCTTTCATCTCTGGTCTTTCGCAGAATTATGGTGTTCGCTATGACAACTGTGGATGGAATGGTGCTATTGACGAACTGGTAAAGGGTGACAATGCAGAATACAAGAATGATGGTCTCCCAACATCTTATCCTGGTGCTGTAGGTATAGCTCCTATCCTTGAACAGTCAGCATTGAACGGTGCTTGTGTTTGGGATGGTCCTGAGTTGATTTGGACAGAGTGTTTCCAGAATAAGAGTACCTCAAATGTAGAAGGTTACACTCAGCGCAACTGGGGCACTTATCCTAACTTCGATAATATCTGGGTGGATCTCTTCCGCAAGATTATCGATGGTACTATCCATATTCCTTCACGCGAAGAGGTTCTTGCTCGTACAAAGGTTGTGATGAAGAATGATATTTCTGTTTCTCAGGATAATACAAGTCTTAAGATAAATGCTTATGCAGCTCCTATCGACCTCTATCATAACCTCTATTGGCAGGATGACCCATTCAATGCACGAGTAAGCAATGAGGGTGGTGTTGGCGACATTGCTGGTTATGGCAATAATAACTACTTGTACTTCAAGAAGACTGGTCGCTATGCCTCTATACCTATCGTCATCGACATGTTTGATGACAAAGCAAAGAATGCAGGGATCAAGGTTATCAACCGTTCTGACTACAACAGCAACCACTCTAATAAGGTGAGCATCTTCAACGAGGCTTATCCTGATCCAGTGATTGACGAGGGTGACCTCTTCGTGGCTCGCCATAAGAATGCTCTCGTATGCTACTATCCATTCTCTGACCGCAAGAAGGATAGCAATGGTGCTTACAAGACTACCTCATACGCTAAGGTTCCTCTTAAATATAATATGTGTAGCAGCATGGAACTTACCTTCGGAGTGTTCAGTTCGGCTCATGCAAAGGAATATGCAGACCACATCGACTTCTATCTGAACAACTTCCGTGATGATGTTAATGATGGCGTGAAGACTGATGTCATCAAGATCAATGGTGCTTCATCAAAGCCTTCTTACACTGTTGTTGATAACCGTTGCAATGCAACCATAACAGAAAGCTGGAGTGGTGATGTTTACACTTGCACCGTAAAGCATTGCGGTCCTCTCGACCTGCGTATCAACTGTGCTGGCAACAATTCTCGTCAGTCATTGGCTATGGTTGATGACACTCCGCTTGATGCAAGCTCTATTGCAACTCCAAATGCAGAAGACCTGAAGATGCAGCCACTCGTGATTGAGGGTGAGGACTTCGACTACAAGGGCGTGGCAAGTTGTGTGACTGATGCGTACAACAGCAGTTATCAAAGTGTTCTTGGTCAGGCTGCAATGGGCTTTCAGGACATGGGAACAAACACTGCTGCTACTTTGCGCAACAAGACAGTAATCAACAACTCTGGCGAGTACAAGATTGGCGTGAAGTACATGTCGCTTGATGCAAGCAACATTTCTGTTGTTGTGAATGGACAGTCTTATTCTGTACCTGTAGCGAAGACAGCTAATGCCATTACTGATGCAAACGCATGGCAGAGTGCTGAGATTACTACAGAACTCATCAAGGGTCAGAATGATGTTGTTATCAACAATGCTGGTGGCAAGCGCCTCATGGTGGATAATGTAACATTCACACCTCTCAGTCTTTACGATATTGCAGAACCAAATATCTTTGATCTTTCAGCAAGCGACTTCTACGAGTGGACAGCTGCTGATGCTACAGGCACAAAGAAAGGTAGTGCTGGTTGTGAATACGTGCTGAATGAATCTACAGGTATGCCATACGGTAATGGCAATGTGGCTTATCTTATGTATGCAGACCTTAAAGATTATTCAATCCTCTCGGTTACGGCAACAGAGGGCGCACCACGATTCCTCTTCAACCGCGACGTAGACAATGGGCAGGCACCAGACCATCTGATAGACATACCTAACAATGCCAACCAGACTGCAAAATATCAAACTGTAACCGAGTGTAATGATGGCACGAAGATATACAACCTCAATCTTGCTAAGATTTATGAAGATTACGGATATGTGCATCTCCATGCGATAAAGGGTGCTAATTGGGCAAATACAACCGTTACCAGCATGAAGCTGTACAAGGTTTATGGCGACGTAAACGGTGATGGAAAGGTGAACATTACTGACTTGATCATACTCATCGATTTGCTGGATGGTAAAGAACATCAGAATGCGTTTGGTGATTGGGATAACGATGGCTCTGTTGATACAGATGATGTGTCAATCATTGTCAATATCCTTTTGAATCAATGAGCAAATTTACGAAATGCATTCATTGCCTCTCTGCTCTGTGGATGGAAATGGAATGCAACTCGCGTGATGGTGGTTCTGATTGGGAAGGTATTGACGGATTGTTTGACTTCTAATCAAACTATCTGCTTGTATCAAAACATAATAGCAAAGGTTCAGCACTCGCACGGTGCTGAACCTTTTTTGTGTCTTTTTATTTGGTGGTTTGAAAATAAAGTTGTTACTTTGCATTGCGGTTCTACTGGATTTCGTGTGAAAGTGCCCTTCGGGCCAATTGAAAAAACATAAAAGAAACAATAAAAACATAAAAAAACAGTTCAATTTTTGTTTTTTCTTGTTTTTGTTCTGTTGCTTAAAGGTTTTTCTTAAAATGGCGCTTGCGCATCTTCACTCTAATTCCTGTAGTACCTGCATTGCAATATGTTGTTGCTTGCTGGAGTGGTCCAGTTTGGCAAGATAAGTATAAGTACATAATTAAAATTCATCAAGAAGAATATGAAAAAATCTTTATTTATTAGCCTTTTGACTCTGGTGCTGGCACTTGGCATGAATGCACAGGAGTCTTACCGAAACCCAGTGATCAATGCTGACGTTCCAGACGTGAGCGTGTGCAAGGTGGCAGACACCTATTATATGATTAGCACTACGATGCACCTCATGCCGGGTGCTCCTGTGATGAAGTCGAAGGACATGGTGAACTGGGAGATTGCCAGCTATGTGTTCGACCGCATCGACGATGGTCCTCGCTACAACCTGATTGACGGTGCTACGGTGTATGGTCAGGGACAGTGGGCAAGTTCCATCCGCTACCACATGGGCAAGTTCTGGGTGTGGTTCACAGCCAATGGCGAGCCTGGCAAGGGATTCATCTATAGTGCTGACAGCGCAGAGGGGCCTTGGACGCTTGTTGCTCGTCCTCCACACATGCACGATGCCTCACTCTTCTTCGACGAGGATGGTAAGAAGTATCTCTTCACAGGCAATGGCACGATAGTGGAGCTTGGCGATGACTTCAACCCAAAGGAGGGTGGACTGAACAAGCGCGTGGTGAATGGCGGTGAGGATCCTCAGGAGAGGGGCGCATTGCTTGAGGGTGCCAGCGTGATAAAGCATAATGGTTACTACTACATCTGCATGATTTCGATGAAGTGGGGCGCTAAGGGACGTGTTCGCCGCGAGGTGTGCTACCGCTCGAAGACTATTGATGGCAAGTATGAGAAGAAGATAATACTTGAGACTCCGTTTGAGACATACGGCGGCGTGGGTCAGGGCTCGCTCGTGGGCGATGACCAGAGCGACCAGAACTGGTGGGCACTCATCTTCCAGGATCGTGGCGGCATAGGTCGTGTGCCTTGCGCTATGCCTGTCACATGGGTGGAAGGATGGCCTATGTGTGGCGAATACACTGGCGTGGTGAACAATGAGATTGCTGACATTCCAGAGGACAACCCAACTAATAATCCTCGCCTTGACCGCCGTTGCTACAAGATTCCAAACGACATGAGCAAGAAGCACCCATCGGTGAAGGGATTAATTGGCAGCGATGAGTTTGACGTGCCTGCAGAGGCAGTCAGCAAGATGGAGAAGCAGACCTATCATGCTCGCACAGGCTTGAAGCTCTACTGGCAGTGGAACCACAATCCTATCGACGAGGCTTGGAGCCTGACTGAGCGTCCTGGATTCATGCGATTGAAGACAGCTCGCATCGTTGACAATCTCAATGTTGCTCCTAACACTCTCACTCAGCGCATGTCTGCTCCTGAATGCACAGGTGCTGTGTGCATGGATGTGAGCAAGATGAAGGATGGCGATATTTGCGGTTTCGCAGCATACAATGGCGACAGCGGCGTGCTTCGCATCGTGAAGAAAGGCAGCAAGGCTGTGCTTCAGCTCACAGAGGAGAAGTCGGTGTTCACCCGTCCTCGCAACATCGAGCGAGTGGATGTTGAGGTGATAGAGGAAGTGCCATTGAAGGGCAAGGTGGTGTATCTGAAGATTCATGGCGACTTCAACCCAGGTCGTGACAAGGCAAGTTTCAGCTATAGCACGGATGGAGAAAACTGGAAGTCTATTGGTCGTGAGATAGCAATGCGATTTGACTATCAGCGCCACTTCATGGGCACAAAGTTCGCTATCTTCAACTATGCGACTAAGAAGCTGGGTGGATATGTCGATGTGGATTGGTTCCACTTTGAAGAAAAGTAAAGAAATGGGTAATCAAGGTGTCAGACCCCTTGATTACCCATTTTTCATTTAACGCTGATTGTTTGGGTGTATTCTTCGCCAAACTGATTGCGGAAAATTATGGTTATGGTGTTTGTGGCTGGTGATGGTTTAGCACGGAAGAGGTGAGAAGTGAGGCATTGCGACTTATCTGCTTTCAGTTCTTGGGTGTGCCATGCCTCGTCTTCGTCGGTGAACTGCTCCATGATGCCTTTGCGTACACCGTCCTCCATGTATTCCACGGTGGAGAGCTTGTCCCAGTCCCAGATGTTTGCAACGACATAGTCCTTCTGATTGCTGAACTCACCAGGAGAGTAGAGCTTCATCTGCACCTCCTGCGACTGCTTGGTGGCTTTGTAGTGCCAGCGCACGTTGCTGCCATCCACATCGACAAGAAGGAATCCGTTTGGTGCACCGCAGCGGTTCACTTCGCCTGTCCACCAACCACCGCACACCGCACCGATGTTGTGCTCGTAGAGGTTGTCGTCAACAATGTTGTTCTGGAAAAAGTGAGTGTGACCAGCAAAAGTGTGTACGTTGTAGTCTTTTAGTATCTCTTTCAATGCCTTGGCGTTAGCCACATTGCCTGTGTTGCTCACCGCATTCCAGCAAGCAGCATGCATATTGATGAACACTAACGAGCCCTTAGGCACATAGCTCAGGTCTTTCGTGAGCCAGTTGAGCTGAGTCTGGGTCAGCGCTTCACGATAGGTGCGTCCGCCATAGTAGTTGATGCTCTGCATGGTGATGAAATGTACCTTGCCAATGTTGAACGAATAGTCGCAAGGACCAAAGTGACGCTGATACTGCATCTCGGCATAGACAGAAGTGCCATAGGGCATGTTCTGCAATCCCTGATAGCGAAGGTCGAAGTCGTGGTTGCCAATGCACTGGAAGAAAGTGCCCTTGATGCCGCTATACGATGTCTCGTACTTGTCAAACATTGGCATGTTGTCCCACACAAGGTCGCCAAGCGACACGCTCACCACCTCATTATTCTTCGCAATGGAGTCGCACACACGCATAAGCTCAGGCACCGATTCTGCCATCCATCGCTCATAGTGCTTGTCAGTCCTCATCTGCGGATCGGAGATGGAGATGTAGGTGAACCTGTCTGTTTTTGCCTTGCGAGGAGTGAGACGGAAATCGTGCTTGTTTCCGCTTCTCGTCAGTTCGTCCACTCTGGCGTAGAAACCTGTGGCGATAGAGTTCTTGCTTGGCAACTCATAGTCAGCAGGGATGCTGATAGACACGAACTTGCTGAGACATGTGTCAGTTTGCAGTTGCCATCGTCCTTCTTTGTCGGTCTGGACGAAGTCGTAGCCGTTGTTCACAACCACTCCAGCTACTGGGCTGCCTTTTGCTGTGAGCACTTTACCAGAGAAAGTGAAGTGGGAGTTTTGTGCCATAGCATTCATGGACAATGCCATGGCGGTAATGAAAGTTATTGTATTTGCTTTTTTCATAATAATATACATAATTTTAACGTGAGTTCGATGAATTGTGTTTGATTGTTTATGCGCAAGCGCCATGTTAAGAAAAACCTTTGATAAACAGAACAAAAACAAGAAAAAACATTATGGTTTTCCTTTTGTTTTCTTTTGTTTTTTTTGGTTTTTCTAA
>JAZRYI010000075.1:0-4104 GCA_045600665.1 Bacteroidaceae bacterium
TTCAAACCATTCGTCATTAGCAATGATGCGACGGATAGCCTTCTTGTGGAAGTCAGCGAACTCGTATTTAGCATAACCAGGAAAGAAGAACTTAATCCATTCTATAGGGTGCGCTTCGAGATAGAGGCGGTGTTTCTCTCGCTCAGCATGAGAGAGATTGCGATCGACTGGAGTGGAGCGAGCGATGTCCTCTTTGTATTTCTCCCAGTCGAGGAGAGCTGATTTGTCTGATTGCTTCATAATTTATCTTTGATGAAAGCGTCAGCGAGACGCGTGAGTTCTTTTGCTTTTTCGAGATCAACAGGACGGAGCCATTCGATGAACTGTGTGAGTACAGAAATGATGTCAGCAATGCCAACATCGGTTTCCATCTTCTTGATGGTTGATGAGAGTTTCCCAAGAATGTCAGCTTCGGCGGTAGTGGCAAATCGCTCACCTTCAGGGCGTGCTGCTATGACCTTGTTTATTTCTGCGACTTGGCGGTAGAGATTAGAAATCTGCTCCTCTCTGGTGAGAGTTATTCCGACCTTCTGCTGTTCCCACTTTTCTGTGTTTATCCACTTGTTGATAGTTATGCGTGAGACACCTACGCGGTCAGCAATTTCTTGCTGAGTAAGGTTCTCTTTGAGGTATAGGGTCTTTGCCCATTCTTTTTTTTGAGAGATTGATAGTTCTGCCATGACTTTTTATTATGAAATGTGGTGCAAAGTTGGTGATTTTTTGGGAGTTAAAAAAATGAAGACCGCATGATAACAAGTTAAAACGGCATGATGAAGTTATAAAGTTTTATGATAAAATGGCGATTTTTTTATGTCGGAAAATTGTCGCAACTTTGCAAGCGGAAACGCATCAGAGGGCGTGGAGGGACGGTGCTGCCGTCAGGTGAAAATGACCGTAGCCCTCCCTACCAGATGGTTAACGGTTAATGGTTAACGGTTAAAGAGACCTGCGGAAAAGCGCAGGGAACAGTGGTAAAAAAGAAAATATATAATAAATATGAAAATACTTATAGATAATGGTCATGGCGTGAATACTGCGGGCAAGTGTTCGCCAGACAGAAACCTTCGAGAATATGCATACACAAGAATCATAGCCCAGAGACTTCTGGATAAACTGAAGGCTGCAGGATATGATGCAGAGCGAATTGTGGTAGAAGATACAGACATTACTCTCGGTGAAAGATGCAGACGTGTGAACAGAGTATGTGATAGAATGGGAAAGAATAATGTGATATTCTTGTCTATTCATGTGAATGCAGCACCAGGCAGAGATGCTGACTGGAAAGCAGCTGGTGGATGGTCTGCTTACACATCGAGAGGACAGACCAAGGCAGATAAGTTGGCAGAGTGTCTGTATGACTCGGCAAAGGTACATCTTCAGAAGTATGCAAGACAGATGGAAGAAGGCAAAAAGACTGGAGTGTACGGAACGAATCAGCGACCATACCGCACAGACAAGACTGATGGCGATAGCGATATAGAAGCAGGATTCTATGTGCTCGTACATACAGAATGTGCTGCTGTACTGACAGAGAACCTATTTATGGATAATAAAGCTGATGTGAAGTATCTGCTTTCAGATGAAGGGAAGAATGCTATTGTTGACCTTCACTTTGAAGGGATCGTGAGATATATAAGAAGTGTAAAAGGCTAAAGAAACCCTGCGAAAAATCGCAGGGAACGGTGGCTATATAAACGAAAACGAAGACGAAAACTAAGAGAAGACAGAATATGAGTAGATTTTTCAATGTGATTGCCAAAGGTTCTACATGCAGCATACTGCTGTATGGAGATATTGGCGAGCGTGATAAAGTGCGTAGTGGTGACATTGCTCGTGAGCTCCTTGAAGCGGAGGCGATGTATCAGAACATCGACGTACGCATCAACAGCTATGGAGGCGATGTGTATAGTGGCATAGCCATCTTCAACGCATTGCGTAACAGCAAGGCGAACATCAATGTCTATATAGATGGTGTGGCTGCAAGCATGGCAAGTGTGATAGCCATGTGTGGAAAGCCTGTGAAGATGAGCAAATATGCAAAGCTTATGCTTCACAATGTCAGTGGAGGTTGCTACGGCAATAAAAAGGAAATGCAGAAGTGCATCAACGAGATTGAGACACTGGAGGACACTTTGTGCCAGATGTACAGTGCCAAGACAAAACAGGACAAAGAGGCTATTAAGGCGAAGTATTTTGATGGTGAAGACCATTGGATGAACGCTGATGAAGCACTTGCACTCGGTTTTGTGGATGGAATTTATGATGCAGAACCAGTGCCAGAAGATGCTACTGCAGAACAAGTGTATCAAATTTTTAACAATCGGCTCGTTGAGCCCCAAAACTCAAATAACATGAATATAGAAGAACTCAAAAAGCGTCCGCAGTTCAAGGACTGTGTGACAGAAGAAGATGTGATGGCTCGCATTGCTCAGCTGGAAAGCGAAGCTGCTACAGCAAAGAACCTCACATCAGAGAACGCCCGTCTGAAGGGTGAAGTGAAAACATTCAAGGATAAGGAGGCGGCAGCTACAGATGCAGCAAACAAGGCACTCCTCGATGCGGCAGAACAGGATGGTCGTATTGACGCTAAGACTCGCCCAATGTATGAGAACCTCTTGAAGTCAGATCCTGAGAATTGCAAGGGTATTCTCGCGACACTCCAGCCAAAGCGAAAGGTGATGCAAGACCTTAATATCCAGCCTGAGCATGAAAGCCCTTGGGATAAGCGCATGAAGGAAATTGAGGCTAAGTGCAAGCATTAGGAAGCCCCCAGCCCCCGAAGGGGGAGCAGAGACCTGCGGAAAAGCGCAGGGAACAGTGGCAAAAAAGAACCATAAACCATAAATAACAGATATATGGCAATAGTAGTAAAAAACACCAATTACAATGGCGAGGTACTGGAACAGATCCTTACACTCGCCGCAACAGGCAATGAGATTGTCGAGAAGGGACTTGTAATGATTATCCCTGGTGTGGAGAAGAAGATCAGTCTTCCACGCCTCAAGAGCGGCAAGATGTTGCAGAAGCGTAAAGAAGATCCTCAGAAGAGCGACAGCAAGGGTGACTTCAACTATGATGAGAAGTCGCTTGACCCTGTTGACTTCATGGCCTTCACAGTATTCAACCCTCGTGCCTTCGAGCAGATTTGGCGCAAGTGGCAGCCAAAGGGCAATCTTGTTTTTGCACAGCTCCCTCCAGAAGGACAGAACGCTCTCCTTTCAGAACTCAGCAAGCAGGTTCAGTTTGAACTTGGCGATCACTATGTGAACGGTGAGTTCGGTGACGACGATGATCACCTCATGAACGGTATTCTCACACAGGCAGCTAAAGACAAGAACTGCATCGTAGTTGAGACAGAAGCGACTACCATGGTCAAGAAGCTCTATGCTATTCGCAATGCGATTCCAAAGGCAATCCGTAACAATCCGAACTTGAAGATCCTCATGAGCATTGATGACTTCGACAAGTACGATGACGAGCTCACAGAACGCGAGAGCAAGAACGCCAGCGAGACTGACGTGAACCAGAAGCGTTTCAAGGGCATTCAGATTGAGACAATCGCATCGTGGCCAGATGACCTTATCGTAGCTACACTATGCTCAACAGGAAGCAATGGTAACTTGTTCGTGGCTGTGAACCTTCAGGACGATGAGGATGTCATCCAGATTGACAAACTCAGTGCAGCAAGCGAACTCTATTTCTTCAAGCTTTTGATGAAGGCAGATACTAACATCGCCTTCGGTGAGGAGTTCGTGGTACTTGACAAGCGAGCGGTGCCTAAGTTCAAGAAGCAAGCAGGTGCTGACGAGGAAGAGGGACAGTAGGCTTGACCTCGGGAAAACCCTCGGGAACGGGGGCGTGGAAGCGAGAGCGTAGAAACGGAGCCCTGCGCTGACGCACAGGGAACGGTGGCTACGTAAACGAAAACTTAAAAATGAGCAAGGGATGACGGCTTTAGAAATAATACTCAACATACTGCAATGGTTAGTCCCGACAGGAGGTTTTGGAGCCGTCATCATCTGGCTCACTAACAAGAATGTCAGGAATGCTGAAGCGGCACTGAAAACTCAGGATGCATACAAGGTGATGTATGAGAATGTGTCG
>JAZRYI010000076.1:0-13997 GCA_045600665.1 Bacteroidaceae bacterium
GGTTCTCGCCCATTGGCTTGCGGTATATTGTAGTTTTCTGCATGATTCTGTATGATTTCTACTACAAAGGTACGACTTTTTTCTGAAATATCAAACTAAATGTCTAATTATTAATAAGTTAATTTATAGAACATCCCTATAGTTATATTTTTCGTTTTAGTTTTCGTTATAGCTATTGCAATTAGCTCCTACGAAGTGCTTATTTTACCACTACATTCTGCACCACAGGTGCGTCGCTGCTATTGCCCACCATCAATTCATACTTGCCAGCAAGCACATGCATCGTGTTAGTGTTCTCGTCCCACCACTCAAAGCGGTCGCGTGGGAATGGAATTGTAACATCCACTGTTTGTCCAGCTTTCACGTTCACGCGCTTGTATGCACGAAGAGTTTTCTTCGGACCATCATTGTCACCGATGCGGCGGATATACACTTGCACCACTTCATCACCATCGCGATCGCCAGTGTTCGTGAGCTTGAGTGTCACGTTGCCCTTCTTGTATTTTGCATTGCTGATGCTGAAGCTTGTGTAGCTCAATCCATGACCGAAAGCGAACAATGGCTCTCCATTCATATAGCGATAAGTGTGTCCCTTCATCTCATAGTTGAGGAAATCAGGGAGCTGGTCAGTACTGCGATAGAAAGTGATAGGTAGCTTGCCCGATGGATTCACGTCGCCGAACAGCACATTTGCCAGTGCTTCGCCACCGCGCTCACCGCCATACCATGCTTGAACAATAGCATCGCAGTATTCCGATTCTGGCACGAGTGCCATAGCAGATCCAGAACAGTTGACAAATACAATTCTCTTGCCCATGTCATGAAGTGACTTCATCATCTCGCGCTGCACCTTTGGCAACTCTATGCTTGTGCGGTCTCCGCCTTGGAAACCCTCTGCATACACTCTCATCTCTTCGCCTTCAAGTCGTGGCGAGATGCCGCCTACAAATACAACAACATCTGCATCTGCAGCTTGTGCCAATATACCCTCTGTCGAGAGCACGGCATTTGCTGTCACATCAAAGCGAAGCATAGCTGCTTCATCCTTCTGAAGATAGTCAATCTGCACGTTCAGTTTGTCGCCAGCCTTAACCTTCAATGGACGTGGCACGCGAATGTTAGTAGCCGACACGCGGCGCTTGATTCTGTCCATCAGCGTATCGCCATCCACTATCACGCGCATAGCGTCATCAGCTTCAATGCGCAGATTGATAGTTTCGTCCTTAGTGCAGTTCAGCACACCCTCATATCGAGCAGTGAAGTGCTCAAGATTTACGCCTGGAGCAAAAGCAGTTGCGCCACCGTTGTCAAACTGGAGTGGGGTGGTGCAGTATGTCATAGCAGCAGGAGTGCCTTCAAAAGACTCATTATTATAATATGTGGCGCGCATTCCCTTCTTGCCATCTGGCGAAGTAAAGGATGCAAAACGGCTTTCCAGCACCGTGTTCTCAGTGTGCCCGCATCCAGACACGTACTTCACATTGCTTGCCTTGCTCTTGATTCCGTCAAGGATAGTCACTGTATGCTTTGGGAATCCATTGTAGTTGCCCCACAGCATTGTGGAGTCATTGGCATTCGGACCAAGCACCACGATGCGCTGGTCATTTTGTTTCAGTGGCAGAAGGCTGTTCTTGTTCTGGAGCAGAACGATGCCCTTTTCTGCAATCTCTTGCGAAAGCTTGCTATGCTCCTCGCACGCAACGACAGATTCTGGAATCTTTGTCCATTCCACCATCTCATCAGGATCGAGGTCGCCTAACTTGATGCGAGCTATGATGAGACGCTTCAAGCTCTCATTCACCTTTTCTTCAGTCAGCACGCCTGCAGCAATAGCTTCTGGTATGGACTTATACACCGAACCGCACTCCACGTCTGTTCCTGCTCGCATAGCCATGCCCGTAGTCTCTACAGGACCATCCACTACGGCGTGAGCATTTGTGTTATAGAAGTCGTTAAGCGCCCAGCAATCACTCGTCACAAGACCTTTGAAACCAAGATCCTTGCGCAGAATCTGCTGCAGGTATCTGTTGTTGCCGCAGCAAGGCTCACCTTCCATGCTCTGGTAGGCGCACATCACCTCTTCCACATTGCCTTCCTGTATCAAAGCTTTGAAAGCAGGAAGATATGTTTCCCAAAGGTCACGTTCAGGCAGATTGTCTATGTTGAAAGAGTGGCGGTTCCATTCCGGGCCAGAATGAACAGCGAAATGCTTTGCGCATGCAAGCGACTTTCTGTACTTGGCATCGTCAGGTCCCTGCAAGCCTTTCACCACTGCCACGCCCATGCGAGACGTGAGGTAGGGATCCTCGCCGTATGTCTCCTGGCCGCGTCCCCAACGTGGGTCACGGAATATGTTTACATTTGGTGTCCAGAATGATAGGCTCTGATACTGCTTTATGTTGCCAGACTTCTTTGCTATCTGAGCTTTGGCACGACCTTCGTCGCTCACAGCAGTATATACCTTCTGCAACAAGTCTTCGTCCCAAGCGGCAGCCATATTCATAGTGATTGGGAACACAGTTGCAGTACCGTTTCTTGCCACACCGTGCAAAGCCTCATTCCACCACTGGAACACTGGTATGCCAAGTCTTTGAATGGCAGGTGACTGATGCATCATTAGAGAGGTCTTTTCCTCAAGAGTTAATCTGCTGATCAAGTCATCAGCGCGCTCGTCTGCCGACAGCGATGTGTTCTGGAACGGCATTAGCGATTGTGCTGATGCTGTTGCTGCAAGCAGCATTGCAGACACAAGCAAAGTAATTTTTTTCATTTTATTAGTTAGTAAATATGTTATACAATTTATTGCAAATGTAGTGAAAATCATGGTAACTAACTAATAATATCGATTTTTTTTCATAAGCATTTCAACTATTTTTTAACGTTTCGTTTTAATTGCTTGTTTTTTCGCCTTCACAATACCCCTCGATGCATCATTGAAATGTTTATGCTTGCATTGAGCTATCTAAAAACAGTATATCTTGATCCTATGCCAGTGATGAAATTTAGCTCTTCCCTAAATAAGAACTACGCCATCCGAAAGGCAATCACTTGTCCTTGGATGGCGTTAATTAGTTCGACTATTTCCATTATAAACTATTAGATATCCATTTAATAAGTTATCGTACTTTGTTAAACAACTTATCTTGCATGAAATGTTAAATTAGTTCAATGGATGTATTGAAAAAAGAGAGACTAATACGTTGTTATTATAAAAAGCTTTTTGAACAATTACATTTTTATTTGATTTCTAATATATTGCTATTGTTAAACAAAGGTATAAAATTAGAGACTTGCCATCTCGTTTTCAGCAGCACCTGCGAAACGATTGTCCTTCCAGTTACCTGCGATAACGCTGCCGTTAGCAGTAGTGTAAGTGCCAATACCATTGCGCATATCCTCATGGAACTGTCCCTTGTATGTTGCGCCAGAAGCCCATACGTATGTACCCTGACCTTCAATCTTGCTTGCTACAAACTGACCTTCATAAACATTGCCGTTAGCGTAGTTGTACTTGCCGATGCCTTCCTTCTCGCCATTCACCCACTGACCAGCATAAACATCACCATTTGCATGAGTGTAAGTTCCGAAGCCGTTGCGTGCGTTGTTTTCGAAATGACCAACATACTTATCGCCGTTAGCTGAAATAAAAGTGCCTTCGCCTACTCTGACGTCGTCAACCCATTCGCCTTCGTATGTGTCGCCGTTTGCCCATGTAAGCTTGCCATGACCGTTGCGCTTGCCATTGTGCCACTCGCCTTCATAAACATTGCACTTCTCTGCATAAAAAGCTGAACCGAAACCTTCCTGCTTGCCATTCTTAAAACCACCTTCATAAATGTCGCCGTCAACCCAAGAATAAGTACCAAAGCCTTCGATCTTGCCATCTACGAAAGAACCTTCGAAGCGGTCACCGTTCGACCATTCATAAATACCCTTACCGTGCATCTTACCGCTCTTCTTTGAGCCTGTGTATTTGCCAGCATTCTTAAAATCAGGAGTCTTTTGATTCCCACCGTCCTGTGCCATAGCGTGATTAAAACCGCCAATTGCAAGGAATGATAAAACTGAAACGATGAACTTCTTCATATTAGTATCCTTTCTCTTTTTAATTAAAGTTTTTAATATAGTTATTTATATGTTGAATCTGTAATCAGATGTATAAAATGTATCTTGTATCTCTTGTGATGTTGCAAAGTTACCCAAAATGTTTTCTTTGTGCAAGAAAAATATAAAATAATTAACAAAAATAATGCGAAAAGTATAATTATAAACAAAAAATAAGCAAATAGATTGAAGCGTAGTGCTAAAAATGAATACAAACAGCATTGGAAATATAATGTGGGTGCGGTCGAAATGTGTTCTGGTGCAGCTGATGTGGGTTAAAATGAATAATGAAGCGTATCCGCGTTCGTACTTTCATGGGCAAAAATGTTTCCTTGGGCCGCATTTGTTTGGATGCTTGTGGCTGTTTTGTTTCTTTTATGGATATTATTGAATAAAAATAAGTAAAAGAAAAGATAATATTATAATAATGTGTACTTTCTATTTTTTTTTTTTTTTTTTTACGGCGTTATTGGACAATTATGTCTACCTTTGTATAAAAGTTACAGAGTTTAGGACGCTTTTTCAACACTTATGCTTGGTAAATACACTTAAATAGCCTAAAATTCCCAAGTTATCTGGCTTTCTTTTGTAACTTGTTGATAATGCACGACTAATAATGTTAGCCGTGAATTTTGTCATATCTATGGGTATTGATAATCAATGAATAATCAAATAAATAATTATGAAAAAAACAAAGTTTATTTTGATGCTCGTAGCATCGATTGTTTTAGGTGCATGTTCTACACCTCATGACATCAGCTATTTCCAAGATATGGATAATGGCGACTCATATTCTATATCAAATGATATGGAAATTCGTCTTCAACCAAACGACAAACTTTCAATTGTTGTTCATTCTCGTGACAATCAATTATCTCAAATGTTCAACGTGCCAGTAATATCACAGCGTGTTGGATATACAAACTATTCAAATAGCCAGCAGTTGTCTGTTTATACTGTTGATAATAATGGCAACATAGATTTCCCAGTAATAGGTGAATTAAAGATCTCTGGTCTTAATCGTGGTGAAGTAGCATCTCTCATCAAGACAAAAATACTTCAGCAGGATCTCTTGAAGGATCCTGTAGTTATTGTAGAATTTGATAATATGACCTTTGATGTACTTGGCGAAGTAAATAAAGCAGGCAGGTATGTCATCAACCGTGACCGTATTACCGTACTTGATGCCATAGCAATGGCTGGCGACCTTACAATTCAGGGTGATCGCAAGCACATAAAAGTACTTCGCAATCAAAATGGAGCACGCACCACATATACAATTGACCTTACGCGTGGAAATAAAGTTATGTCATCACCTGGCTATTTCCTGCAGCAGAATGATATTGTTTACATTGATCCAAACGATTACAGAAAGCGCCAGACTACCGTAAATGGCAACAACATACGTTCTTCATCATTCTGGATCTCCCTCGCTTCTCTCCTCACATCAGTTGCAGTACTTGTTTTGAAATAATCTCATCAGTTCATCATGGCAAACGAAAATATCAATATAACTCCTGCGATGCTTGCAAGCATGCATCAGCAGAACTCAGTTCCAGTGAAGGTGCTCATCAATCAGTGCTTGTCTAAGTGGTATTGGTTCTTACTTTCAGTTGTAGTGTGTGTATCATTATGCATATTCTATTTGTTATGCACTCCAAAAGAATATACTCGTTCTTCATCCATACAGATCAAAGAACAGGGACGTTCATCTTCACTCTCCAATCAGCTCAACAACATCAGCAGCATGGGCATGTTTAACGAGAACTCTGATGTTAACAACGAAATCATAGCAATCAAGTCGCCGGCATTGTTGCTTGAGGTTGTCAAGCGCCTCCATCTTGACTATAATTATTATAAAGATGGTATGTTCCACGATAAGCTTCTTTATGGTCAGACACTCCCTGTGCAGGTTGAAATCAAAGACATCCCTGACCAGCAGAGCACATCCTTCACTCTTGTGCTCACCCCAAAGAAGTCTGTAACGCTCAGCGATTTCGTCGTAAACGGCGAGGAGTTATCAGCATCTCCTGTGTCAGGCAAACTTGGAGCAGAATTATCCACTCCTGCTGGCAAGATTGTTGTTTCTGCATCAGCATATATTAATGAAATTAAAGAAAACACCAATATCAAAGTACGCAGAATCCCTCTGCTCAATGCCTTGTCAGCCAGCACAAACAAACTCACTTGCGCACTTGAAGACAAGAATGCGTCAGTCATCAGCATCAAATATGATGACATAAACATTCAGCGCGCAGAAGAATTCCTCAACACGCTCGTTTCTGTTTATAATGAGAAGTGGGTTGAAGACAAGAATCAGATGGCAGTTAGCACATCGCAGTTCATCAGCGAACGTCTCAACATCATCGAGCAGGAGCTTGGCAACGTGGATAGCGATATCTCCTCTTACAAGAGCTCCAACCTCATCCCTGATGTCGAGGCAGCCAGCAATATGTACATGAATCAGGCAAACCAGGCTAACAATCAGATTATGTCGCTCAATACAGAGCTCTATATGGCACGCCACATTCGCAACTTCGTCACGGATCGCAACCGCAACAATCAGCTTCTCCCTGTCAATTCTGGCATCAACAGTTCTGCGGTGGAGCAGCAGATAGCAGAGTACAACAACACTCTCCTCCAACGCAACAGTTTTGCTGCTAACAGTTCTGACAATAATCCTCTCGTTCAGGACTATGATGCCAAGCTTGCAGGCATGCGCAACACAATCGTTTCATCCATCGACACAGAGATCAACTCACTCACTGCCAAGATTCGTGCCAACCAGAGCAATCAGGCTATCAGCACATCGCGCATTGCATCCAATCCAAACCAAGCCAAGTACCTTCTCTCTGTAGAGCGTCAGCAGAAGGTAAAGGAATCACTCTATCTCTACCTTCTCCAGAAGCGCGAGGAAAACGAGCTCTCGCAAGCATTTACTGCCTACAACACGCGCATGATCACCCCTCCAATGGGATCGATGAGTCCTACTGCTCCTCATAAAGCAAGACTCCTTCTCGTAGCGCTCCTTGCAGGACTTGCCATTCCTTTTGGCATCATCTATGTGAAAGAATCAACCAATACACGCGTTCGCAATCGCAAGGATCTTGAGAATATGGCAATGCCATTCGTTGGTGAGATTCCTCTGTATGTTCCTCGCAAGGGAAAGAAGAATGTCAATCGTGATATCGTAGTTAAATCAGGCAGCCGAAACATCATCAATGAGGCGTTCCGCGTCATTCGTGCCAATCTTGAGTTCATGACAAACACCGATTCCACACCAGTCATAATGACCATCAGTTCGATGGCAGGAAGTGGCAAGACATTCTTCTCCAACAACCTTGGTGCTGCATTCGCAATCAAGAACAAGAAAGTCGTGCTCCTCGATGTTGACCTTCGCAAGGCAACACTTTCTAATATCGTCGGTAAATCTGAGAAAGGTATCTCAGACTTCCTTGCAGGCAAGGTTTCAGATTGGCATGACCTTTTGGTTGATAGTTCTGCTTCAGGTCTTTCCGTCATCCCTGTCGGCACTCTTCCTCCAAACCCAGCCGAGCTTCTCTATTCACCGCATTTCGAAGCGCTTATCACAGGCTTGAAGCAGGAGTTTGACATCATTCTTCTCGACTGTCCACCAGCCGAAGTCGTTGCCGACACCTCTATTATTTCTAAGTTTGCTGACATCACCATCTTCCTTGTTCGTGCTGGCAACCTTGAGCGTGACATGCTTCCAGTCATTGATGGCTACTACAAAGACAAGAAATATCCAAACATGGGACTTGTTCTTAATGGAACAAAAACCAACCAAGGTCGCTATGGATATAGCTATGGCTATGGTTACGGCTACGGTTATGGTTATGGCTACGGCTATGGTAATTCAAAAGAGGAATAGTAGCGAGTAAGAAATGTTACTAAAGCAGACACGCAACCCGTAGTTATTATTTACATTACACGTGCTCTTTTGCATCGGCACAATCAGAATAACACACTTAACAAACAGAAAATGACCGCACATACTAAATTATTATCTTGGTATTTCACAAAGAACGCTTTGCCATACTGGTGCATAATGATTCTCGACATTGGCATACTTGTTGCCGCAGGACTCCTTTCCACTTATATATGCACAGGTGGAGAGAGCCTTGCTTCGCATTTATGGCATCATCTTCGCACATGGCTATGCATTCTGCCTCTGTTTCTAATTGGTATGAGGTGTTTCCACACCTATAGCGGAGTGTTGCGCTATTCTACTGTTATCGATCTCATAAAGGTTGCATACTCTCTCGTCCTTGGCTTCATACTTGTCATTATTCTCCGCCTCGTGGTCCCTCAAGGAATGATTATTGCAAGCCTGCCTTTTAAAGTGCTTTTCTTAATGTTTTTGTTTGCGCTTGGAGGGCAGTGGGGATTGCGTGTCATGATCAAATGGCTATATGACGCTACATTTGGCGATAGGCGAAAGCGTGTCTTCATCTATGGAGTAATGCAGGGTGGCATCTCCCTTGCTAAAGCAATCATGCAGGGAGATAGTCGTTTTGCGCTTGCAGGCTTCATCAGCCCTGACGGCAACTATGAGTCCAAGTATCTCATGGGCGTGAAGGTCTATACCGATGGACCTGATGTTGTCAAGCAGATGATAGCTGCCAATGTCAAGACTGTCATCGTGTCGCCTATTCAGAGCGAGGCATTCCGCAACAACACAGCTCTTGTTGACAGCCTCATAGACAACAAAATCAAGATTATGGTGTTGCCAAATGCAGAAGAATGGCAGCCGGGCAATGCGATTGGTGCAAACCTGATTCAAGAAGTTGACATCGAGGAGCTCCTCCCACGCGACAAGATACAAGTAGATCTCAAGGCGATAGGGGAGATGCTCACAGGCAAATCCATTCTCATCACAGGCGCAGCAGGCAGTATTGGCAGTGAGATGGCACGACAGGTAGCCAAGTTCAATCCCAAAACCCTCGTCCTCGTCGATCAGGCAGAGACGCCTATGCACGATGTTCGCCTTTGGATGAACAAGTTCAAGGCAAAGCAAGATGAAGCTATCCGTACCGACATCCACACCATAGTAGGCAGCATCTCCAACCCAACCCACATGGAGCAGATATTCTCCCAATTCAGGCCAGAGTATGTATTCCATGCAGCAGCCTACAAGCACGTACCTATGATGGAGGACAACCCTGCCATGGCAGTTCAGAATAATATATATGGTACGCGCGTGATAGCAGACCTTGCAGTCAAGTATGGCACCAAGAAGTTTGTCATGATCTCTACCGACAAAGCCGTCAACCCAACCAACGTCATGGGATGCTCCAAGCGTATCTGCGAAATCTACTGCCAGTCCCTCAATGCCCATCTGCATTCTTCCTCTGCCACCGAAGCATCCACATCGGGGAAAACCCAATTCATCACCACTCGCTTCGGCAACGTTCTCGGTTCCAATGGCTCTGTCATCCCAATCTTCCGAGAGCAGATCCGCAAAGGCGGTCCACTCACTGTCACTCATCCCGACATCATACGCTTCTTCATGCTCATCCCAGAAGCATGCCAGCTGGTGCTCGAAGCAGGCACTATGGGACATGGTGGCGAGATCTTCATATTCGACATGGGCAAGCCAGTCCGCATTGCCGACCTTGCCAAGCGCATGATTGACCTCTCAGGTGCTAAGAACATCGAAATCAAATATACAGGTCTTCGTGATGGCGAGAAACTCTACGAGGAAGTACTCAACGATGCCGAGCAGACCAAGCCAACTGTCCATCCAAAGATCAAGGTAGCAGCAGTGCGTGAATATCCATACGAGCAGGCCCTCGCCAACGAGGAAGAGCTTCATCGCCTCTCCTTCACCTACGACGACATGGCTATCGTCAAGAAAATGAAAGAGATAGTTCCAGAGTACAAATCCCAGCACTCCAAGTACGAAGCTCTCGACTAATGATACAGTCGTAACAGCCCCTCTGCCCCAAACATAATAACATATTCTTCGACTCAGTCTCGAAAGAGCGGATCGCAGAACCGTCCCGAAGATCCCGAAGATCCATTGGTGAAGTAAATGCAGTTATTCAGTTGAATAGCATGACTGTATTCAGTTGGTGTGAATAACATTAGTCTTACTAACTGACTAACAGCATGCAGCGGAACTGAATAAAAAAAGGTCCTTCTCTGGCTTTCAGCCACCTCTCCCATGGAGGGGGAGAGAGTCATCCTGGATAAGTGTGGCTAAATGTTGTGGTTTAGAAAGCGACCAAGCAAAGTATACTTTGTGAGGACGGACAATGGGAATTTCGAGAGAATTTAAGAGTACTCTTCACTCTTCATCGAAGGCTTATAATCTTGTGAATAACAGTGTATTGAATGAATGAAGAGCGCATTTTAACTCTTCACCACTCTTCATCCACTCTTCATCGTTATAATATAAAGATAATCAGCATAATACACTATGCCAATGAAGAGTGAAGAGTGTTTTTTAATTCTCTGCGTTTCGGGAAATTGCAAAATTCATATTAGTTCAGATAGATTGCTCTCCAGAACGATAATCTGCACGTTTTAGAGAAATAGCTCGTGTCTTTGTACCCGTAAATATACATCAAAGAACGAATGTATGATATAAATATGGCAAACGAAATACAATCCATAACTTCCACCAATGGCGAGATAGTCCTCTATCAGCCCGATGACACAATCTCGCTCGAAGTACAGCTGCATGACGAAACCGTATGGCTCTCACAACAGCAGATGGCTCAACTTTTCAATGTCAAGGTGCCAGCTGTCAGCAAGCATATCAAGAACATCTACGAAGAGGGCGAGCTCCAACGCAATCCAACTATTTCCATTTTGGAAACAGTTCGAATGGAAGGCAAGCGTAAGGTAACTCGAAATGTGGAGTATTATAACCTTGATGTTATCATCTCTGTTGGCTACCGCATCAAAAGTCAGGTGGGTACACGCTTTCGACAGTGGGCAAATAGCGTGCTGAAGCAATATCTTCTCCGTGGATATGCAATACACCAGCAAATGTTGCAGATGGAAGAGCGCATCTCCATGCGTCTCGACCGACAGTTGCAGGCCAATGAGCAACGTTTCCAGTCACTTGAAGAACGTCAAGACAAGCAGCAACAGCAGCTCGACTTCTTCATCCGCACCTCCACACCACCAGCCGAGATGGTATTCTTCAATGGTGAATTCTTCACAGCACGAGTCGCCCTCGAAAACCTTATCAAGACCGCCCGCACACGCGCCATCATCATAGACGGCTACATCGATGCCAAGACCTTCGACATCCTAGCTACCCGCGCCCCCGGAGTTCTCGGACAAATCTATACCGTTGGGGTAGGAGCAGGCATCACACGACTTCGCGATGAACACAACCGCCAGTCGGGAGTCCAGCCCATCCAAGTCTTCAAGTGGCGCAACGAGTCCCACGACCGATGGCTCATCATCGACAATCAGCTCTGGCATTGTGGCCACTCCCTCAACGCACTCGGAGGCAAAATGTCAGCCATCACCCTCATGGGCAAATCACCCGATGACGTGCTGGCCGAAGTTCAGTAAACACCATATATAATATATAACTCAATCCCATGCCCCGAACTCGCCGAAGGCCAGTCGCGAGACGATAGCGAGTCTCCTTCGAGAGCATCAGGATAAACTCCAGGATGCGAAGCACAATAGCACGCCAAATAGCCATCTCCGGCATCTACCACATCATGCGGAGTTTATGCTGAGGGCACTCGAAGCAAGGCATCCGCTCGGCCTTTGGACGCTTTCGCCACGGCGTAATCCGACTGAAAGAACCGTCAAGACATCTTCACCCGGAAGAAGACGATAGTCAAGTTAACATTTTAACGATACATATATGCCAAACGAAATAATACTCACATCAGACCTACGTCAGGCAGTAGGCTTCATCAAGCAAGCCATACAGCGGTCACAGGCGCGAGCACTCCAGAGCGTCAACAACGAAGTGCTCTCGCCCTACTATGGGGTGGGTCGATACGTGTCCGAGAATTCGCGACACAATATGTGGGGAAAGGGAGCCATCAAATCCATTTGCGAACAGCTCCAGAAGGAGATCCCCGGCCTCACAGGATTCTCTGCCTCAAACGTCCGCAACATGCGCCAATTCTATGAGGAATGGCGTGAAATAGTAAATTACCAGCCGATGGCTGGTGAATTGCCTGTCGATGAAAACCAACTGCTGTCCGAAATTCGCCAGCCAGTGGCTGGTGAAATGGATTGGACTGATTTCCTGCGAGTTCCATTCTCCCACCACATGGAGATCATCAACAAGTGCAAGACCCTAGAAGAGCGCATCTTCTACATCCACCAGTGCGCCACTCGAGCTTGGAGCAAGTACGCTCTTCGCGACTTCATTGCACAAGGCCTGTACAAAGACAGAGGCAATCTTCCTTCCAACTTCACCGAGGCCATTCCCGACACACAGCTTGCCATCCGCACCCTCAAGTCGTTCAAGGAAAGCTACCTCCTCGGCTTCATAAATGCCGAAGACCTATACGAATCACCCGAAGAGCGCAACGAACCCCTGCCCAACAAGCGCATCTCCGACAACATACGCGACTTCATCCTCCGCTTCGGACAGGACTTCATGTTTATACAGCCCAACTACCGACTGCTGGCCGGAGACGAAGAGAAGTTCATCGACCTCCTCTTCTTCAATCGCCAGCTCAACTGTCTCGTGGCTGTCGAACTCAAAGACTGTCGCTTCCAGCCCGCACACCTCGGACAACTCTCATTCTACCTCTCGCTCCTCGATAAGCAGACACGAATGCCACATGAGAATCCACCTATCGGCCTTGTCCTCTGTCGAGAGATGGACCGCACCGTAGTAGAACTCGCCATACAGGACTATACCAAACCAATGGGAGTAGCCACCTTCCGCCTTGGCGAAGACGCACCAGAGCAGTACAACCGAATCCTGCCAGACACCCGAGGGCTCAACGCCATAATACAAGAAGATGAGTAGCATCAGATAGAATGCGAATTGGTAACTACTCAGCCTTTTTGAAGCCTTATTACCAAGCCATTATAGCATGTATAGTTCTGGATGTTGAAAAATTTCATGTTAAAGATGCTTAAAGACAGTTGTTGTCGCATATGCCATTACCATTGCTGTGATAGTATGCAAATATCAATTAATAAGTATCAAAACTACTGATTAACAATGCTTTACAAGCGCAATATCGCACCTAAAACATGGGTGACAATGAGGAGTACACGGGCGTATTTAAGACTTGTTACGGAAGCTCAAAGTGTTGATATCCAAATGTTTAAATATGTAAATATATTTGCGTGATTCATAAAAAGGCAGTAACTTTGCACTATGAGTTACGAAGATATTTCTGCGATAAACGACCCATTGGAGGCAATAAAAACCTTGTTCAATGAGATGAATGGACTAAAGTCCGAACTCTCATCGACCAAGAGTAAGGTATCGCAGCTTAATCGTAACAGCACAAAGTTGCATGTTGATAACAAGAAGTTGAAGATCGAGAATGATAAACTCAAAGCCGAGAACGAACAGCTGAAGCAACAGGTAGAGAAACTCGGTGGTACTTACGTTGAGAAGAACAGCACGAATTCCAGTCTTCCGCCAACAAAGCAGCGCATCAAGGATGAAGTGATCCAACGCACACAATCACTCCGCACACCATCAGGGAAAAAGCCTGGAGGACAGGAAGGACACAAGGGGCACACGCTTCAAAAAGAAGAAAATCCGAATAGTACAATTGAACACAAGGCAAAGATATGCCCACATTGCGGATGCGTCATACCCGAGGATGCAGCGCAGGTATGCGTAAAGTCAACCCAAGTGATAGATATCACGGGGGTATTGCTTCCTCCGTCAGTCGTTCAGCACGATGTTTACTCGG
>JAZRYI010000077.1:0-21922 GCA_045600665.1 Bacteroidaceae bacterium
ATTGTTTTCATGCCTTCGGCCAATTAGAAAAACCAAAAAAAACAAAAGAAAACAAAAGGAAAACCATAATGTTTTTTCTTGTTTTTGTTCTGTTTGGCTACGCCGAGCTAAAGGTTCTCAAAGGTTTTTCTTAACATGGCGCTTGCGCATAAACAATCATACACAATTCGTCGAATTCACGTTATGTTAGAAAAACAGATTACTAGAAATTGTGCCTTTCGCCGTAAAGTTTTTACAGACGAAGCCGTAAAAATCTTTCGGGCGAACCGCTATTTTATGACTGCTGCGGGTGTAATGAAATTACGGCGAAACCGTAAAATCGCTGTTGCCATAGGCTGAGTGGGATTGACACTCATCAAAATGAATGGCTATGCTGTATGTTTTGGCTGATGGTGTTTATAATTTGTACAGGAACAAATATAGGATTATTTTCGAAAAAGGAACTTTCAAACTGAACGAAAAAGGAACTCAAAATTTTCTACATCCAAAAAGGAAGAAGAGGGAAGAAGAAAAAATTTGAATCTCTTCTTAAGCGAAGCGTTCTTCTTTATCTTTGGATGTCCGAAAAAGGAACTTCTACAAAGTCAATTATAATTTTTGAGTTTCTTTTTTGTTCAGCTTAAAGGTTTATTTTTCGGATTAAAAAATATTCTCGAGCAAAGAGCGACAAAGCTGAGCGACGAGACAAAGAATTGATTAGGTATCAATTCTGAAGGCTCGGGGTGCAGTGCTCGGCTTGTGCAAGGCAAGGAACGAAGCCGAAGCAGAAGACGCTAAGCACAAAGGGGCATAAAAGAAACTCAAAGCTTTTTCATTCAAGGTCGGTCGTGATTGGTAATTTTTAGTTAGAGAAAAACGCCAATCTTACCTGTTGGCTCTATGTTAGTTCAATGTTAAGACCAATGTTAGTGTGTGTTAGGTCTATGTTAGGTGTTTGTTAGGTGTTGTGTTAGGTGTTTGAACAACACCTAACATACGCAATGCAGTGAAATGTAGGGAGTTGCACGACGAATGTTAGGTGTTGGGGGTGTTTGTGGAAATCTGGGGTTTATTTCAGCAAATCCTGGCCGATGTCACGGCGGAAGTACTTGCCCTCGAACTGGATTTTGCCAGCCTCGGTGAACGACTTGACGAGAGCCTCGTTCTGAGTGCTGCCGTATGAGCTGACTGCGATGACGCGACCGCCTGCTGTGACAACCTTGCCGTCCTTGAGCGCTGTGCCTGCGTGGAAGACAACGGAGCCCTCTACGTCCTCGATGCCTGTGATCTCGAAGCCCTTCTTGTACTCCTGTGGATAGCCGCCGCTTACCATCATGACGCATACGGCAGAACGGTCGTCAAACTCGATGCTCTTCTCGTCGAGGTTGCCCTCTGCTACTCCTTCGAGGAGGTCAACGAGGTCGCTCTTGATGCGGAGCATGACTGTCTCTGTCTCTGGGTCGCCCATGCGTACATTATATTCAATCACCATTGGATCGCCTGCATCAGCGCAGCTGTACTTGCGGTCAACATTGATGAGACCGAAGAAGATGAAGCCCTTGTAGTCAATGCCCTCGGCAGCAAGACCTTCCACAGTAGGGCGAATGATGCGGTCTTCCACTTTCTTCATCCACTCTGCGTCAGCGAATGGAACTGGGCTGACAGAGCCCATGCCGCCTGTGTTCAAGCCTGTGTCGCCCTCGCCAATGCGCTTGTAGTCCTTAGCCTCTGGGAGAATCTTGTAGTTCTTGCCATCAGTAAGAACAAATACCGAGCATTCGATACCAGAGAGGAACTCTTCGATCACAACCTTAGCGCTTGCTTCGCCAAACATGCCGCCAAGCATCTCGCGAAGCTCCTTCTTTGCCTCGTCGAGCGTAGGCACGATGAGCACGCCCTTGCCAGCGCAAAGACCGTCAGCCTTGAGCACGTATGGTGCTTGCAATGTCTCAAGGAACTTGCATGCCTCTTCCACCTGAGTGCCATCGAAGCACTGGTAAGCAGCAGTAGGCACGTTGTGGCGCTGCATGAAACCCTTGGCGAAGTCCTTCGAGCCTTCGAGCACTGCGCCAGCCTTGCTTGGACCCACAACAGGGATGCTGCAGATGTCTGCATCCTGCTTGAAGAAATCGTACACGCCCTTCACGAGCGGATCCTCTGGACCTACGACCACCATGTCGATGCTGTTGTCAAGCACGAACTTCTTGATACCCTCGAAGTCGTCTGCCTTCATTGGCACGTTCTCGCCCACGCCAGCTGTGCCAGCATTGCCTGGGGCAATGAAAAGTTTCTCGATTTTAGGACTCTGGCTAATTTTCCAAGCCAAGGCGTGCTCGCGGCCGCCGCTACCAAGCAAAAGTAGTTTCATATTGTGATTTGAGTTTTTAAGTTATTTTCCTGAACTGTACGGTTGAACGGCTTTCCCCCTTTTACTTCAAAATGACAATCAGCCATTTCACACGTGTGAAAACATAAAAGAGTGGTGTCGCAAGCGGCACGAGAGTAAAAGAATGCTTCAATCGCACTGTTATTTCAGTGCAAAGTTAGGGAAAAAATGCATAATGAGTGTATAGTAATTTAGATTTTTCACTTTTTCATTTATTTATTCCTCATTCTTCATTCTTCATTCTTCATTTTTTTCTATCTTTGCACTTGATTTTTCAAAAAAATAAACGAACGATATGACAACGTTATCATATAGAGGTGGTGAATTGGCTCACCATGGACGCGTGGAAGTGATTTGCGGAAGTATGTTCTCAGGCAAGACAGACGAGCTGATACGCCGAATGAAGCGTGCCCAATTTGCGCATCAGAAAGTGGAAATCTTCAAGCCAGCACTCGACACCCGCTACAGTGACGACGATGTGGTGACTCACGAAGGCGTCAGCATACCTTCCACTCCAGTGGAGAACTCTGCCAGCATACTCCTGCTGGGCAGCAACAGCGACGTGATTGGCATTGACGAGGCACAGTTCTTTGACGACAACCTTGTGTCTGTGTGCAACCAGCTTGCAGAAAAAGGCATCCGCGTCATCGTGGCAGGACTCGACATCGACTATTCAGGCAAGCCATTCGGTCCTATGCCAGACATCTGCGCCATTGCCGACGAAGTGCAGAAGGTGCATGCGATTTGCGTGAGGTGCGGAGCGCAGGCATACATCAGTCACCGCATCGTGGCAGGCGATAAGCAGGTGCAGCTTGGTGCTACGAACGAGTACGAACCACTTTGCAGAATATGCTATCTTAAAACAAAGAGATAATGTCAAGAAGTTTCACCGAGATACTTACTAAGACTGTAGATGAGCTGGCATCGCCCGACAGCTACAAAGATCTCTATCACGAACACATAGAAGGAGCGCCTCTCCCATCAGCCGAGGTGCTTCAGCAGATTATCGACCTCGTGCGCTCGATAATCTTCCCTGGCTATTATGGCAATTCCACTATAAACAAAAGCACGGTGAAATACCATATCGGCGTAGCCGTGGAACAGCTGTTCTCGCTGCTTGCATCGCAGATTGAGGCAGGATTCTCATTCACAAACCTTGAGGCAGAGTATGCCGAGGCAGCCTATTCGCCTGTAGCAGCGCGAAGCGAGATAAAGAGAATATCGAGCGACAAGGCATCGGCATTCTTGGAGCAGTTGCCAAAGCTCCGCCGCGTCCTTGCCACCGATGTCATCGCCGCATTCAATGGCGACCCCGCAGCCAAGAACTATGGCGAGATAATCAGCTGCTACCCAATCATAAAGACACTCACCAACTATCGCGTTGCTCATGAGCTGCTCACGCTTGGCGTGCCGCTCATACCGCGCATACTGACCGAGATGGCGCATAGCGAGACAGGCATTGACATTCACCCTGGCGCCCAGATAGGGGAATACTTCACCATCGACCACGGCACGGGCGTGGTGATAGGCGAAACCTGCATCATCGGCAACAACGTGAAGCTGTACCAGGGCGTAACCCTCGGCGCAAAGAGCTTCCCGCTCGACGAGGATGGCAACCCGATCAAGGGCATACCGCGCCACCCAATACTCGAAGACGACGTCATTGTGTATTCCAATGCGTCAATCCTTGGCCGCATCACCATTGGCAAGGGGGCGACAATCGGCGGCAATATCTGGGTTACTCACGACGTGCCAGCAGGGACGAGCATAACTCAGAAGAGGTAAACTGAAAAAAGAAAGTAAAATACAAAATACATTTATGTCAGAATTCAAAATCATTGCAAAGACATTCCAAGGACTCGAAGAAGTGCTTGCGAAAGAGCTTATCAATCTCGGCGCCAACAATGTGGAGATTGGAAGGCGCATGGTAGCCTTCACTGGCGATCAGGAGATGCTCTACAAGGCAAACTTTTGCCTCCGCACAGCAGTCAAGATCCTGAAGCCAATCCTCACCTTCAAGGCAAACGATGCCGACGAGGTGTATGAGGAAGTGAAGAAGCTGGACTGGGAAAAGTACATGGACTGCACAAGCACCTTCCTTGTGGATTCAGTAATCTTTTCCGACAACTTCCGCCACTCGAAGTTTGTTGCATACAGAGTCAAGGATGCCATTGCAGACTATTGGAGAGACAAGACTGGCGACCGACCAAACGTAGGCATCAGCAACCCTGACATCCGCGTGAACATTCACATTGCAGAAGATGAAGTGACGCTCTCTCTCGACTCAAGCGGCGAGAGCCTGCACCAGCGCGGCTACAAGACTGCCACAGTTGCTGCTCCAATCAACGAAGTGCTTGCTGCAGGACTCATCCTCCTCACTGGCTGGGACGGCGAGTGCGACTTCATTGACCCATTCTGCGGATCGGGCACAATCCTCATCGAGGCAGCCCTCATCGCACAGAACATATACCCAGGCGTGTTCCGCAAGGAATATGCATTCGAGAAGTGGAAGGACTTTGACGAAGACCTCTTCGACCGCATCTACAACGACGACAGCATGGAGCGTGAGTTCGACCACAAGATATACGGCTACGACATCAACCGCCAGGCAGTGCAGATTGCTACAGGAAATGTGCTCAACGCAGGCGTGAAGGACATCGTGAGCGTGGAGCAGCGCGACTTCTACGAATTTGAGCAGCCTCTCGACAAGGGTATCATGATAACAAATCCACCATACGGCGACCGCATCACAACCGACGACATTCTCGATCTCTACGAGACCATCGGCAAGAACCTCAAGCGCAACTTTGCCGGCAACGATGCCTGGATCATCACTCACCACGAAGAGCTCTTCGACAAGATTGGCTTCCGCCCATCCACAAAGTATGCGCTCTTCAATGGCTCGCTCGAGTGTGAGTTCCGCAAGTATCAGATCTTCGACGGCAAGCTCCGCGAGCGTCGCGAGGAAGGTTTCGACATCAAGAGCGATGCTGACCGCAAGCGCAACCTCAAGTTCAAGCCTCACAAGAAGAATGAGGAAGGCGAATGGGGAGGCGAGAAGAAGACTGACGATGAGAGCCACTACTTCAAGTCAAAGCCATTCAAGGACGAGCGCCGCCGCAAGGAAGAAGAGCGTGACAATCGTCGCCGCTCGAAGGAGACAGAGCGCGACAGCCGCCGTCGCTCATTTGCAGGCGACGATGACGAAGAGGCAATGAGCGCAGAGGCACGCCGCAACGAGACGCGCGAGGACCGCTTGGCAAACCGCCGCCAGTTCTTCGAAGCAATGGACGAGGAAGAGCGCGAGATCATCAACCGCCACCTCGGCGAGCAGAGCGGACGCAGAATCAGCTCACGCTTCGACGAGCGCAAGTCGGACAGGAGTGATGCTGACCGCAAGCCATTCAACCGTGAAGGAGGTGACCGCAAGCCATTCAAGAAGGACGGCGATCGCAAGCCATTCAACCGCGAAGGAAGCGACCGCAAGCCATTCAAGGGAGGCGACCGCAAATTTGACGGGGATCGCAGAGGCGGGCGAGACGACAAGCGTCCACGCCGAGATGGCGACCGACCTGCTCGTAAATTTGACGGACCGAAAGGCGGAGGTCGTCCGTTTCGAGGAAAAAAGGAGTATTAGAAGAATAGACGAAACGTAGCGTTTCCTCATTATATTGATTGCCAAAGGACAGCATGATTCCTTTGGCAATCATTTGTTTTGCCTGCTGCCATTTGCCGCGAAAGCCATGCACCACGATTCTATCATCTTTTCCTGCCATAGACAAAAGCTCGTCAAACGCTTTCACGCAATGCACAATCACTGGCTTTCCCACTTCTCTTGCAATTACCAATTGCTCCTTGAAAGCCTCTTTCTGCAAGCCGAAATCGCCGCCACGCACCTTGTCCAGCCCGCATTCGCCAATAGCCCACACATTCTCGCTTCTCGCGCTCTGACGCACGAGAGCCACCTTTTCCTGCCAGTCCTCGCCCACATGCCACGGATGCAAGCCGACAGAGCATGGTGCATCGGCTGGCAATGCCTCGTCAGGATAGCAATTTATGATTGCCACCTCTTCCTTTGACTCAGGAACATTATGCGTGTGGAAATTGAAATACATCACCATTCAAATTTTTCTGGCACAGGGTCGTAGCCGCTGCCTCCCCAGGGATGACAGCGCAGAATGCGCTTGCATGCCAAATAGAATCCCTTCACAGGCCCATGTTTCTTTATGGCATCCACGGCATACTTTGAGCATGTGGGCGTGAATCTGCATGATGGGGGAGTGAGAGGGGAAATGCAGGAACGATAGAAGTATATTGGAAGCAGCAAGAGCCAAGACAGCAGCTTGCTGATGAAGTGCAGAACAATCATAGCTTTTCGGAAATACGCACAAGAGCCTTCTGCATGCTCTTGCACACGATTGGGTATGACGGCAGGTTGTCGGTGATGCAGACGAAGCCCACAGCAAGGCTGTAGTCCTTGTCTGCCAGCGCATCCCACAGTATGTGCTTGCGAGTGCGGTACGCCTCGCGCACCAGTCGCTTCACGCGGTTGCGATCCACAGCGTGGTGGAAGCGCTTCTTAGGCACAGAAATCAGCACCGACACAGGCACTTTCTCGTTTTTCTCCACTTTCATGAAAACAACTCGCAGGGGGAAGACAGCCATTGAGCTGTTTCCTCCTGCGAAAAGTTTATCTATGACGAGCTTACTGTTAAGTCGTTCTGCTTTCTTGAAAGTGTTGTCCATTATCTGAGTTTACAAAGTCTTTGCGTATGCCTCGATGATGGCAGGCACAGAGCGCAACTCTGCTGTTGGCTGGTAGTCAACTGTCAATCCTGCCTCCTCAGCTGCCTTGATAGTCTTCAAGCCAAGGCAAGCCACCTTGATGTCTCGCTGCTTGAAGTCAGGGAAGTTCTTGATGAGGGAGTGAATGCCCTCAGGGCTGAAGAACACGAGCATATTGTAGTCAAAAGCCTCTCCTTCTGCAAAGTCGTTTGGCACTGTGTAGTACATCACTGCCTCGTCGTGCTTCAGGTCTGCCTCGTCCAGCATGTTCTTCAGGTCGTCTGTGTGTACAGATGACTGTGGCACGAAGTAGTTCTCTACCTTGTGCTTCACCATGATTGGGATGAGGTCGGCAATGCGACCAGTTTCAGGGAAGAAGTTTTTGCGTTTGCGGTACTGTACGTACTTCTGTATGTAAAGCGACACCGCCTCAGATACGCAGAAATACTTCATGTCGTCAGGGATGGTCACGCGCAACTCTTTGCACAAAGAGAAGAAATGGTCGATAGCGTGACGCGAAGTAAACACGATTGCGGTGTGACCAGGAATTGACACCTTCTGCTGACGAAAATCCTTAGCCGACATAGGTTCCACCTTTATGAATGGGCGGAATACAAGCTCTATATTGTATTTGTTTGCTACATCAAAATAAGGAGACTTCTCAGTCTGCGGTTTAGGTTGAGATACTAATACCTTTGTTGCCATCAATATAATAAGTTTTTGACTATAATACTATCGCTTGCCCAGCTTAATCCATTCCACAAAATAAGAGCTGGCATTAATTCGACGCTGCAAAAGTACAAAAAAATCAGCAAATATCCGTACTTTTTAGTTTTAAAGTTCGTGAATAGCCTATAAAATAATAGTATTTCGTAAATGATGCCTACCAAAATGGCACACCAAATTACAATGTCCAGACTGTTGTCGAAGAAAATCTCAACCATCGAAAGAGGGAAGAAAACGAATGCTGTGAGCGATGTCAGGTAGAAATACCGAGATATCCATTTCTTGCTCGATTCACGGTCGAAAAACACCCAGTTTACCAGCGTGTAGATCCATGCTTTGGCATAGATGAAGCACATGAATGCCACGAATCCCATGCCGAACACCCAGTATGGCACGCCCAGCACAGTGTTGAACGGATGCTGCTCAGCCAGATGGTTGAAGAATATCAGCGACAGGCTCAGCGCACTGATCGTGGCAAGCAGCAGCACGACGTTCACCTCGCTCGAGTTGTCCTTCATGGTGTCGTCGCTGAACAGTCGCTTCGATGTGAAGAAATCCTTGGCATGATGCATCAGCAGCCTCTTGCAGCGCCACACGATGCAAGCGATCACGATGAAGATGACGGCTGCGCCAGCCACCACATAGTCATCGCTGCACACGGCATACGTGCGCTCGACCATAGGTATGCCTATGTCGGGTGCAGATTCGCCGCGTGCGTAGAACTCGGAACGGTTCACTACGTTCGAGTCGATGGCTGTGAGTATGCTGTCGTAGTCAGGTATCATGGGGAAGATACACTATAGGTTGAACTCTTCCTTTATCTTGTCCACGCAGTCAAGCTTCTCCCATGTGAAGAGCTCGACCTCGACAGAGAGTTCGTACATGTTTGTCTTTGGATTGAAGACAACGTTCTTGTTGCTGTCCTTGTATCTGGTGTCGAATTTCTTCACCACAGTGCGAGGCTCGCGTCCCATGTGTCCGTATGCCGCTGTTTCCTCATAGATAGGGTTGCGCAGCTTGAGAGTCTCCTCTATTGCCTTAGGGCGGAGGTCGAAGAGCTTCTCAATCTTCTTTGCAATCTCGCCGTCCGACATGTTCACGCGGCTGCGGCCGTATGTGTTCACGTATATGCTCACAGGCTTAGCCACGCCGATAGCGTAGCTCAGCTGCACGAGCATCTCGTCAGCCACGCCAGCAGCCACCATGTTCTTGGCAATGTGGCGTGCAGCGTATGCAGCTGAGCGGTCCACCTTGCTTGGGTCCTTGCCCGAGAATGCGCCGCCGCCATGAGCACCCTTGCCACCGTAAGTGTCCACGATTATCTTGCGTCCTGTCAAACCAGTGTCGCCATGAGGACCGCCAATCACGAACTTGCCTGTTGGATTGACGTGGTATGTTATCTGATTGTCGAACAATGCCTTGATGTGCTCGTCGTTGATGCCTTCAAGGGTGCGAGGCACGAGTATGCTGATCACGTCGTCGTGAATCTGCTGCTGCATTGCCTTGTCTGCTGCCTCTTTAGCCTCGTCCGAATCATTCTCTGGCATGATGAACTCGTCGTGCTGAGTAGAGAGCACGATTGTGTCGATGCGCACAGGCTTGCCTTCGTCGTTGTACTCCACTGTCACCTGGCTCTTGGCGTCAGGGCGGAGGTAAGTCATCACCTTGCCTTCGCGGCGTATTTCAGCCAGCGTGATGAGCAGGCGGTGAGAGAGGTCGAGCGATAGCGGCATGTAGTTCTCTGTCTCGTTGGTGGCATAGCCAAACATCATGCCTTGGTCGCCAGCGCCTTGATCCATCGACTCCTCACGGCTCACGCCACGGTTGATGTCTGGGCTCTGCTCATGTATGGCGCTGAACACGCCGCATGAGTTGCCGTCAAACATGTACTCGCTCTTGGTGTAGCCGATGCGGTTGATTACTTCGCGAGCAATGCGCTGCAAATCTACGTAAGCCTTGGTTGTGATTTCGCCTGCCATCACCACCTGACCGGTAGTGACGAGGCATTCGCATGCCACATGACTCTCTGGGTCGAAAGCCAGAAGCTTGTCGAGCACGGCATCGCTGATCTGGTCAGCCACTTTGTCTGGGTGACCTTCTGAAACTGATTCACTTGTAAATAAATATCCCATAATTTTTAATTAAGCACCCGAAAAAGGGTAATTAGGAATTTAGAATCAAGAACTGACGCTGCCAGTCTTGAGTCTTAATTCATTGTTATTAAATATATGGGGAAAGAAATTGGGTAGAATGCATTGACAAAGAGGGGAGGGTTGTCATTTTAGCATTTTTTACTGTGGTTGCAAGCAGCCCAAATCTATCCACATTTTTGAAATCGGGCGCAAAGTTACGACTTTTTTTTCATACGCCAATTATTTTCGTTCAAAAAATCTGTTTGCTGCCATGCAAATGAGTGGCAGAACTATACAAAAAAAGCCTGAACGGGAATCCCTGTCCAGGCTTTTTCATGCTGCATGTTGCTTCAGCAGCACAAAATATTGAGAGAATTGGGCCTTGCCCAAATGCGCCTAGAGAAAGTGAATTTCTTTTTGGCTTTGTGTGGAAGTTTCGCGAGCTTCACAGCTTGCTCTTCCAAAGAAAAATTAGGTTTTAGTTAAGCATTGAATTGTTTAATATATATGTAAAGCAAAAGTCATGTTTTCTTCTGAGAGTCAGAGTGCTGCGCATTATTACTGCACTTCTTCCTGCTTCTCGCCAGATATGTTCAGCAACGTGTCTGTCACAGCCTTCATCTCTGCCTTGCTCACATCCTTGATGCGCAGTGTGCTGCGGATGTCGCTCGTCTTGATGTAAGGGTCCACAGCCACACAACTTGCGCCATCGTTAGGCTGCTGATTGCCAATGGCGTGCTCTGCCGCATTGCCGATTGTGATTGCTACAGCCACCACTGCGGCAGCCTTGCAGAACGGAGCCAGCCTTGGATGCATCTTGATGATGCTTGCCTTGCGAGGCGTCTGCTTCTCGATGAGGTCAAGCATTCGCTTGTCAAAGTCGCTTCCCAGCCCTTCGCTATGTGCTGTGCTCTCGTACTGGAACAGCTCTGCATACTGCATCAAATGTCCCGGCACATCTTCCTGAGCGAAGAATGAACGCAGAATCTGCTCCTCCTGCAGAGTGGCCTGGCAGTCGAAGTAGCGTTCTAAAAGCTGTTCTATGTACTGGTAATTCATTGTCATTATTTATTTGCTGTTCTGTATGTATGACGGGTGAGCCAGCGAAAAGTTACACGAAAATGAAGCTTTTTGCAAAAAAAATATTAAAAAACATCATTTTTTTGCTGTAGCGGCAGATTGTCAGCGAAATAAACGCTAACTTTGCACAGAAATTCGACTATATTAAAATAATAATACATAAATTAATTACAAAACAATGAAGAAATTTTTCGTTATGGCAGCAGCTGTTGCAATGTCTGCCGCTTCTTTGGTATCTTGCAACGGTGGCGGCAGCGCCAACCTCAAGGATGATGTTGATTCACTCGCTTACAACCTCGGTGTGGCTCAGTCACAGGGCCTGAAGCAGTATATGTCTATGCAGCTTGGCGTTGATACAACTTACATCGACGAATTCGTCAAGGGTATGAAGGAAGGTGCAGTGAACGAGGCTGACCCTAAGAAGGACGCTTACATGCAGGGTCTTCAGGTGGGCAAGCAGATTCAGCAGATGGCTGCAGGCCTCAGCAAGGAGGTTTACGGCGACGACTCAACTAAGACAGTCAATGTTCAGGCTCTCCTCGCAGGTATCGTAGGTGGCTTGAAGGGCACAGAGAAAATGAATGCTGAAGAGGCTTACGCTAAGTTCAACGAGAAGCTCGAGCCAATCCGCAACGCAGCAGTTGAGAAGCAGTATGGCGACAACAAGGCAGCTGGTGAGAAGTACCTCGCAGAGAACAAGAAGAAGGACGGCGTTAATGTTACTAAGAGCGGTCTTCAGTACAAGGTGCTCGTTGCTGGCGATGGCGCTCTCCCAACAGACACAACAAAGCTTCAGGTAAACTACGAAGGCAAGCTCATCGATGGCACAGTGTTCGACAGCAGCTACGAGCGCAACCAGGCATTCACTGTTGACATGGCAAACCCACGCGTAATCCAGGGTTGGGTTGAGGCTCTCAAGCTTATGCCAGCAGGCTCTAAGTGGGAGGTTACAATTCCACAGGAACTCGGTTACGGTGCTCAGGACATGGGTCAGATCAAGCCATTCTCTACTCTCGTATTCACAATCGAAGTTTTGAAATAAGATTTAATTCGGAAATATGAAGAAATCATTCATATTGACAATTGCAGCGTTTGCTATGGCAAGCGCTGTTTTTGCTCAAACAGAGGACAAGGATGCTGCATGGGCAGCAAAAGCAGCTGCCAAGACAGAGAAGGCGCAGAAGGCTGCAGATCTCAAGGCATTCAAGGAAAAGCAGAAGGCTGAGCTCGCAGCTTTCATCGAGGCTCAGAAGGCTGGCAAGCCAGCAGGAACAGCTGAGTTCAAGTTGGAGAAGCCTGCTATGCAGAGCACAGCCGACTCGGTGGCATACATCTTCGGCATTGCTCAGTCGAACGGCTTGAAGCAGTATGCAGCATCTCAGCTTGGCGTTGACGAGGATCAGTTCGGCAAGTTTGCTGAAGGCATCATCACTCGTGTCAACATTGATCCTGCAGACAAGGAGCTTGCAGCATACAACTCAGGCAGCCAGATTGGTGGCCAGGTGATTAGCATGACAGACAACCTCTCTAAGGACTACTACGCAGCTGAGCCAGAGAGCAAGCTCAACGTACAGATTGTGGCTGCAGGTCTCGTGGCTGGTCTCCTTGACCAGGGCGAGATGACTCCCGACAGTGCAACAAACGTATTCCGCGACATCATGACTGAGCGTCAGAAGGCAAACGCAGAGGCACTCTGGGGCGCAAACCGTGATGCTGGCGAGAAGTTCCTTGCCGAGAACAAGAAGAATGAAGGCGTCATCACTTTGCCTTCAGGTCTGCAGTACAAGGTGATCACACCGGGCACAGGCGCTAAGCCAACAGCGTCAGACAAGGTGACTGTTGACTACGAGGGTCGCCTCATCGATGGCACTGTGTTCGACAGCAGCTACAAGCGCGGCAAGGCAGCAGAGTTTGGTGTCACTCAGGTCATCAAGGGTTGGACAGAAGCCCTCCAGCTCATGCAGGTTGGCTCTAAGTGGGAGCTCTACATCCCATACGACCTCGCTTACGGCGACCGCGACACAGGCAACATCAAGCCATACTCAGCCCTCATCTTCACAGTGGAGCTCAAGGGCGTTGGCGACACAAAGCCTGCTGAGCCAGCAGCAAAGCCAGCAGCTAAAAAGAAGTAACGGTTATAGGTAAATTATAGCTTCGATTTATGAAAACATATAAAATCATCAACGATGCACTCGGATGGGTAGTCTTCGCAGTGGCAGCCTACACATACTGCTCCACCATCGAGCCTACAGCCTCTTTCTGGGACTGTCCTGAGTTCATCTCCACAGCAGCCAAGCTGGAGGTAGGCCACCCACCGGGCGCGCCATTCTTCATGCTCTTCGGCAACTTCTTCTCGCTCTTTGCCAGCGACGCAACGCAGATTGCGAAGATGGTCAACATCATGTCTGCCCTTCTCTCAGCAGGCTGTATCCTGTTCCTCTTTTGGAGCATCACTCACTTGGCAAAGAAGCTCATCATCAAGGACAACGAGACTCCTGACATGTCGCAGATCCTCGCAGTCATGGGCAGCGGCATCGCTGGCGCGCTCATCTACACATGGAGCGACACATTCTGGTTCTCAGCAGTCGAGGGCGAGGTGTATGCATTCTCCAGCTTCTTCACAGCCATCGTGTTCTGGCTCATCCTCAAGTGGGAGGACAATGCCGATCAGCCAGGCTCAGACAAGTGGCTCGTGTTCATTGCATACCTTGTAGGTCTCAGCATCGGTGTGCACCTTCTCAACCTGCTCTGCATCCCAGCCATCGTGCTTGTCTATTACTACAAGATGAGCAAGAACCCAACAGGCAAAGGCTCGCTCCTCGTGCTTGGCGTGGCAGTTGTCATCGTGGCAGCAGTGCTCTATGGCATCGTGCCGGGCATTGTGAAGATAGGCGGCTGGTTCGAGCTCCTCTTTGTCAATGCGCTCGGCATGAGCTACAACACAGGTCTCTACCTCTACCTCGTTCTCCTCGCAGCCAGCCTCGTATGGTCGCTTCGCGAGACAACCAAGGCAGACAATCAGCGCCGCATGTATGCATCCTTCCTTGTCAGCACGGCTTTGCTCGGCATCCCATTCTATGGCCATGGCGCAATGTCGGTCATCATAGGCATCGTTGTGCTTGGCATCATAGGCGGCATCCTCTTCTTCACAAAGAAGGCTACTCCACGCATCCTCAACACTGCCATCCTCTGCATGACGCTCATGACAGTGGGCTACAGCTCGTATGCAGTCATCGTCATCCGCTCTACAGCCAATCCGCCAATGGACCAGAACTCTCCTGAGGACGTGTTCACTCTGGGCGAGTACCTTGGTCGTGAGCAGTATGGCGACCGTCCGCTCTTCTTTGGCCAGACATACAAGTCGAAGCCAGAGATTGTTGACAATGGCGACGGCTACCTCTCATACAACACCAGCAAGGGTGCGCCTGTATATCAGCGCAAGGACAAGAAGGACCCAAGCGAGAAGGATGAGTACATCAACATCCGCGACAAGTTCCAGCTCGTCTATCCTTTCAACCAGTGCCAGCTCTTCCCTCGCATCTACAGCGACGACCACGCCGCAGCCTACGAGCAGTGGCTTGGCGGCTCTACCACACATTCCGTAGAGTACAAGATTCCTGGTCGCGAGACTCAGACAGTGGAGATTCCAGGTCAGGCAGACAACATCCGTTTCTTCCTCTCATATCAGATGAACTGGATGTACTGGCGCTACTTCATGTGGAACTTCGCAGGTCGTCAGAACGACATCCAGGGCAATGGCGAGCTTGAGCACGGCAACTGGCTCTCAGGCATCCCAGCCATCGACAATGCCCGACTTGGCAATCAGGACATGCTCCCATCCGACCTCAAGGAAAACAAGGGACACAACGTCTTCTACTGTCTCCCTCTCATTCTCGGCTTGCTCGGCTTCTTCTGGCAGGCATTCCGCGACAAGAAGGGCATACAGCAGTTCTGGGTGGTGTTCTTCCTCTTCTTCATGACAGGCATCGCCATCGTCATCTACCTCAACCAGACACCGCTCCAGCCACGTGAGCGCGACTACGCATACGCAGGCTCGTTCTACGCATTCTCTATCTGGTGCGGACTTGGCATCGCAGCTATCTACGAGCTTCTTGGCAAGTTCCTTGGCTCCAAGATGCAGCAGCGCTCTGCTGCCCTCATCGCCAGCATCGTCGGCCTCGTGCCAGCCATTGCTGTGCCTCTCCAGATGGTGAGCCAGACATGGGACGACCACGACCGCTCGGGCCGCTACGTGTGCCGTGACTTTGGTCTCAACTACCTCGAGACTATCCCTCACGATGGTGTCATCTACACCAATGGCGACAACGACACCTTCCCTCTCTGGTACAATGAGGACACAGAGGGCAACCGCACCGACGTGCGCGTCTGCAACCTCTCATACCTCCAGACCGACTGGTACATCGACCAGATGAAGCGTCCTGCATACACAGGCGAGGGACAGTCAAGCCCGCTTCCTATCACATGGAACCGTCTCCAGTACACATCTGGTCAGCATGAGATGATTGACGTCAATCCTGATGTGGCAGAGGGCATGAAGCTCAGCGACCTCATCGCTCAGGTGTATGCTCAGGACTCAGCCACAGCCGTTCGTCTTTGGGGCAATGAGCCATTCGAGCTCAAGAATGCCATCAAGAAGTTCGTGCTCAAGGACTACGAAGGCCTTTCCGACGACGACAAGCAGCTCGTGTCTGAAATCCCATCTTGCTTCCCAAGCGATACTCTCTACATCAATGTGGACAAGGAGGCTGTTCGCAAGAGCGGCATGAAGATTCCAAACGACAGCATCCCAGACCGCATGGTCATCAGCCTTGCTGGTCAGGGCCGCGTCACTAAGAGCTTCGCCATGATGCTCGAGATGATAGCACAGAGCAATTTCTCTCGCCCGCTCTACATGTCCACTACTGTGGGCTCAAGCAACTACGGCAACCTCTTCTACCACTTCATGCAGGAAGGCATCGCATGGCGCATCACTCCGTTCACATTTGCCGACAACGCTCCTATGCGCACAGCGTGCGACACAGAGAAGATGTATGACAACATGATGAACAAGTACCGCTACGGCAACCTCTCCCAGCCTGACCTCTACATCGACGAGACAACAATGCGCATGTGCTATACGCACCGCCGCTGGTTTGCCAACCTCATCACCAACCTCGTTCGCGAGGGCAAGAAGGACATGGCTCTCAAGGCACTCGATAAGTGCGAGAAGGAGATTCCTTCCTACAACGTGCCTCACGATGTGGCAAGCTCATCGCTCGAGATGGCTAACGCTTACATCACTTGCGGCAAGCCTGAGAAGGGCGCAGCCATCGTGGAGCAGCTGGAAAAGAAGTCAACTGAATACATCAACTGGTATCTCTCACTCGATCCTACTCGCTTCGCTATGGCATACGAGAACTGCTACAGCGAGATGGCTGCCCTTGCCAACATGCAGGGCATCTACGAAACTCTGGGCAGCGCATACGCCAAGAAGTCGAAGTCGCTCGAGACTAAGCTCGAAGCGCTCTTCACCTCATTCCAGGCTAAGTGCGGCAGCGCAGGCATACCAATGAAATAATCATCCGCGCATGATCATCGAGCAACCAAGCATGTGGTTGCGCTGGCTCTATCCAAGCGCAATCTGGAGAATGGACACATCGGAGAAGGCAGTCTATCTGACCTTCGACGATGGTCCTATACCAGAATCCACCCCTTGGCTCATCGACACGCTCGACCGCTACGGCATCAAGGCAACCTTCTTCATGGTGGGCGACAACGTCAGGAAATACCCCGAGCTGCTTGAGCTCATCCGCTCGCACGGTCATCGTCTTGGCAACCACACTCACAACCACATCGGCGGACTCAAGGTTCCCAGCTGGAAATACCTGCGCAATGCCAATGAAGCCGACAAGCTCATCCACAGCAACCTCTTCCGTCCGCCTCGCGGATGGATGAAGCCAGCGCAGTACTATCGTCTCCGTCGCCACTACACCATCATCATGTGGGACCTCGTCACGCGCGACTATTCCAATCGCCTCAATGCCGACGATGTGTATGACAATATAAAGAAGTACGCGCGCAATGGTTCTATCATCACCTTCCACGACTCCCTCAAAAGCATCGACAAGCTCCGTTCTGCCCTTCCGCGCTGCATCGAATGGCTGCAGCAGCAAGGCTATGAGTTCAAGGTGTTCGACGAGAACCAGCACCGTTCGCGCCACCTCAAATAAACACAAAACAAGCGAGACGCAACTCAATGCAGCCTCGCTTGTTTTGTGTTTGTTTCTATCGACCTATGCACTCAGGGGGGGCAAGCATAGAGCCTACTCATCATCACCAAGTATGATCTTAGCCTCACCGCCCACTACAGGCTTCACCTCAGTCTCCTCAGTCACGCATATAGGCACTTCCTTCTTTATGCTCTGATCCAGCGAGATGAGCGTCTCTGTAGAGTCCACGCCAGTGATGCCCTGAATCTTGCGGTTCAGCAAGTCCATCAGCTGCTCATTGTCGCGAGCATACAGCTTCACCAGCATAGTGTACGGACCCGTAGTGTAGTGGCACTCCACTATCTCAGGAATCTTGTTCAGCTCATCCACCACGCGAGCGTACATCGAACCCTTTTCCAATCTTATACCAACGTATGTGCAAGTGTTGTATCCAAGACTCTTAGGATTAATATGGTATCCCGAGCCGATGATGACGTTGGTATCAATCAAACGCTGCACGCGCTGATGGATAGCAGCACGCGACACGCCACACACAGCCGCCACATCCTTGAACGGGATACGAGCATTAGCAGAGATAATCTCCATTATCTGCTTATCCAGTTTGTCAATTTTTTCCATTTCTTTTATATAGTTGAGTTACATTTTGTCAACAAAAGTACGGCATTTTATTTAATTTGTCAAATAATATTAGCAAAATTTACATAAAATGGCAAAAATATCCAAAATAATGCATTCAACTTGAAAGAAAAGTGCTAATTTCGCACTTCCATATTGCAAATTTGATACGTATCAATAAATAGTAACATATAATCAAAAAAATATGAAAACTTTAGTTTTTGCAAGCAACAACGCCCATAAGCTTGAAGAGATTCGTTCCATCCTTGGCGACCAATTCACAGTCAAGAGTCTGTGCGACATCGGCTGTGATGCCGACATCCCCGAGACCTCCGACACATTCCGCGGCAATGCCCTCCAGAAGGCTCAATACGTGAAGCAGCACTTTGGCTTCGACTGCTTTGCCGATGACTCAGGCCTTCAGGTTGAGGCTCTGAATGGTGAGCCAGGAGTTTATTCTGCCAGATACGCAGCGATGCACGACTATCAGATAGGCGATGGCAAGGACGACACCAACATGAATTGCCTCCTCTCAAAGCTTGCAGGCAAGACACCAGCCCCAGCATGCTTCCGCACCAGCATCGCCCTCATCCTGGGCGACGAAACACACTATTTCGATGGCATAGTCAATGGCCACATCATTGCCGAGAAGCGAGGCGAAGGCGGCTTCGGCTACGACCCAATCTTCATCCCCGAAGGCCATGACAAGACCTTTGCTGAGCTTGGCAACGACATAAAAAACGGCATAAGCCACAGGGCTCGTGCCGTAGAGAAACTTGCTGCATTCCTCAAAGAATAAAGGCAAATGCACCACTTGTATCGTGCAAGTATGAGAAAACAGTTATATTGCGTGGTGGTGCTGATGGTGGTGCTTGCCATTGCCTCTTGCCATGAAAACAAGCGATAAATTGCATTGTTCCCATATCAATCTAATTTTTTGTGCTACAATGATACGAGTTTTATTCCACAATTCAATAGTTGCGGCAAGAAAATATTAGATTTCTTTGCCGTAAGTAGTGCAAAAAACATAGTTACGGCAAGAAAATGTTGGATTCCTTTGCCAGCAGATTGTGCATCAACACCCAAGAGAGGGAAATGTCCTCTCTTGCATCTCAATACACTATCATCTTTCCGTCCTCACTGATTCCCTCCGCACTGATGAACATCTCCGTGCAGGACGAGTTGTTGAAGAACTCTATCCTTGCCTTGCCATCCTTGTCGGTGGTCACGTTCGGGTTCCAGTAGAGGGTGCGACGGAAGTCCTCCACTGGGGGAAGATTGGTGTAGTCCTCCATCTTGAAGGTCTCTGGAATGTTGAAGCCCTGGAATTTTGTGCGGCGGAGACCTTTCTGACTCTCGGTGGTAAAGAAGTGGTGCAAGAATATGAAAACTTTCGTGATTGGCATATCTGTTATTGACATATCAGCTTCCTGGGATGTTGTATATGGAGCAATGTATATGCATCTGACTTCATTCAGCGGACTGCTATACAAATTAAATCCACTATGCCTTAAATTATTATCAATTATGAACTTGACAGGAAGACCGTTGTAGAGCAAACCTTGAGTAATGTCATAGGTAACCAAAGGTTTGAATGATCTGTTTTTCCTCACCAAGAACTCTGCAAGACTTGGCTCTTGCTCCCCTTCATCTCTGATAGCATCAAGTTCTTTGTCGAAATCATAGTATATAGTAGCAGCTTTCTTTGCCCATGATTCATTCTTATACATGAAGTCATCATTAGTGAAATAGCGTTTTTTTGCCTTCACTGTGACATTCTCAAGAAGGTGGTTGCGCTTGGCGATTTGCAGAAATTCATCGTCTCCATCATATTGTGTTAAGAACTCAACGTTTGATGCGTTTGGCCATGTAATGCTTGCTTCCTCATGCGTTATGTACCTTGGAGTGGGAGAGAAGCGACGATCAATGCCAACATAGAAGGTCTTTCGCTTGTCTCTGCTCTTGTCATCGCGTTTTGTTGTGTATATCTGCATCTCCCATTCGCCATCCACGAAAGGAAGCTCGAAAGCATAGTTGCCATCTATGTCGGTAACCACCTTGCCATTCATGCTCTGACCATCTTTGTTATACAAGGTAACACTCAATGTCACATCATTCACATGGTTGCGTTTGCGGAACTCCCTCAGCTTGCCATACACATAGAACTTGTCCTCTATCATCTGTCCATTGTCCAGCTTTTCTTGTCCTGACATCAGCTTCCAGTCATAGCGTCGCCATCCCTGGGTGAGCATCAGCATGTCGGCTGCCCTGCGGTGCTCCTCATCGTCAGCTTCGAAGTAGTAGTCCACGTTGTGTATGTAGCCCTTCACTTCAGATGACAGCAGCATCCATGTCTTCATGTTGCCATGCACGCCATTGTTCAGAGTTGCTGCATCCATTGCTGAGAACGAAAAGGAAGAATTAGGAAGAGTGCTTATATCCAGCTCCACCTTGCCGCATGGCTTGAGTCGCTCGGTTGGTGATGACAGCACCATGTCGCTTTCCATCTGCTCTGCTTTAGGGCAGATGAAGAACTGGCGCTCGGCAAGGATCCTTCCGTCACAGCCTATCACTGTTAGCTGGTTCACTCCCTCTTTAAGCATGCTGCGCTGGAAGTCGAGGCGCACTGCAGCCTCTGCCTTGAGCGTGTCGCAGCCTATCACATTGCCACTATGCATCAGCACATAGCCAACAGTTTGATTACGCAAGCTGTCGGTGAACTGCATAGTGGCTGATATATCTTCACTTATGGCATCCACAAGAAGCTGGCATCCTTCCTTCTTAGGCATTGGCAAATCGAACTTGCTCACCTTGTTTTTCAAGTTGGTAGTAACAAGGGTCAGCTTGCCTTCCTGAGGCACTATATCGAACACCCCCCTTCCTGTGGAGTCGGTCTGCACGATGGCGATAGCATTGTCACTCTCATCCATCACCTGCCCCATCATCTCGTATGGATAGCCATTGTCATCCACTGCCCACATGGCTATCCTGTTCTTCTTGCCTGCTATGATGTCACCTCCCTCTGGGTAAAACTTCACCGTCACTTTATTTGCAAGGTTATTCGTGTATAGTCCTTCTTCGATGGCTGCCGTGTACAGTGAATCATCATCCTCACGGTTGTTTGGATCACGCGCTTTGTAGTTTATTGTTCGAATGGTAGGATTCTTGTAATTGCCTTCTTCCGTCGGAGCCTTGAACACTGGCAGCACCCTTGAGAAGCATGCATTCGTGCCCCAGTTTGTCATGTAGCGAGTGTAGGCGCGCACCTCATAGTAGCCTGAGCCATACAAGCTGTCCAGCCGGAACTCTCCGTTTGCCTGTCCCTTATCGTCTATATGCAGTTTCTTGGTGTTTATCACGTCACCGCTCGGGTTGAGCAGTTCCACGTACAGCACCTTGCTCAGGTCGGAGAAGTTGCCGTCGTCAGTCCTTGTCACGTATGCCTTGAACCAGATGGTCTCATTCTCGAAGTAGCCAGTATTGTCGAAATGCAGATACACCTTCTCTTGTGGATAAGTGCGGTTGAAGTTCATGGCAGTTTTGATGTATTTGTTCAATTTAGCTATTTCGTCTGAAGTCACGTTTTGAGCAAACACAGATGCAATACTGAAATAGAAAAAGAAGGAGCACAACAATGCAGCTTTCGTGATGAAAATAAAGAGCTTATCTAAATAAACAAAACACGTGTCCATGATATTTTTATATCGCAAGGGAAACCATCAATTGAAACTTCTTTTATAGTTGTATCTCCTGCTGCAACAGGTACACCCTCTCTTGGTTGTGGAGTTGGGTCTCTTTCTCCCGCTCTCGTCATCAGCCCTTCAGCCAGAGTTGAGCTGTTCATCTCCATGTCATCGTCCTCGCTGCAGGCGGCAAGGAACACGTTCGACAATGCTATTGCAGCGATTGCCATTACGCCAAGTAGGCGCATAGAAAAGAATCTTTTCATAATTGTTTGTAACAATTTAATTGTTAATAATATATAGGCA